>JAFQLB010000047.1 GCA_017396675.1 Lachnospiraceae bacterium
GCACAGATTATGATTTGTGACGCGCCGCTTCTGATTGGAGTCCATTCCAACAGAAGCTGAATCGGACATCCCTGTCCGATTCGCGCTGACTCCTGTGCGCCTGTGCCTCCCAAGCGCAAATGACCGGGCTTTTTTCAAGGCGCTCTTATGATAGCTGTTTGTATTCTACTGTGATGATTATATCAATGGGCTCCTAAGGGTGAGTTCACGTGCAGGGTCGCTAACGGGCATTTGAAAAGCAGGAGGCGATAAATCTCGAAAGTCAAAGTTGGATTCCTCCGGGACGGAAGGTGTTCAACCCTCCGGCACTTCTCTCAGCTTCAGGATTTCTGATCTCATCGTCGATTAAATCAGGATTTCTTTAATTCTCATAGGTAAAGGTAGCACCGTCCTGCACGATGCAGATCATGGTTTTTCCCGTATTCAGGGTGATCTCATTTCCCTCATCATCATAATATTTGGTGGGACCGTAATCGGAGGTCTTTGTCCAGTTGACATGGATTCCGCGGCCTTTGGTAAAGAACCATCCGTCCCGGGTGCTGTCGATACACTGGAAAGCCAAATATCCCTTATCATCTCTGACTTCGTGATAGGTGAACTGAATCAGTACGTTATCGAAGGCAAGCTGTTTGTCATTGGCAGCATCCACATGAGCCCCTCCGGAAGAGTCCTGATAGCGATAATAGACTTCCTCCTCCGGATCGTATTCAAACCAGGTTCCCGTAGTGGGATAGGCGTTGCCGAGATCGATCTTCTTTACCACTGCGGAATTGGCATACTGCTCCAGAGTATTAGGGGAAGCGCTGCCTGTAAACTGAAAATGCAGCGGGTCGATCTTATCGCTCCGGGGACTCAGAGGATAGTTGAGACGATTAGCCTCTTTTAAAATATCCACACCGTCAAAATACATGTTTTGAGGGGCGGAACGATCGGTGGTTCTGTAGTAGACGCCGTTGGGAGCTGTCAGAGCGTTGATATTCTGCGTGTCCTTACGTCCGATGACCTCATCAATGTAGTAAGGGCCTCCGGCATGCAGCAATATGGCATCCCATTCAAAGGCCCAGTAGATATAATAATCTCTGGCACTTCGGATATTCCCTACCCGTTCCAGACTGGTCCAGTCGCTGAAAATTGCCATCAGCCGTGTGATACCGCCTTCCACCAGACATTCATACAGAATGTCCGCGTTGGACAGATTGTAGTGGGGCAGAGCGGATTTGTCGTTGGGGATCATAACGGCTACAGGACGCTGGGAAGCCAATTCCTCGTAGACCCATTCATTGGTCAGAGGGTGGCGTACCATACCCTCCTCCGGCGGAAGATCGTCATTTACGGCCTCTTCGGGCGCTTCCTCCGGCAGCTCTTCCACAGGCTCCGTGGGCGCCTCTTCCACAACAGCCTCCTCCCTTACCTCCGGCGCTTCTTCCTCTCCGCAGCCGAAAAGCAGCAGGGAAGATAAGGCAAGGAGAAAGAATATGACTCTGAACTTTTTCATAATAACCTCTCTTTCTTGTGTTTCGATCAAAGATCCATTTTTCCCGCTATTATATCACAAAAAAAGAATTTCGTCATCAAATTTTACGGAATCCGAAAATCCGTAAAAATACCTGTGGGAAATGTCTGGTAAAAAGAATGGTATGATGGTAAAATGAGAAAAATAATCGTGGAGGAAGTGTGTCGGTATATGAAAAAAATAATGATAACCGGATGTAACGGTCAGTTGGGACGAGCGATCAATGCACTTTACAGGGAAAGGGCAGATCTGGAGCTGGTTAATACGGATGTGGAAGATCTGGACATTACAAAGATCGATGATGTGATGAAGGCGGTGAGAGAGATAAAGCCTTATGCCATTCTCAATTGTGCTGCCTATACGGCAGTGGATGCCTGTGAAGTCAATTATGATATTGCATTTCAGGTAAATGCTTTGGGAGCCAGAAACTTAAGTATTGCGTCGGGAGAGACGGGAGCCAGACTGGTGCATCTTTCCACGGACTACGTTTTTGACGGCAGCAAAGAGGGAGCCTACTATGAAACAGACGCCACGGCACCCGCCAGTGTATACGGTGTTACGAAGGAGGCTGCGGAAAAGTATGTTGCGGAGTTTTCCAATCGCCACTATATTTTGCGGACTGCCTGGCTCTACGGAGAGGGAAAGAATTTCGTCAAGACAATGCTGCGGCTTGCGGAAAACGGCAGTAAGGTAAGTGTGGTGAACGATCAGATCGGAACCCCTACCAGTGCCGCTGAACTGGCCAAGGCCATTGATTCCCTGCTTTTTACGGAGAATTACGGATTGTTCCATGCCACCTGTGAAGGACGGTGTTCCTGGGC
>JAFQLB010000048.1 GCA_017396675.1 Lachnospiraceae bacterium
AGATACGTGCCTTTGGGGTAACCGGAAGAGATCTGGTGGAAAAGGCCAGGACAGCCCATCATACCAGCCCAGTGGTAACGGCAGCCTTGGGGCGTCTTCTGACGGCAGGGGTGATGATGGGAAGCACGCTGAAGGGAGAAAAGGACCTATTGACCATACAGGTCAGTGGAAGCGGCCCCATGCAGGGAATGACAGTTACCGCCGATGCCATGGGCAGAGTCAAGGGATATGCCAAGGTACCGGAGGTGATGCTGCCTGCCAACGGTCAGGGGAAGCTGGATGTAGCCGGTGCCGTAGGCATCGGAATCTTAAGTGTGATGAAGGATATGGGTCTGAAGGATCCCTATGTAGGGCAGACTGCGCTTCAGACCGGTGAGATCGCAGAAGATCTGACGTATTATTTTGCCACCAGTGAGCAGACGCCTTCCTCCGTGGGATTGGGGGTATTGCTGGATCGGGAAACGGCGGCTGTCAGACAGGCGGGTGGATTTATCATACAGCTGATGCCCTTTGCCGGTGAAGATGTGGTGGAGAAGCTGGAAAAGAATCTGCAGAACATCTCCTCCGTCACAGCATTGCTGGAGGAAGGAAAGACGCCGGAGGAGATTCTGGGTCTTTTGCTCTCGGGACTGGATATGGAGGTGACAGAGAAGCGGGCAGTGGAATTTTACTGTAACTGCAGTAAAACAAGAGTGGAGAAGGCATTGATCAGTATTGGCAGAAAGGATTTGCGGGAATTGATCGAAGAAGGTAAGGATGTAGAATTGAACTGCCATTTCTGCAATACCAATTATACGTTTACAGTGGAAGAGCTAAAAAGGATATGGAAGAAGGGGTGAAAATTATGCAGCATGGTTATGTGAAAGTGGCGGCGGTAACACCGGAGGTGCGGGTGGCCGATCCGGAATATAATGCCCGACAGATTCTGCAGGGCATTCGTGACTGCGCCGCCGAAGGTGCCGGCATCATCGTGTTGCCGGAGCTGTGTCTGTCCGCAGCCACCTGCCAGGATTTGTTTTTGTTTCACCATATGCTGGAGGAATGCAGAAATCAGCTTCGCAGTCTGGCAGAGCAGACAGCAGAGACGGAGGCTTTGATCTTTGTGGGACTTCCCTGGGAAAAGGATGGGAAGCTGTACAATGTGGCTGCCGCCCTGCAAGGAGGCAGAGTGCTTGCCCTGATTCCACAAACCTATGTCCCGGATACGGCGGATAACGGAAAGGGAAGGTATTTTACCGGAGAATATCCGTCCCCTTGGGGAAGAGATTCCCTGCCGTCGGGAACAGAGGAGAGGGTGACTCCCTTTGGGTATGAGATTCCCTTTGGAAGCCGGATCCTGCTGCAGTGCAGGGAAAGGGAGCAGCTGGTCATCGGCTGCGAGATCGGAGAGGATCTGTGGGCTGTCATGCCGCCTTCCCTGGGACTGACCTGTGCCGGAGCCAACGTGATCGTTCATTTGTCTGCCATGGCAGAGACGGTGACGGCGGATCAGCTTTTAAGGCAGAAGCTTAAGCTTCACAGCCGTCAGCTGACGGCCGCTTATCTGCACGCCGATGCAGGGGAGGGAGAATCCACTCAGGACATGGTATTTGCCGGCCGCAGACTGATCGCGGAATGCGGAGAATTACTGGCGGAGGGAGAAGACTTTTCCGTGGGAAAAACAATGACGGAGATCGATCTTTTCCGCCTGACCCATGAGAGAAAAAAGAGGGCCGCCTGCTTTGCGCCCGCAGGAAGCTACCGCAGGGTTTGTTTTTCTCTCACACTGAAGGAATGTGAATTGAAGCGCACATACGATGCACTTCCTTTCGTGCCCAAAGACAAAGAAGCTCGGGCCCGGCGCTGTGAAGATATTTTCCGGATACAGATACAGGGACTGAAAAAGAGACTGCGGCATACGGGAAGCCGACAGGCAGTGGTTGGGGTATCCGGCGGTCTGGATTCGACTTTGGCACTGCTTGTGACAGCGGGTGCTTTTGATCTGCTGGGCTTGCCCAGAGAGCAGATACAAACCGTTACCATGCCCTGCTTCGGCACCACAGACAGAACCTATGACAATGCCTGCCGACTGGCCAAAGCATTGGGCGCTTCTCTGCGGGAGGTGGATATCAGGGAGTCTGTGCTGACGCATTTTCGTGATATCGGACAGGATCCGGGGAACCATGACGTAACCTATGAAAATGCGCAGGCAAGGGAGAGGACCCAGGTGCTGATGGACATCGCCAATCAGACGGGAGGGCTCGTTATAGGTACGGGCGACCTGTCGGAGTTGGCTTTGGGATGGGCAACCTACAACGGAGATCATATGTCTATGTACGGTGTCAACGGAGGTGTTCCAAAGACACTGATTCGCTATTTGGTACGGCATTATGCAGATACCTGCGGGGAAGAAGAGCTGAAGAAGACGCTGCTGGATATACTTGACACGCCTGTCAGCCCTGAACTTCTGCCGCCTGTGGAGGGAACGATTTCACAGAAGACGGAGGATCTGGTGGGACCCTACGAGCTTCATGATTTCTTCCTGTACCATATGCTTCGCAGTGGCTTTTCTCCTTCCAAAATCGACAGGATTGCAGCAGGAGCCTTCCAGGATCAATATGACAGACAGACCATACGGCATTGGCTGAAGGTGTTTTGCCGACGTTTCTTTGCTCAGCAGTTTAAGCGCTCCTGCCTGCCCGACGGACCAAAGACGGGAAGTCTGTCCCTTTCTCCCAGAGGAGGTCTGATGATGCCTTCCGACGCCGTGGCAGCACTTTGGCTGAAGGAGGCAGAGGGCTTGGAAGATGAATAGCTATCAGATCCGTTACAGGTTTGAGCATACCTTGCTTCCTGTGAGACTGTTGAGAAATACAGGCGAATTTGTGAAGGAACTGAAGGATTCGGAGAATCAAAGAGCTTTGCTTTTCAGGATGATCTCAGGTGTATTTGCATCGGAAGACGTGAAAAATCCATATCAAGAGGATCAGTTTGATGTGACAGTGCTTTTGGAGAACGATGAGCTGACGGGAATCCGTCTGGGCTTTCCGCTACCGGAAAAGGCTCCGTTGTGTTATTGCGGCTTTTTGCTCTTTGACCGTGAGTTTCAACATATCTCTTATTTTACTGTGGAAAAAGGGATAGACGATGATTCTGCTTTTTTGTGCAAATGGACGCTGCAGGGAGAACACATGAATTACGGCAGAGTGCCACCGGAAGCCGGAGCGGACTTTCAACGGTGTCTTAAGCTTCATGCCGGATCTTGACGAATGCTGTAGAAACGGAAAGGGAAAGAAGTGGTAGTCAGACATAACCTATCGGCGATGAATCAGCAGAGAATGCTGTCCCTTGTTACGGACAGAGCGGCGAAGCACGTCGAAAAATTGTCCTCGGGATACAGAATCAATCGATCTGCAGACGATGCTGCCGGCCTTGCTATCAGTGAAAAAATGCGACGCCAGATCCGTGGTCTGACGCAGGCATCAGCCAATGCACAGGATGGGATATCCCTGGTGCAGTCTGCTGAAGGAGCCCTCCATCAGGTGCAGGATATGCTGCAGCGTATGAATGAATTGGCGATACAGGCAGCCAACGGAACCAACAGCGCCCAGGATCGGTTGCATCTGCAGGCAGAGGTGAACCAGATTATCCGGGAGATTGACAGGGTGGCTCATACCACAACCTTTAATGACAGGAAGTTGCTGGACGGAAGTCTTTCCGGAGGAGAGGCATATACAAGATTGCCGGACAAGCCATTGACAGCGAAAACAGACGTTGTGCCTTTGCGGACTTCCTCGGGAAGTATAACGTATTTGGCCATAGATGTGGACCATGAGCCGGATCCTCTCTATCCCGGAGCACCCGGGCATGATGTACTGAAGTCTGCCTTAAAAAATGAGATTGTTCCTCATGCGGTTTCCGCACTGATGGATACCTTTGATGATACCTTTGGCTATCTGGAGGATATGAGCATAGGAATCGGCCTTACGATATATGAGAATGATTCCGATCCTACTCTGGCTTATGTGGGTGTGAGACCAAGCTACTGGAATACAGTACCCATTCGATTTGAATTGGAATTTACCATGGGAGTGAATCTGAGCCCTATTAGCCTGAACGGAGACGGTACATTGACGGATGCGTCCAGACGGAACGTGGAAGCTACCATCACCCATGAGATGATGCATGCGTTGATGATGGAATCCCTTACAAGGGGCATGGTGGGGATGGACGCCAATGCCAATTATGGGGATGCCTTTCCGTCCTGGTTTGTGGAAGGAACGGCGCAGATGGCAGGAGGAGGTATGGATTGGGTACGTTCCAGAGGCGGTCTTCTGTTGAACGAGTCCATGGGAGAAGCAGACATTGAAGCGGCACTTGGAAGCCCGGACAAAAGTCTTGCTTCCGGCACTTCCGCTTCCCAGTATGCCACGGGCTATCTGGCAGCCATGTATCTGGGATATCTTGCCTATGGAGGAAGTTCTATGGAGGAGGCTCATATTGCGGAGGGGATGGATCGTTTGCTAAATGGGATCAAGAGCGGAAAGAGTCTGGATCAGGTTCTCCGGGAGCATACTTCTTATGGTGGGCTGCGTGATTTTGAAACCGGCTTTGCCGCGGACGGAGCCGCATTTGTAAAAAATCTGATGACAGAGACGGGAAGTGGGAGAGGAGCTCTGGTAAACAATAACTTAGGGCAGATAGATCTGCTCCCGGACACACCATCCTCAAATACCTCTTTTTTATTGAATACTGACTATATCTATGTAAATAATATCTACCCTGACGGATATCCCGTTATGGCGGGAGGGGGAAGCACTCAGTCCGGTATATCCGGATACGGGAATACATCGGGCGGTGGAACCACACCGGGTGGGACTGTGCCGGGTGGCGGGAACGTGTCCGGCGGAGCAGATTCAGGGACGACCTCAGGAGTGGGAGCTGCCTATGGAAGAAGCAAAGGAAGCAGCTTTTTCGGCGGTCTGCAGCTGCAGATAGGAAGCGAAGCGGGAGAGCATATGACAATACATATCGAGGCTGTCAATGCAGCGGCTTTGGGGGTGGATCAGGTGAATATCAGTACCATGGAAAAGGCTGAGGAATCCATTGACATCATCGGATATGCGCTGAACAGAGTGGCAAACCAACGATCTGCCTTGGGAGCCTATCAGAATCGTCTTGAGCACACGGTTTTGAATCTTGACAATGTGATAGAAAATACCCATGCATCCGAGAGTCGTATACGAGATACAGATATGGCCGAGGAAATGGTGGCATACAGTAATCTAAACATTATAAAACAGGCGGGCATCTCCATGTTATCAGGCTCCGACCAGAATCAGGAGGGGGTTTTGGCATTGTTAATGTAGCAGAAACAGGATGCTGATAAAAAATAATTGACGGGATTATTCTGCCCGAAATCTTTTTTGTGAAAACTCCGGTTATATTTTACGGGAACGGAACGTATGATGATAAAAACAGATAAAACAGAGGGTGCTTCACCGAAGCATCCCTTTCGGAGAAGCCCTGTTTACACATTATGTTCTGGTGAGAAAAAGGAGTCTGTCATGAATAAGAAAGCCAAAATTGTCGTATTACACTTAAAGGAATTGGTTTATACCGGGATTTTTCTGCTTCTTGGAATTTTGTTTGTGGTCATTCTGGTCATGATGTTTTCGGTCAAAGAGGAACCGGAGGCTGCGGCACTCTATACTCCGGGCAAGTACACCACATCTCTGGAGCTGGGGGGTAATACGGTGGATGTGGTAGTGGTGGTGGACAGTGATTCCATTGCTTCCATCAGCCTGGAACATCTGGAGGAATCCGTATCTGCCATGTACCCGCTGATCGAGCCTGCCCTGGAGGAACTGTCCGCACAGATTCTGAAGCAGCAGTCCGTTGACAATGTGACCTATTCCGATGACAACCAGTATACCTCCATGGTATTGCTGAATGCCATATCCAATTCTCTGACCCAGGCAAAGGCAGCACCGGAGGATTCCGGAGCGGAATAGAGGATTTGGATTACATTTGCAATGAATTCTGCAATATGGTATATTCACTCTATAGCGTAGGTTAGGGCAGGCGGCTTTTCAGGGCATCTGTTTCCCCGGCGCGGCATGCAGATGGATACGGGAGGATGCCATCCTATGGTGATAGACAGCTTTACGGAAAAAGATACCTTTGAAGCAGGAAAAAAAATCGGAGAAAGAGCGCAGCCCGGAGACGTATATGTACTGACGGGAGATTTGGGAGCGGGAAAAACGATGCTGAGCCAGGGGGTTGCGGCAGGTCTTGGTATTCAGGACTGTGTTTCCAGTCCCACCTTTACCATTGTTCAGATTTATGAAGACGGCCGTCTGCCTTTTTATCACTTTGATGTGTATCGTATCGGGGATATTGAGGAGATGGAAGAGATCGGCTATCAGGAGTATTTTTACTCAGACGGAGTCACTCTGATCGAGTGGGGAGAGCTGGTGGAGGAAATTTTGCCGGAAGCATATTATAAGATCACCATAGAAAAGAATCCGGAAAGGGGATTTGAATATCGAAGAATCCTACTGGAGGGAAGCGGGCTTCCTACGGGAGAGGGCAGATAACGGGAGAAGAGCAGACAATGAAAATACTTGCAATAGAAAGCTCAGGCCTGGTGGCAGGTGTGGCTGTACTGACGGAGGATACCTGCATTGCGGAATATACCGTTCACTATAAGAAGACACATTCACAGACGCTGCTGCCGATGCTGGATGAGATCAGCCGGATGGTGGAACTGGATCTGAAAGAGATCGATGCCATAGCGGTTTGCGCAGGACCGGGTTCTTTTACCGGACTTCGGATCGGCTCCGCTACGGCCAAAGGACTGGGACAGGCTTTGGGGAAGCCGCTGATCGGGGTTCCCACCCTGGAAGGCCTGGCATACAACCTCTACGGTGCGGCAGGTCTTGTTTGTCCCCTGATGGATGCCAGGAGAAATCAGACGTATACGGGTCTCTATCGATTTGTAAAGGAGAAGGAAAGATATCGCCTTTGCGAGGTCGTGCCGCAGTGCGCTGTACCCTTGGAGGAGATCATAGAAAAGGTCAATGCAGAAGAAAAAGAGGTGGTATTTCTGGGAGACGGCGTTCCCGTCTTTCAACAGCAGCTGCGAAAGCTTCTGCGTGTGCCTTACAGCTTCGCTCCTGCAAGCTGCAATCGTCAGAGAGCAGCCTCCATAGGAAGTCTGGCCTTTGTGTATGCGGAGGAAGGCAGATTTTGTGATCCAAAGGAGCATCGTCCGGAATACTTACGGCTTTCACAGGCGGAACGGGAGAGGAATCAGCGCCTGGCCCGGGAAGCCCTGGAAAGAGAAGGAGAGGGCGTATGAACCTTCAGATCCGGCCTTTGACAGAAAGGGAAGTGGATGCGGTCTGCCTTTTGGAACAGGAGGCTTTTTCCATGCCCTGGCACAGAGAATCCTTTTTGGAAATGATAGAAAAGAAAGATGCCTGTTATCTGGTGGCCGTTGCAGACGGTCAGATAGCGGCTTCCTGCGGTCTGCGGCACATCCTGGGGGAGGGTGAGATCACCAACGTTGTGGTAGCCCCGGCTTTTCAAAGAAGGGGTATCGCATATTCCATGATAAGAGAACTGATGCGCAGAGGAAGGCAGATGGGAGCAGGGAGCTTTACGCTGGAAGTCAGGCAGAGCAATCATGCGGCCATCGGTCTGTATGAGAAGCTGGGATTTGTGACAGAGGGGATCCGCAGGAATTTTTACGAAAAACCCAGGGAAGATGCGCTGATCATGTGGAAGAGATAGGCAATGCATGGAACAATTACCACTGCAGACAGAGAGGAACTGTAGTATACTGTAGCAGTGTGGCCGAAAATGGCCACAAAGAAAGGATTTCCATGCCTATGAGAATGTATCGGGAAATAGAAACAAAAGAACGGAAGCTGAAAGAGGTTATTTGTAATCAATGCGGAAAGCGGTTGAAGGTGGAAGACGGCATCTTGAAAGAAGGATGCTTTCATTCGGAGTATCCCTTTGATTATTTCAGTAAAAAAGACGGATTTATATATACCTTTGATTTATGTGAAGCATGTTTTGACGGCTGGATCGATGGATTTTCCCATCCCGCAGAGATCACGGAGACGAGAGAATATTTGTGATTTTCCGAAAGGCGAGTCGGTGGGAACAATTGGAACAATTGGAGCACTTGGGAGAAAAGAGAAGCAATGTTGGATGTATGCCTATTGGGAACGGGAGGTATGATGCCGCTGCCATATCGCTGGCTCACCTCTTTGATGGCAAGATATAACGGAAAAAGTATATTGATCGACTGCGGAGAGGGTACGCAGATCGCTATGAAGGAGAAGGGATGGAGTCCCAAACCCATAGACGTCATCTGCTTTACCCATTATCATGCCGATCACATCAGCGGTCTGCCCGGAATGCTGCTTACCATGGGGAACGCAGAACGTACAGAGCCGCTCCTGCTGATAGGTCCCAAAGGACTGACCAGAGTGGTCAATGCGCTTCGGGTCATTGCACCGGAGCTGCCCTTCCCCTTGGAATTTCTGGAGCTGACGCAGGTCAGCCAGAGCATTTCCATGGGGGATCTTACCATAGAAGCCTACAAGGTAAATCACAATGTAGTATGCTACGGATATAATATTCTGATCCACAGAAAAGGAAGATTTTTGCCGGAGAAGGCGGCCGCCCTGGGTCTGGACAAGCCCTACTGGGGGAGACTTCAGAGGGGAGAAACGCTTGAGATCGAGGGCAGGCAGTATACGCCGGATATGGTGTTGGGAGCGCCCAGAAAGGGAATTAAGTTGAGCTACTGTACGGATACCCGTCCTACGGACAGCATTGCAGAGCATGTAAAGCATGCGGATCTGTTTATCTGCGAGGGGATGTACGGAGAGCCGGAGAAAAAAGCCAAGGCCAGGGAATATAAGCACATGACCTTTGAGGAAGCTGCTCTGCTGGCAAAAAAAGCCGAAGTGAGCAGACTGTGGCTGACGCATTTCAGTCCCTCCCTGACGTATCCGGAGGAATATATGGGAGAGGTAAGAAAGATCTTTCGTCAGGCCTGTGCAGGTAAGGACGGCATGACAGAAGAGCTGCTGTTTTGTGAGGAGGAATGCCAATGAGAATGAGAAGTATGGATACCAGTCGATTCAAAACACCCAGGGGAACTTTTTTTCTTTTTCTTGCGGTGCTGTTGGTTCTGATCGCTTTTTTTATGGTCAATGCCAGAAGTGGGAAGTACAAGGAACCGGAAGAGTTGGTTTTGACGGAGGTGCAGACTGTGCTGCTCAGGGATCTGGAGCGCAACTATCCCAAGACCCCCAAGGAAGTTGTCAAGTACTACAGTGAGATTACAGAATGCTTCTACAATGAGGAATACACGGAAGAGGAACTGACACAGCTGGCATACAAGATCAGAGAGCTGTATGACGATGAGCTGGTGCAGGAAAAAGAAGAAAGCGAATATCTGGAGGATCTAAGGAGCGAGATTGTGGGATTCAAGGAGTCCGGAAAGGCCATTACCGGATATTCCATTTCCTCCAGCACGGATGTCTATGAGTTTACGCAGGACGGATATCAGTTTGCAAGACTGTACTGTAATTATTTTCTGACCGTGGGCAGTTCCGCCACACAGACCATAGAGGAAGTTTTTTTGCTGCGTCTGGATGAAGAGAAGCATTGGAAGATCTACGGCTGGGATTTGGCGGAAAATATGCCGGAGGGCGTAATATAATATGGACGACACAGGTAGAATGAAGGGTAGAGAATGTGCGGAGCAAAAGGATGTTTGGATTCTTGCCATTGAAAGCTCCTGCGATGAGACGGCGGCAGCCGTTGTAAAAAACGGAAGAACGGTGCTTTCCAACGTGATCTCTTCACAGATTGATCTGCATACCATCTACGGCGGTGTGGTTCCGGAGTTGGCCTCCCGAAAACATATCGAAAGGATCAATCAGGTGATCCAGCAGGCGCTTGTAGAGGCGGGTGTGGGGCTGGATCAGATCACCGCCATTGCCGTTACCTGCGGTCCGGGACTGGTGGGGGCACTGCTGGTGGGCGTGTCTGCAGCCAAAGCTTTGGCCTTTGCATTAAAAAAGCCGCTTATCGGAGTACATCACATAGAAGGTCATATCTGTGCCAATTATATTGAGAACAAAGAGCTGAAGCCGCCCTTTATCTGTCTTGTGGTGTCAGGAGGGCATTCTCATCTTGTGAATGTGAAGGATTACGGAGAATATGAGATCCTGGGCCGCACGAGAGATGATGCTGCGGGAGAAGCCTTCGATAAGGTGGCAAGGGCCATCGGTCTGGGGTATCCCGGAGGTCCCAAGATTGATCGGATCTCAAGGGAAGGAAATCCGGAGGCTGTTCATTTTCCAAGAGCCAGGGTAGGAGACAGTGAGCTGGATTTTAGCTTCAGTGGGCTGAAATCTGCGGTGCTGAACTATTTAAACAGCTGCACCATGCAGGGGAAAACAATCTGTCAGGCAGATGTGGCTGCTTCCTTCCAGAAGGCCGTGGTAGATGTATTGGTGGAGCATTCCATGCATGCCGTCAGGAAGTACGGGGCAAAGTCCTTTGCCATTGCGGGAGGGGTGGCAGCCAATTCTCATCTGCGGGAAGCAATGATTGCCGCCTGCAGGGAAGAAAAGATAACCTTCTGTTCTCCTTCCCTTGTTTACTGCACGGATAATGCCGCAATGATCGGCGTGGCAGGCTACTATGAGTATATGAAGGGTGTGCGTCACGGGTATGATCTGAATGCGGTACCGGGTCTGAAACTGGGAGAGAAAATATGAGAAGGGGAGAGATTTCGGTGAATGAGCCGCGTTTTACAGCGATTTGTCTGGCGGCGGGACGGGGCAGCCGTATGGAGAGCGACACGCAGAAGCAATATTTGCTGCTTCGTGAGAAGCCTATGTTGTACTATTCTCTGAAAGCCTTTCAGGAAAGCTTTGTGGACAGTGTGGTCCTGGTAACGGGAAAAGGAGAAGAGGAGTACTGCAGACGCCGGATCGTGGAGTCTTATGGATTTGATAAGGTGAAAGCCATCGTAGCCGGAGGACGGGAGCGGTATCACTCCGTATATCACGGATTGGCAGCGGTCGGGGAGAGTGAGTATGTTTTTATTCACGACAGTGCCAGACCGTTTCTCACACAGGAGATCCTTCTTCGGACAAAGGAAGGCGTGACAGAACACGGAGCCTGTGTGGTGGG
>JAFQLB010000049.1 GCA_017396675.1 Lachnospiraceae bacterium
GCTCTTGCCGTACATGGAGGTACGGCAAAGGCGCGTCAGACAGGGATGTCTGGACGCGCCGTGAGCGTTAACATATATGAGTGATAGGCTCTGTATTCGATGGAAGCCATGCCAACCAACTTTGTTCTTTAAAAATCTTTTTTTTGACATTCGGACAGAGGTAGGGATTCTTTGAGCTATTGCTTCATTGTTTTATCACTTCAGAGAAGCTTTCTTATCTCACTTACTCCTTATACCTTAAATTGATCCATCATCTCCTTGAGAGATTCTGCCTGCGTATTCATCTCCTGGCTGGCTGCTGCACTTTCCTCCGAAAGAGCGGAGTTGGTCTGCACCACGTCATTGATCTGATCCACACCGCTGATAATCTGCTGGAAGCCTTCCAGCTGTACGCGCAGATTGTCCGCCATATCGCCGATTACCTTTGTTACCTGCTCGGAATCCTGAACCACGCGCTCCAGCTGTTTGGCTGTGTCGCCGGCAACCACGGTACCCTTGTTGACGGCTTCCAGAGAAGCCTGAATCAGTACGTTGGACTCCTTGGCAGCCTCCGCACTTTCGGCGGCCAGAACGGATACCTGATCCGCAACCACCGCAAAGCCCCGTCCTGCCTCTCCGGCTCTGGCGGCCTCAATAGAGGCGTTCAGTGCCAGCAGATTGGTCTGGGAAGCAATATCGTTGATGGTAGAGATAATCTTACTGATCTTTTCGGAGGACTCACTGATCTCGTTCATGGACTGCACCATATCCAACACCTTCTGATTTCCCTTGACGATCTCTTCTCCCGTATTCCGGATGGTGAGACTGCATTCCTGAGCAATGTCGGCACTGTTGTTTAATTCCTCTGTGGCATTGGTAATGGTGGCAGACAGCTCCTGTGTAACACCGGCCTGTTCCGTTGCTCCGGTGGCCAGCTCATTGGAGCTTTCGGCGATCTGTGAGGAGGCACCGGAGACCTGTTCCGCTACCCGCTGAATATTCTTAACGGTGGAAACCATATTCTCCGCAAAGGTAGTGATGGACTGCTGAATCCGTTCAAAATCCCCCAGGAACTGAACATCTGAGGTGACGGTAAAATTCCCCTCCGCATATTCTGCCATCAGATCACTGATAACATGGACATATCGTGACAGCTCTTCCGTGGAGAATTTTAGAGCATCTCTGAATTCGATCAGCTCCTGACTGTTGCAGGCAATGTCAAGATCCAGAGAAAGCTCTCCCTTGGCAAGCCGCTGTACCTGAAGCAGCATATCGTGGATCTTTGTGATCATTTCTCTGTTCAGCATACCGTTAAACCGTATGCAGGCGATAATGACCAGTGCTACGGCCAAAACGCTGGCACCTACCATAAGTGAAGTGGTGGTATTGAAGCTGGCCTGGGCATCTGCGATAACCAATTCCATATCGGCGGCATAGCTTTCGATGGTGGCCACCAGAGTCTCTATGGCGGGAAGGGTAGTATTGGTGTAGATGGCTGCAGCCGCAAGTTCATCTCCCTGCGCCACGTAACCCATAATCTCCTCAGCAGAGGAATGGATGGTGTTGTGGGTGCCCTCCACGTCCCGGATAAAGGAGGTAAACTGTGGATTATTCTGCACCTCCGGGCTGTACATGAAGGTTCCCAGACCGCAGGTGGTGGGATCCAGAGAGCCGGTAAATTCCACGCCGTAGTTGATGGCATTATTGAGCTGTACACTCCAGGAATAGTGGGCAATCACCATCTCATTGAACTGATCCAGATAGCCGTTTTCCTCCTCCACTGTTTTATTGGCATTGTTGATGCTTATAATACCGACGATGAGAACCACCAATACAATGAAGATGGCTCCGAAAATCACCATCAGATTCTGAAAGATCATTTTTTTCATACTTTTCACATTTTGTGCCGACTGCTGTGTGTTCATGGATGTACTCCTTTCAATGTCGATGCTTTTTCGCTTATAATTTATAATCAGGATACCCCCAATTGTCGTGTTTTGTCAAGAAAAGACGACAATTGATTGCTTTCTTTCACAAACGCGGCTTTTCTTATAAAAAAGTATTTACAAATCCGCCTGTTTGGAATATGATAGCGGATAGAGAAAGCGTTGAAGAGGACGAGAGGATAAGAAAGGTCTCAGAGAGAAACGCCCGTTGCCCCAGGGTTTGGAAGGGAAACGGTGCTGGAAGCGTTTTGACGGGAATTATCCCCCAACCACCTCGGAGCGGCCCCAATCCGGCCCGGTGACTCCGTTATCGTCGCAATGAGAGATTCTGCACCGGAGGAGGTATGCTTGAGGGGCAGAGTAATAAGGGTGGAACCGCGTAGACTACGTCCCTTACACCGAATGGTGTAGGGGATTCTTTTTTTGTTGGCGATACCGAAAGAAAAACGAAAGGAAGGAAAAGGATTATGAAAATCACATTGAAAGACGGCTCTGTAAGGGAGTATGATGCACCCATCAGTATCATAGACATCGCAAGGGACATCAGCGAGGGTCTTGCCAGAGTTGCCTGCTGCGGAGAAATAGACGGAACACCGGCGGATCTTCGGACGATGGTGAAGGAGGACTGCCGCTTAAACCTCCTGACGGCAGAGGATAAGGCGGGTCTTGCCACGATTCGCCACACCACCTCCCATGTACTGGCACAGGCTGTGAAGCGTTTGTTTCCGGAAGCCAAGGTGGCCATCGGCCCCTCCATTGAAAACGGATTCTATTATGATTTTGATCATGCTCCATTTTCCAGAGAGGATCTGGATCGGTTGGAAGCGGAGATGAAAAAAATCATCAAGGAAGGAAGTAAGCTGGAGCGTTTTACCCTGCCCAGGGAGGAAGCCATTCGCCTGATGGAAGAAAAAAATGAGCCTTACAAGGTAGAATTGATACGGGATCTTCCTCAGGATGCCGAAATCTCTTTCTACAGTCAGGGAGAGTTCACAGATCTGTGCGCCGGACCTCATCTGATGAGCACAAAGCAGATCAAGGCATTTAAACTGATTTCCTCCTCCGGCGCGTATTGGAGAGGTAATTCCGACAATGCCATGCTGCAGAGAATCTACGGAACGGCCTTTCATAAAAAGGAAGAGCTGGCCGCCTACCTTGCCCATCTGGAGGATATTAAGAAACGGGATCACAATAAGCTGGGTCGGGAAATGGAGCTGTTTACCACAGTCGATGTGATCGGTCAGGGCTTGCCCCTGCTGATGCCAAAGGGTGCAAAAATGATCCAGACCCTGCAGCGCTGGATCGAAGACGAAGAGGAAAAAAGAGGGTATGTAAGAACCAGAACGCCTCTCATGGCCAAGTCCGATCTGTACAGGATCTCAGGGCACTGGGATCACTACAAGGACGGTATGTTTGTTCTGGGAGATGAAGAAAAAGAGAAAGAAGTATTTGCCCTCCGTCCCATGACCTGTCCCTTCCAGTATTACGTGTATAAGGCCAGTCAGAAATCCTACAGAGATCTGCCCCTGCGTTACGGTGAAACCTCCACCCTTTTCAGGAATGAGGATTCGGGAGAAATGCACGGATTGACGAGAGTACGGCAGTTCACTATTTCCGAGGGACATTTGATCGTACGGCCGGATCAGATGGTGGAGGAATTCAAGGGCTGCCTTGCACTTGCCAAATACTGTCTGGATACGCTGGGAGTATCGGAGGACGTGTACTATCGCCTTTCCAAGTGGGATCCCAACAATCAGGAAAAATACGTAGGCAGCGCTAAGGTTTGGGAGGAGACACAGGAGCATATCCGCCGGATCCTTACAGAGCTTGAGATTCCTTTTACGGAGGAAGAGGGAGAGGCGGCCTTTTACGGACCCAAGGTGGATATCCAGGCCAGAAATGTTTACGGCAAGGAAGATACCATGATCACCATTCAGTGGGATGCGGTATTGTCAGAGCAGTACGATATGTACTATGTGGACGAAAAGGGGGAAAAGGTACGGCCTTACATCATTCACAGAACCTCCATGGGCTGCTATGAAAGAACCCTGGCATGGCTGATTGAAAAATATGCCGGCAAATTCCCCACCTGGCTGTGCCCCGAGCAGGTACGTGTCCTGCCGATTTCCGAAAAATATACGGAATATGCAGATAAAGTTGAGGAAACACTGAAGGAAAACGGAATCCTTTGCAGTGTGGATCGTCGTTCCGAAAAAATCGGATACAAGATCCGGGAAAGCCGTCTGGCAAAAGTACCCTATATGCTGGTGGTAGGCCAGAAAGAGGAAGAGGAAGGTACGGTTTCCGTACGAAGCCGCTTTGCGGGAGATGAAGGTGTGAAGTCGTTGAATACCTTTATTGAGGAGATCAGCAGAGAGATCCGGACCAAGGAAATCCGTCGGGAGACAGTCGCAGAAGAAAATGAATAAAATTTTGCATAGTTTTATGTAAAAGATGCATACTACCTTTGAGACCAGCTGCAGTTCAAAACAGCTTTTAAGGGAAATGCTGATTCAATCGGCATTTCCCTTAAACGGAGAGCTTTGGGAATGCGGATGGCGGAAAAAGGAGGTATGCAAGATGGCAGAATTGAAATGTAAGGCAGATACGTGTACGTACTATAAGGATGAATGCTGCTGCAAGGGAGATATTATGGTGGGCGGCAAGCATGCCTGTGAGAGTCAGGGAACCTGCTGTGAGAGCTTTGTAAAAAGACGGGGGGATTCCCTCACCAGTGCGGCAGGTCATCCCAGTGTGACGGTCAGTGTGGACTGCGAAGCTGTCAAATGTATGTACAATGCCAACTACAAATGCATGGCACAGAGTGTGGAAATCAAAGGAAGCGGTGCCGACAACAGCCACGGAACGTGCTGTAAGACATTCCGGGAAAAATAAGGAATGAAACACTTTTTTTAGTTTTTATACTTTTTATAATTGATTATACTTGACTGAGGCTGATAACTGTGGTATCTTATATTAGCGTGTGAAACATTGTGTTTTATCTGTCGTGTCTATGTTTATGTCTAAGTGTATGGAAGTTGGAAGTTAAGCATGTACGGCGACACGCAGCTATATATGGGACAGGAAAGCAGAGTATCCACTCTCACCCTGCGGCGGCAGAGCTTGCAGGCGTTCATAGTCGGGCAGAAGTATATTCTATGCGGATGTTAGGTGGATAGTTTGCGGCTATCCGCCTTTTTGTATAGCAGATAAGTTTTCATTGCTTTTTATGGAGGGTACAACAATTAGCGATTTAATGATTAATGAACAGATCAGAGACAGGGAAGTACGCTTGATTGGAGAAGATGGGGAACAGTTGGGGATCATGTCTGCAAGAGATGCTATGAGAATTGCAGAAGAGGCAGGGCTCGATCTGGTGAAGATTGCGCCTACGGCGAAGCCGCCGGTCTGCAAGATTGTAGACTACGGAAAGTTCAAATATGAGCTTTCCAGAAAAGAAAAAGAAGCCAGAAAAAAACAGAAGATCATCGAGGTAAAGGAGATTCGCTTATCTCCCAATATTGATACCAACGATTTGAACACGAAGATCAGTGCAGCCAAGAAGTTTTTGACGAAGGGTGACAGAGTCAAGGTAACACTGCGCTTTCGTGGCAGAGAAATGGCTCATATGGCCAAGAGCAAACATATTTTGGACGATTTTGCCGAAGCCTTGAAGGATGTTTGCGTGATGGAGAAGGCTCCCAAGGTGGAAGGGAGAGCAATGACCATGTTTTTAACTGAAAAGCGTTAATGCACACAGTTAAAATAGATAGAATGCTTCAGTATTATATAACAGGAGGATATAAATATGCCAAAAATCAAGACAAGCAAATCAGCGGCAAAGCGCTTCAAAATGACGGGAAGTGGAAAATTAAAAAGAAATAAAGCTTACAAAAGCCATATCTTAACGAAGAAGTCTACCAAGAGAAAGAGAAATCTCAGAAAATCAACGATGACCGATGAAACCAATGTTAAGAATATGAAGAAGATCTTACCGTATTTATAAGTCGTAGATTCAGGAGGAATAAGACATGGCAAGAATTAAAGGCGGAATGAACGCTAGAAGAAAACATAATAAAGTATTAAAGCTTGCAAAGGGCTACAGAGGAGCAAGAAGCAAGCAGTACAGAATCGCAAAGCAGTCGGTGATGAGAGCCCTGGCTACTGCTTATAAGGGAAGAAAAGAGAGAAAGCGTCAGTTCAGACAGCTTTGGATCGCACGTATCAATGCGGCAGCCAGAATGAACGGACTGTCCTACAGCAGATTTATGCACGGCCTGAAGCTGGCTGAGGTGGAGATCAACAGAAAGATGCTCTCCGAGATGGCTGTGAATGATGCAGAGGGCTTTGCGGCACTGGCAGAGCTGGCAAAATCCAAATTGGCATAGTGCAATCAAAAGAATGGATCTATACAGAGTTGAATTGATTATAGGATAAAAACACCTTGCATCGTAAGATGCAAGGTGTTTTTTTATGACGATGGGCTGAATCGGAGGGACGTTTTCAAACAAAATCGCTTCGTCCTGCAACACAAGTATCGCTGATTATTTTCCTTCCTTGATAGCAGCCTGTGCAGCGGCCAGACGTGCGATGGGCACGCGGTAAGGGGAGCAGGATACATAATCGAGGCCGATGGTATGACAGAACTCGATACTGGAGGGATCTCCGCCGTGCTCTCCGCAGATACCAAGACCCAGCTCCGGCTTGGAGGCACGTCCGTCAACAGCGGCAAGCTGTACGAGACGTCCCACACCGCTGCGATCCAGATGTGCAAAAGGATCGTTCTCGTAAATCTTCGTATTGTAGTAGTAGTTTAAGAATTTGCCGGCATCATCGCGGCTGAAGCCAAAGGCCATCTGTGTCAGGTCATTGGTACCGAAGCTGAAGAAATCGGCTTCTTTTGCAATTTCTCCCGCTGTCAATGCGGCACGGGGAATCTCAATCATGGTTCCCACTTCGTATTTCATGTCTGTGCCTGCTTCGGCGATTATAGCATCGGCTGTTTCCACAACCACTTTCTTAACAAATACCAGCTCCTTCACATCGCCTACCAGAGGGATCATGATGTGAGGTACGATGTTCAGGCCCGTATCGCGGGAGACGTTCAAAGCAGCCCGGATGACTGCCTGTGTCTGCATTTCGGCGATCTCGGGATAGGATACGGCCAGACGGCAGCCACGGTGTCCCATCATGGGATTAAACTCGTGGAGGCCGGCGACGATCTCACGGAGCTCCTGAGTGGAGATGTTGACTTCCTTTGCAAGTTCTTCAATATCGGAATCTTCCGTAGGCAGGAACTCGTACAGCGGGGGATCCAGATAACGGATGGTCATGGGACGTTCGCCCATGATACGGTACATGGCCTCAAAGTCGCTCTGCTGATAAGGGAGGAGCTTGGCAAGGGCTGCTTTACGAACCTCCACATCCCGGGCAACGATCATTTCGCGTACGGCCTTGATACGGTCTTCACCGAAGAACATATGCTCCGTACGGCACAGACCGATACCCTCGGCACCAAAGTCTACACCCTGTTGAGCGTCCCGGGGATTGTCGGCGTTGGCCATAACCTGTAATTTGCGGGCTCTGTCTGCCCAGGCCATAAAGCGGCCGAAATCACCGGAGATGGAAGCGGCTACGGTAGGGATGGAATGTCCGTAAATATTACCGGTGGAACCGTCAATGGCGATCCAGTCCCCTTCCTTGTATGTATGGTCTGCCAGCTGGAAGCACTTGTTGGCATAATCCACGGTAATCTCGCCACAGCCGGATACACAGCAGGTACCCATACCGCGGGCAACCACAGCGGCGTGGCTGGTCATGCCGCCTCGTACTGTCAGGATTCCCTGGGCAGCCACCATACCTTCGATGTCTTCCGGACTTGTCTCCAGACGAACAAGGATGACCTTGGGCATCTTGCCGCTTTCTACGGCTTCCTTGGCGTCTTCTGCTGTAAATACCACCTGACCGCAGGCGGCTCCGGGAGAAGCGGGAAGACCTCTGCCGATAGGCGTGGAGGTTTTCAGCTTGTACTGATCAAACTGAGGATGCAGCAGGCTGTCCAGCTGGTTGGGTTCTACACGAAGGACGGCTTCCTCTTCCGTGATCATACCTTCATCCACCAGATCCACGGCAATCTTTAAGGCAGCCTGAGCGGTACGCTTACCGTTCCGTGTCTGCAGCATGAACAGCTTACCGTTTTCAATGGTAAACTCCATATCCTGCATATCCCGGTAATGATTCTCCAGGCGGTTTGCTATGTTGATAAACTCTTCGTATACCTCCGGCATCTGCTCTTTCAGATGACTGATGGGAGAGGGGGTACGGATACCGGCCACAACGTCTTCTCCCTGAGCGTTGATCAGATATTCACCCATCAGAACCTTCTCGCCGGTGGAAGGGTCACGGGTAAAGGCAACGCCGGTACCGGAGGTATTGCCGGAGTTACCGAAAGCCATGGCCTGTACGTTAACGGCGGTACCCCAGTCGTAAGGAATCTGATTCATACGGCGGTATACGTTGGCTCTGGGATTGTCCCAGGAACGGAACACCGCCTTGACGGCTTCGATCAGCTGTTCCTTGGGATCGGAAGGGAAATCCTTCCCCATTTTTTCTTTGTATAATGATTTGAACTTGAGTACCAGTGCCTTTAAATCATCGGCGTCAAGATCCACGTCCTGTTTTACGCCTTTGGCTTCCTTCATCTTGTCAATGATTTTTTCGAAATCGCTCTTGGACATCTCCATTACCACGTCGGAGAACATCTGAACGAAACGGCGATAGCTGTCGTAAGCGAAACGGGGATTGCCCGTAAGAGCAGCCAGGCCCTCCACGGATTCATCGTTGAGACCCAGGTTTAAGATGGTGTCCATCATACCCGGCATGGATGCGCGGGAACCGGAACGAACGGATACAAGAAGAGGATTGTTTACATCGCCGAATTTCTTTCCTACGATTTCCTCCATCTTACCTACGTATTCATAAATCTGCTCCATGATCTCGTCATTGATCTGGCGCCCGTCATTGTAATACTGAGTACAGGCTTCCGTACTGATGGTGAAGCCCTGAGGTACCGGCATGCCGGCATTGGTCATCTCGGCAAGATTGGCGCCTTTGCCGCCGAGAATGTCACGCATGTCTTTGTTGCCCTCCGTAAAAAGGTACAGGTATTTTTTGCTCATGTTTAAACCTCCCGAAATATTCCATCGAGGGCATTTTTGAAGGTTGCCGTCGATGCCTAAACATTATACCAGAGTATTGTCGAAAAAGCCAGAGAAAAATCGTTGAAATAACGGGACGGGAATAGTACAATGGTCAGGAAAACATGCTTAAATCGGGAGCCGGTTCCGAGGGGAGGATCCGGGAAAGGATGATCGGATGGATTTGTTTGAATATATGCGAAGCAATCAATTGGAAAAGGAAGCACCCCTGGCGGCCAGAATACGACCGGTGACACTGGAAGAGATGGTGGGACAGCAGCACATCATCGGACGGGATAAGCTGTTGTATCGTGCCGTTAAGGCAGACAAGCTGAGTTCTCTGATTTTTTACGGACCGCCCGGCACAGGCAAAACAACCCTGGCCAAAGTGATCGCCAATACCACCAGCGCGCAGTTTACCCAGATCAATGCCACTGTGGCGGGCAAGAAAGACATGGAGGCGGTGGTGGCAAAAGCCAAAGAGATGCGGGGGATGTACGGAAGCAAAACCATTCTCTTCATCGATGAGATTCACAGGTTCAACAAAGGGCAGCAGGACTATCTCCTGCCTTTTGTTGAGGATGGTACGGTGATCCTGATTGGTGCCACCACCGAGAATCCTTATTTTGAAGTCAACAGAGCGCTTTTGTCCCGTTCCGTTATTCTGGAACTGAAACCGCTGGAAAAAGAGGATATCAAGTGTCTGATCCAAAGGGCGGTCTACGACAAGGAAAGGGGTATGGGTTCTTATGATGCGGTGATAGAAGAGGATGCCATGGAGTTTTTGGCAGAGATGGCAGGCGGGGATGCAAGGCATGCATTGAATGCCGTGGAATTGGGGGTTATGACAACAGAGCGGGATAAGGACGGAAAAATCCGGCTGACACTTTCCGTTATGAGTGAATGTATTCAGAGAAAGGTCATAAAATATGATAAAGAAGGAGATAATCACTACGATACCGTTTCTGCCTTTATCAAAAGTATGCGGGGCTCCGATCCTGATGCGGCGCTGTACTATCTGGCCAAAATGCTGGAGGCGGGGGAACAGGTGAGCTTTATCGCAAGGCGTATTATGATCTGTGCTTCGGAGGATGTGGGAAATGCGGATCCTCAGGCACTGCAGGTGGCGGTGGCTGCCGCTTTGGCAATAGAGCGTGTGGGAATGCCGGAATCCCAGCTGATTCTCGCACAGGCAGTGACCTACATTGCCACAGCCCCCAAAAGCAATGCAGCCTGCGGCATCTATGATGCTATGCGGGCGGTGAGAGAAACGGGGAATCTGAAGATACCTGCCCATCTTCGGGATGCCCATTACAGCGGGGCAAAGCAGTTAAATCGCGGGATTGGCTACAAGTATGCCCATGATTACAAAAACCATTACGTGAAACAGCAGTATCTGCCCTATGAACTCACCGGTAGGGAATTTTACCGGCCGGACGGTCAGGGATACGAGGTGAAAATCAGAGAGCATATGGCAAGAATTAAAAGAGAAGCGGAAGAATAAAGTAAAATCGTGCTATACCGCGGATAAAATATATGCTATAATGCAGATGCCCAAATTATCGGTAAAGGGGAAGACTATGAATACAATAAATACAATAGATTGCAGACAGCAGTTTGAGGAAGTATTAAAAGTCTACGGTGTGAATGGAGCAATGGCTCGCGTGGAGCCCTACGGCAACGGTCATATCAATGATACCATGCTGGTTACGCCTGCAGACGGAAGACGTCCTTTTATTTTGCAAAAGATCAATACTGCCATATTCCGGCAGCCCACTCATCTGATGGAGAATGTCCATAAGGTGACGGAGTGGATCCGTAAAAAAATGTGTTCCGAGAAGGGGAGTGCGGGCCAGGAGGCTTTGCGCATTGTTCCTACCACGGACGGAGGACTGTACTGCAGCCTGAGAGAAGATATTTTTTACCGCGCCTATGAATTTGTAGAGGGTGTTTGTCTGGATCTGCCCAGAAATAAAGAGGATTTTTACGAAAGCGGCGTGGCTTTCGGGCGGTTTCAGAGATACCTGTCGGATTTTCCGGTAGAGGAACTGTATGATACAATCCCCGATTTTCACAATACGGAAAAAAGATTTGAAGCACTGCTTATGGCGGTGGAGGAGGACCGTGTGGGTCGGGCTGCCGCGGCTGCCGACGATATTGCCTTTGCGCTCTCCGAAAAAGATGCGGTGGATGCCTGTATGGAGTGTAAAAGGAAGCTGCCTGTCCGTGTCACTCACAATGATACAAAGCTGAATAACGTTATGCTGAATCCTGCTTCCGGCAAAGCGGTCTGTGTGCTGGATCTGGATACGGTAATGCCGGGATACGCCATGGATGATTTCGGGGACGCCATTCGTTTCGGAGCAAGTAACGCGCTGGAGGATGAAAAGGATCTGTCAAGGGTATGGATGGATATGGATATGTTTGAAGTCTTTACGGAAGGATTTTTGTCTGCCGCCGAAGATGGGCTGACCCCGGAGGAAATCCGGCAGTTTCCGCTGGGAGCCAAGATGATGACGTATGAGTGCGGCATCCGTTTTCTGACGGATTATCTGCAGGGGGATGTGTATTTCAAGACCGGCTATCCGGAGCACAACCTCGTCCGTGCCAGAAATCAGTTTGCGCTGGTGAAGGATATGAACCGAAAAATGGAAGAGATGAAGCGGATCGTGGAGGCGAAGCTAAAACCGTGATAAAGCGAAAACAAAGAACGCCGTCGGCAGATATGCCGGCGGTGTTCGATTAAAACAGCATCCTTGTGATCACCTGATACACTTCCTGGTTTTTTTTCTGCCAATGCTCACAGACAGAGGCCGCAATTTCCCGGGTGGGAACCGTCAGCTTCAGTTCGATCAGAGAGGAGTCCCTGTCTTTGGCGCTGAGGATGGCTTCATAGTCTCCGTTTACCGTTTTGTAATAGTTGGAGACCACGGAAACCTCGTTGCGAAGCTCCAGAGAATGCGCCTTGAAATAAGACAGGATCTCTTCTTTTATTTCGCTGCTGATTCTGTTTTCAAAAAAACCCAGGCTGCTGCGGCCTTCCTTGGTGATGGTCAGTCGGGTCCGGTTCAGTACGGTATCGGCGGCAATCAGTCCGGTATCGGTGAGTTCCCCTATCACCTGACGAAGAACCATGTAATTCGTATAGCCCTGCCCCAGAATGAATTCGCTGATCTGGGACTGGGTCAGAGGAAAGGAAACTCTGTCCAGCATGTACAGTACCATCAATTTGTAGAGCGTAAGCGTTTCATCGGAAACCGAAAAATCCATGAATGTATCCTTTCTGTTTTTCTATTCTGAATCCGGGCTCTCCGGACGGGAATCGAAATACTGCCCCTGGAAACTTCCTGTTTCCCGCAGATGCCTGTGCAGAGCGTTTAGGACTTCGATTTTTTTTCGACTCCATAAGGGGGCTAACAGCATTTCCTGGGAACCGTCTCCGGTAAGCCGATGGATTACGATGTCCGGGCGCAGCCGGGTGAGACAGTCCGTAACGATGGATACGTACGCCTCCTTTGACAATGTGGAAAACTTACCGGCGGTATATTCCGCAGCCAGATCCGTCCCTTTCAGTACATGCAGCAGCTGCAGCTTTATGCCGCCCGGTCTGCAGCGGTTGATGTAGGCTATGGTATCCAGCATATCCTGCCTTGTTTCTCCCGGCAGTCCCAGAATGATGTGGACGATCACGGGGATGCGGATGGCTTGCAGTCGGAGGCAGGCATCATCGAAACAGGAGAGGGGATAGCCTCTCCGGATGTAATCGGCAGTGTGCCGGTGTATGGTCTGCAGACCCAGCTCCACCCACAGCTCCTTCTCAGGATACCGCTCCTTTAAGGAGGCCAGCAGAGCCAGCACTTCATGGGGCAGACAGTCGGGGCGCGTAGCAATGGAGATGCCGGCTATTTTCGGATGAGAAAGGGCGCGGGTGTAGATGGCTTCCAGATATTCCACAGGTCCGTAGGTGTTGGTATAGGCCTGAAAGTAGGCAATAAACCGACTTCCTGTTTTTTTGCTGCCAAAGACGGCAAGCCCGCGGCTAATCTGTTCCTCCATGGACAACAAAGTATCCCCGCAAAGGGTGGAGGTATTGATCTTCACAGCAAAATCTCCGCTGCCTCCCGCACTGCAGAAAATACATCCGCGTGTATCCAGTGTGCCGTCCCGATTGGGACAGGTAAAGCCGGCGTCTATGGAAATCTTGTATACTTTTTCGCCGAATTTATGCTTCAGGTAGGCATCCAATGCGTAGTAGGGACGACCCAGCCAATGGGGCGGCAGGGAAGTTGATGTATCCGGAGGAGAGAGTTTGAATTCTTCTTTCATGAGTACCATGGTACAATAAAAAAAAATTTGCCGCAAGCTCTTTCTATTTTACGGATAATCATGTATAATGGGAGCGCATATCCATTTGACAGATAGAATCAGATCAGACAGTAGGATACATTTCGTATCCGACTCCCGGAACTGTGCAGCAGGAACCTCTGTGCCGCGTAACAGGCGGACAGGAAAAACAGATATAGGATGCAGGAGAATAAGCATGAGAGAAAAATATGAATCATTGGCATTGGCCGATCTGAAGGCAATTGCAAAGGGCAGAGGCATCAGGAATACGTCTGCCATGAAAAAGGCTGACGTGGTGGAAGCCATGCTGCAGCTGGACGAAGAGGAAAAGGCGGCAAGAGAAGCGGAGGCGGAGAAGCAGAGTGCCGAAAAATTCCCGTCGGATTTGGACAGCGGCATTACGGTCAGCGGTATTCTGGAAATTATGCCGGATGGCTTTGGATTTCTGCGCAGTGAGAATTATCTGCCGGGAGAGAACGATGTTTACGTTGCACCCAGTCAGATCCGCCGATTCAATATGAAAACAGGCGATATCATTACGGGAAATACGAGAGTAAAAACCCAGAGTGAGAAATTCAGTGCCCTTCTGTATGTGAAGAGGATCAACGGATATCTGCCGGATGAGGCGGCAAAGCGCCAGAATTTTGAAGATATGACACCGGTGTTTCCCGATGAGAGAATGCGTCTTGAAATGCCCGGCTCTTCGGTAGCCATGCGGATTATGGATCTGATGAGTCCCGTGGGCAAAGGTCAGAGAGGTATGATCGTATCGCCCCCCAAGGCAGGTAAAACCACACTTCTGAAGGAGGTGGCCAAGTCCGTTAAAAAGAATAATCCGGAGACCCACCTGATCATTCTGCTGATTGATGAGCGTCCGGAGGAGGTTACGGATATTAAGGAGGCCATTGAAGGACCCAATGTGGAAGTCATCTATTCCACCTTTGACGAGCTGCCCGACCATCATAAGCGTGTCTCGGAGATGGTGATCGAACGGGCCAAACGTCTGGTGGAGCACAAAAAAGATGTTATGATTCTGCTGGACAGCATCACCCGCCTGACAAGAGCCTATAATCTTACGGTACCGCCCAGCGGGCGTACGCTGTCCGGAGGTCTGGATCCGGCTGCGCTGCATATGCCCAAGCGTTTCTTCGGCGCCGCCCGCAATATACGGGAAGGAGGGAGTCTGACCATCCTTGCCACGGCGTTGGTGGAGACGGGAAGCAAGATGGATGACGTGGTGTATGAGGAATTCAAAGGCACCGGCAATATGGAGATGGTACTGGATCGCAAGGTGGCGGAAAAAAGAGTATTTCCTGCCATCGACATTCCCAAATCCAGTACCAGACGGGAGGATCTGCTGCTCTCCGATGAGGAAATGGAAGCCATTCATGCCATTCGACGCGCCTTCTACGGTATGAAGGCGGAGGAGGCAGTGGACAAGGTGATCGATCTGTTCAATAAAACACGCAATAATTTCGAATTTGTACAGATGGTAAAAAAAATCAAGTTTTTTTAAAAATCAAGCTTCTGTAAAAACAAACAATGTAAAAATATGAAGAAAATACTTGCGTGTCCGAAATCCATATGCTACAATGATAAAGCTGTTTGCAAAAGGAATATTGAGGAAATAAGGAGGCAGATATGAAAGAAGGTATCCATCCCGGTTATCAACAGGCAA
>JAFQLB010000050.1 GCA_017396675.1 Lachnospiraceae bacterium
GACGCGCCGCTTCTGATTGGAGTCCATTCCAACAGAAGCTGAATCGGACATCCTTGTCCGATTCGCGCTGACTCCCGTGCGCCTGTGCCTCCCAAGCTCAAATGACCGGGCTTTTTTCAAGGCATTCTTATGATAGCTGTTTGTATTCTACTGCAATTATCATATTTACGGGCTCCTCAGGGTGAGTTCACGCGCAGGGTCGCTAACGTGGATTTGAAAAGCAGGAGCAGGCTATAAATCTCGAAAGTCAAAGTTGGATTCCGACAAAACAGAAGATATAAAGGATCAACAGAATGGACACCTCCTACAGAGGCAGGGATTTTTGATCTATTGTTTCTTTTTTTCCCTCTTTTTCTTTTCTCCCCCACTTCTCAGGTGACATCTGTCCTCTTTTGTGGTAAAATGACCCTAAGTATGCGCAAAGGAGTATTCTGCTATGAGAACTTATTTAGTCACCGGCGGAGCCGGATTTATCGGTTCCAATTATATTCATTATATGTTTGAAAAATACGGGGAGGATATTCGTATCATCAATGTTGACGCATTGACCTACGCCGGCAATCTTGAAAATCTGAAGGAGGTGGAGAATCGAGAGAACTACACCTTTGTCAGGGCGGATATCTGTGATAAAGAAGCCCTTCGGAAGCTGTTCACGGAGAATGAGATTCATCGGGTGGTACATTTTGCTGCGGAAAGTCATGTGGACAGAAGCATCCGTGATCCGGAGGTGTTTGTTCGGACAAATGTACTGGGGACGCTGGTTTTACTGAATTGCGCAAAGGAAGCCTGGGAACAGGCGGATGGAAGCTATCTTCCGGACAGGAGATTTTTGCATGTTTCCACGGATGAGGTATACGGATCTTTGGAAGAAGAGGGGACGTTCTTTTACGAGACCACGCCCTATGATCCTCACAGTCCGTATTCTGCCAGCAAGGCATCTTCCGATATGCTGGTCAAGGCGTATATGGATACGTATCATTTTCCTGCCAATATCACCAATTGCTCTAACAATTACGGCCCCTACCAGTTTCCGGAAAAGCTGATCCCTCTGATGATCAACAACGCGCTGCAGGGAAAGAAGCTGCCGGTCTACGGGGACGGGAAAAATGTCCGGGACTGGCTCTATGTCAGAGATCACGTCAAGGCCATTGACATGGTACAGGAAAAGGGACGTTTGTTTGAGACCTATAATATCGGCGGCCACAATGAAAAGCAGAATATTGAGATCATACACATCATTCTGGAGACGCTGCAGGACATGCTGCCCAAGGAGGATCCCCGCAGGAAGCTTGTCAGCAAGGAGCTGATTACCTACGTAGAGGATCGGAAGGGGCATGACAGAAGATATGCCATAGCACCGGATAAGATCAGGGCAGAGATCGGCTGGGAGCCGGAGACCATGTTTCAGGAAGGGATTCGCCTGACCATTCAGTGGTATTTTGAGCACGGAGACTGGATGAAGCGTGTGACAAGCGGAGAGTATCAAAAATATTACGCTGATTTTTACAAGGTCTGAAGAAGGAGGAATTACCAATGAAGGGAATTATTTTGGCAGGAGGTGCAGGCACCAGGCTGTATCCTTTGACGAAGGCCATTTCCAAACAGATCATGCCGGTGTATGACAAGCCCATGATCTATTATCCTCTGTCCACGCTGATGCTGGCGGATATCCGGGAGATCCTGATCATTTCCACCCCAAGAGATCTGCCGGTGTTCAGGGAACTGCTGGGAACGGGAGAACAGCTGGGACTAAAGCTCGCCTATGCGGTTCAGGAGGTGCCCAGAGGATTGGCGGATGCCTTTTTGATTGGGGAAGAATTTATCGGAAATGACGGGGTTGCGCTGGTGCTGGGAGATAATATTTTCTACGGACAGAGCTTTTCCAGGCTGCTTCGGGAAGTGGCCTCCAGAGAGAAGGGTGCAACTATTTTCGGATATTATGTAAGGGATCCCAGGGAATACGGTGTGGTTGAATTCGATGCAAACGGCAAAGCTGTTTCCATTGAGGAAAAGCCCGAGAAACCAAAGAGCAACTACGCGGTACCGGGTCTGTATTTTTATGACAACGATGTGGTGGAGATCGCGAAGAAGGTAAAGCCCTCCGCCAGAGGCGAGATAGAGATCACGGCGGTAAACAACGCCTATCTGGAACGGGGAGATCTTCGGGTGGAAACCATGGGACGGGGATTCGCCTGGCTGGATACGGGCAATCATGATTCGCTTTTGGATGCCGCTGATTTCGTGGCAGCCTTCCAGAAACGGCAGGGTCTGTATATTTCCTGTATTGAGGAGATTGCCTACAAGCGAGGCTTTATCACCCGGGATCAGCTGCTGGCATTGGCAGAGCCGCTGATGAAAACGGCCTATGGACAGTATTTGACAGAGGTTGCCAATGGACTCTAGGTTACGCAGAATAGCGCTGCTGATCAGCCTCCTGTTTTTGGCTGCGATTTTCGTAGTGGTGCTGTATACCAACGGGCTGGGACCGGGACAGAACCGGGAGGCAATGCAGACTTTAACGGAATCGGAAAGCGGGGAAGAGCCTGTTGTTCTGGAGGGACAGATCGGCAATGATTTATACGGATGGATGTCCGATGATGATTTTTTTGATATCAGCCGTGAAGAAGCTGAGCAAAATGCACTGCCCGGCCTTTCCATGATTGCTACCTCCGTGGAAAAGGATCTTCGGATCAAGATCGTGGATGAAGAAGGCTATCCCGCAGAAGGGGAATTTTTCAGTGTCGTACTGAACGGTGAGGACGTGTATCGGGATCTGGACAGAGACGGTATGATCTATGTGGCGGATCTGAAGGCGGGAGACTATCAGGTAACACTGTCGGAGATGGAAGGATACACGGTGCCTTCCTCCCCCATGTCAGTCATGGTGAAGGCACGTGTGGAATATGTTGCCATCGGGGATATCTCTTTGCTGATTAAGACGGAGGAAGAGGTAGATGCATTGGCAGAGGATTCCAGCCGCAGAGAGGAACCGGCGGCAGGCAGTGAGCCTACGGATATCCGCATCGGCAATCAGGCCCGGTTTGGTATCGACGTCTCCAAGTGGAACGGCGAGATCAACTGGGACAAGGTCAAGGATGCCGGCGTAGAGTATGCCATTATCCGGGTAGGCTACCGGGGAAGTGTTACCGGAAGTCTGATTGAGGATCCTTTTTTCAGAAAGAATGTGGAGGGTGCCTCGGCAGCCGGAATTCCCATCGGCGTGTATTTTTTCACGCAGGCAGTGACAGAGGTGGAGGCGGTGGAAGAGGCCAGCATGGTTTTGGAATTGTGCAAGGGCTACGATCTTACCTATCCCATTTTTATCGATACGGAGGGTGCCGGCGGCAACGGCAGGGCCGATGCTTTGGAGGTGGATACGAGAACAGCTGTCTGCCAGGCCTTTTGTGAGACCATTCGTCGGGCAGGTAAAACGGCAGGGATTTACGCCAGCAAAAACTGGTTCAACAATCGGCTGGATATCAGCCATCTGCCGGAAAACTACGTGATCTGGCTGGCTGAGTACGGGGATGCACCGACCTACGGGGCGGATTACCATATGTGGCAGTATACTTCCTCCGGACGGATTACAGGTATAGAAGGAAGGGTAGACTTAAATTTAAGCTATCTGGAATTGGAAGAACAATCAGAGTAATCAGAGGAATTTGGGGAATTTGGGGAAGAATAAGAGAAGAGAGAGTAGACAGATATGGGAAAGATTACAGTGGAAACGTGTCACATAGAAGGACTCAAAATTATCACTCCGGCGGTGTATGGAGATGCCAGAGGATACTTTTGCGAGACCTATCATTATCATGACTTTGCGGCGGCGGGTATAAAGGATACCTTTGTACAGGATAACCAGTCCGCTTCCCGCCGCGGTGTCTTACGGGGACTCCATTTTCAAAAACAGTTTCCCCAGGGGAAGCTGGTGCGGGTGATCCACGGAGAGGTCTTTGATGTGGCTGTGGACATCCGGGAGGGTTCTCCTTCCTTTGGACAGTGGCACGGTGAGATATTAAGTGCCGAAAATAAAAAACAGTTCTTTATCCCTCCGGGATTTGCCCATGGATTTGTGGTACTTTCCGAGTATGCGGAATTTGCCTATAAGTGTTCGGAGTTTTATCATCCGGAAGATGAGGGTGGTCTTCTTTGGAACGATCCACAGATCGGAATACAGTGGCCCATTCCGGAAGGAATGGAGCCAATCCTTTCCGAGAAGGACAGGCAGTGGCCGCACCTGTCGGAATATTTAAAACAAAAATGAGGTCTGGGAAGCATTGAAAGGGACAGTTATCGGTAAAAAAGCAGCCATCTCCTTATTTACAGTTGTCATGCTGGGCATGGCAGCTGTGATTGTATTTTATCACAATCCCCTTGCCAACCCGGCAGAGGAGATGACCAAAAAAATCATTGCCTGTATCCTGATTTTTATCAGTATTCTTGCCTTCGCATTTCTCTACGATAAGATTACGGTGCTGCCTGCGGAGCTGTACCAGAGCCGTCATCTGATCTGGAAGCTGGCAAAAAATGATTTTAAAAAGCGGTATGCGGGTTCTTATCTGGGAGCAGTCTGGGCCATGGTACAGCCGGTGGTCACAGTACTGATGTATTACATTGTCTTCGACGTGATTATGGGTACGGGCAACCGACTGGCAAGCGAGGAAGTTCCCTATGTATTGTTTCTGACGGCAGGCCTGGTGCCCTGGTTCTATTTCAGCGAAGCATTGAACAGCGGGACCAATGCGCTGATAGAATACAATTATCTTGTGAAAAAGGTGGTTTTTAAGATCAGTATCCTTCCGCTGATCAAGATCATAGCAGCCACCTTCATTCATGTATTTTTTGCCTGTGTTCTGCTTGTGATCGCCGGTATTTACGGCTATCCTCCAACCGTATATACGATTCAGCTTGTGTATTACAGCTTTTGCCTTTTTGTTTTTGTATTGGGAATATGCTATTCCACCTGTGCTGTCATGGTGTTTTTCAGGGATATCGGACAGATCATCGGTATTTTACTGCAGATTGGTATGTGGGCCACGCCCATCCTCTGGGATGTGAATAATCTGAGCCTGACCGTGCAGACCTTCGTAAAAATCAACCCGCTGGTGTATATTGTAAACGGTTATCGCAGTTCCATCATAGAGCAGACCTGGTTTTTTGAAGATTTTTATTCCACCATGTATTTCTGGATCATAACGCTGGTGGTATTCGGTGTGGGAGCGCTTGTATTTAAGAGGCTGAAGGTACATTTTTCGGATGTTTTGTAATACATTTATGTAAAGCGGGCATGATGATCATGACAATGGAGAATAAGAAAATCGCCATCAGTGCGGAAAATATTACCAAAATCTATAAACTGTATGACAAGCCCTCCGACAGAATGAAGGAGGCGCTGATTCCGGGGCGTAAGCGGCGGCATAAGGAGCACTATGCCCTGCGGGGAATCAATATGAACATCTACCAGGGAGAGACGGTAGGGATCATAGGCACCAACGGCTCAGGAAAATCCACCATACTAAAAATAATAACGGGCGTCCTTAATCCCACAGGAGGCAGTATCACGGTAGACGGAAGGATTTCTGCCCTGCTGGAGCTGGGCGCCGGCTTCAACATGGAGTACAACGGAATCGAAAATATTTACTTAAACGGTACCATGATGGGATTTTCCGAAAAGGAAATCGATGCCAGAATGCAGGATATTCTTGAATTTGCGGATATCGGCGACTACGTGTATCAGCCCTGCAAGACCTATTCCAGCGGTATGTTTGTACGGCTGGCCTTTGCCGTAGCCATCAACATTGATCCGGAGATCTTGATCGTAGATGAGGCACTGTCGGTAGGAGACGTCTTTTTTCAGGCAAAATGCTACCATAAGTTCGATGAGTTCAAGAAGCGGGGAAAGACCATTCTCTTTGTCTCCCATGATCTTGGCAGTATTGCCAAATATTGTGACCGCGTCATCCTGCTGAACAAAGGGGTCAAGCTGGGAGAAGGCGGTCCCAAGGAAATGATCGATACCTACAAGCAGGTGCTGGTGGGACAGTATGAGCTGCCGTCGGAAGAAGAAGGCGTAAACGAAAAGGCATTGGAGTACGGAACCAAAGAGGCTGAGATCGTCGGTTTTTATATGACCGATGAGAAGGGGGTAAGGACCACCGCCATTCTCAAAGGAGGAAGCTTTACCCTGCATATGCGGGTGCGCTTTCACAACAGTCTGCCGGCACCGATTTTTGCTTTTACCATCAAGGATAAGCAGGGAACGGAGCTGACGGGGACCAATTCCATGGTGGAAAAGGCTTTTTTGGGCAGTGTCCGGGCAGGAGAGGAAAAACAGATTACCTTTACCCAGAGAGTGGATCTGCAGGGAGGAGAATATCTGGTGTCCCTGGGAGTGACGGGATATGAAGGAGATGTTTTTCAGGTCTATCACAGGCTGTATGACGTATTGAATCTGACCGTGGTCTCCGATAAGAATACGGTGGGGGTCTATGACATGAATTCCGTGGTAAGGGTAGAAACCATAGAAACAATAGAGGAGCAGCTTTCTCATGGATAAAGAAAAGCAGGAACAAATCGTAGAAACAGAGCAGATCGGAAAGGTGACCCTGGATTACAGCCACTATTCGGGAGAAGATTATTATTGCGACGGAGATGTGGAAGAGGAGCTTCTTAAGATCGCCAAAACGTATGCCGGAATTGAATTTCCGGGAATTATTGAAGAAAGAAAAAGCTGGCCCATTCTGTACCACTTGTCTTCCATCCGGGAGAACATCGTGGATTGGCTGCCTATGAAGCCTGATATGAAGGTGCTGGAGGTGGGCAGCGGCTGCGGTGCCATCACGGGATGTCTGGCAAGGAAGGCGGGAGAGGTGACCTGCATCGATCTGTCCCGCAAGCGGAGTCTGATCAATGCCTGGCGCAATTCGGAATATGACAATGTGACCATTCATGTGGGCAATTTCCGGGATATTGAACCGGATCTGCCCCGGGATTATGATTATGTCTGTCTGATCGGTGTATTTGAATACGGACAGAGCTATATTGGGGGAGAAACCCCCTTTCATGATTTTTACAGAATTTTGAAGCGACACGTCAAAGATAACGGATGTTTGGTAATTGCCATAGAGAACAAATTCGGCCTGAAATACTGGGCCGGATGCAGAGAGGATCATCTGGGCAGTTTTTTCTCGGGGATCGAGGATTATCCGGAGGGCGGCGGTGTCCGTACATTTTCCAGGAGAGGTCTGGAGGAAATATTGAAAGCCTGCGGAGAAGAGCGATATGGCTTCTATTATCCTTATCCGGATTACAAATTTATGACCACCCTGTTTTCCGACAGACATCTCCCGAAGGTGGGAGAGCTCTCAAATAACCTGAGGAATTTTGACAGGGATCGTCTGCTGCTGTTTGATGAGAAGCACGTTTTCGATGCCCTGATCCGGGAGGAAATGTTCCCTTTTTATTCCAACTCCTATTTGGTGGTGGTGGGGGAGCAGCCGGAAACGGAGTACTGCCGGTATTCCAATGACAGAACCTACGAGACAGCCATACGAACGGTGATTTCGGAGAAAAACGGAGTGAAAACAGTGCAGAAGCTTCCGCTGACGGAATACGGCGCGGAGCACATCCGTAAGATGCATGGGGCCTGTGAGAAATTAAAGCGTCGGTATGCAGGCAGCAGGCTTGCCATCAATTCCTGTACGCTGCGGGAAGAAGAGGGGCTTCCGTATTTGGAGCTGGAATATGTATCGGGCGTTATGTTATCAGAACTTCTGGATGACCGTCTCCTGAAGGGGGATATAGAGGGATTTCGGAGCCTGTTTGTCGAATATGTGGAAAGAATCGATTACGGAAGTGAGGAGAAGATCACAGATTACGATATGATCTTTTCCAATATCCTGGTACAGGGAGATGTCTGGACTGTCATTGATTATGAATGGACGGAGGAGATACAGACAGATACCAAGGAAATCGCATTTCGCAGCCTCTACTGTTATTTGCTGGAAAATGAAAGCAGAAACCGGTGTGATATGGGATGGGCACTGGACTTTCTGGGGATTTCCCCGGAAGAGGCAAAAGAATTTCAGGAGAGGGAAGCAGAGTTTCAAAGGAAGGTAACGGGAAAACGGCTTTCCATGCCCCAGTTAAGAGAGCTGATCGGCGGCAGGATCTTTGATCCCGTGAAATGGATGGACAGAATTGAAGAGAGTGCGGGAAAGGATCTTGTACAGATCTATGAAGATACAGGGAACGGTTTTTCCGAAGAGGATTCCTACTTCGTGGAGGATGCTTACCGGGGAGAACACAAGCTGGAGCTTAGACTGCATGTGAGCGGAAATGTAAGACATCTTCGCATCGATCCGGCGATGGACAGCTGTGTTTGTAAAATTCTGGAATTTACCTTCAATGGGCGGCAGGTTCCCCTGCATCAGAAGCAAATCTTTGAGATCAACGGACGTATGGCTCCGGGACGGACCAAAAGGGAGGATGGAAGCCTCAATTTGCCAAGTCTGGTATTTGCCACCGCGGATCCCAATATGACCCTGCATATGGCAGCCCTTGAGCCGGGGGCGGACAATGAGATCTGCCTTGTGATGGAGGTGGTCCGTCTTGGAGGAGAGGCGTGCGCGGATCTGGAGTATGAGTTAAAGAGGAAGATACGTTTGTGATCGACGGGGTAAAAGCAATAAAGAAAAAAGTCAGAACAATCATAGAGCAGCGATATCAGAGGCAATGGGATCGGCGGCTGGAGGCCCAACTGCCGGATTACCACAGATGGATCACCCAACGGGAAATGGGGGGGCTGAGGAAGGAGCAAACAGAACCGCCTGCAGTTACATCCGTGGAGGCATCCGTTGCTGTTTTGGAGTATGAGGCACTGGCAGATCCTGGGGTTTTTCGGGAGCTTGGAGCGGATATTGTTCTGTTGGTAAAGAGTCGGGAGGGAATCGCCTCCGGAGCCGGACAGAGGCTGCAGCGTCTTTTTTCTGAAGCTCCGCAGGTGCTGGCGGTATATGGGGACGAAGACAGAATGGATGAACAGGGCCGCAGATGGGAGCCCTGGTATAAGCCGGAGTTTTCGCCGGATACGCTGCTGTCCTGGTTTTATATGGGAAATCTGGTGGCGATCCGCCGGGAGGCACTGCAAACTGCCCGGGAGAAACGGGACGCAATGTTTCCCGGACTTGGAGAAGCGGGAACAAAGGCGACGGCATGGCAGCTGGAGCTGTATTCGCTGATCCTCACCCTTTGTTTGCCCCGTACTTCTAAGGAAGTCCGTCACTGTCCTGAGATCTTGTATCATTGCAGACAGGAATCCTACGGCTTCTGGGGAATGGAGGAAGAGTTCGATCGGATCCGGGAAGGGTTTGGCAGGAAGCGGCTGGGAGAGCAAAAGGGGGATTTGAAAGAAGTTATGGAGGAAGGGGTTTCCGTCATCATTCCCTCCAAGGACAACCCCGGGCTGTTGGAGCAATGCCTGTACTCCGTCCGGAAGACGATAACAAAGACAGCCTGCGAGATTATTGTGGTGGATAACGGCAGCAGCAAAGAGAACAGAAGCCGGATAGAGGCACTGCAAAATCAATACGGCTTTTTCTATGAGTACTGCCCCATGGAATTCAATTTTTCGCGCATGTGCAACAGAGGAGCGGAGAAAAGCAATAGAAACCATCTGTTATTTTTAAATGATGACTGTCAGCCATTCCAAATGGGATGGCTGGAGCGAATGAAGGAGCTGTCCGCATTACCGGCGGTGGGAGCTGTGGGAGCCAAGCTGTATTATCCGAATAGCCGTAAGATTCAGCATTGCGGTATTTACGGCCTGGAGCTGGGTCCGGTACACAAGCTGCAGTTTCAGGAAGATGAGAGAGTATACTATGACCGGCGTAACCGGGATGTACGTAATGTGCTGGCGGTAACAGCAGCCTGTCTGATGATAAAGAAAGAGCTGTTTCTGACAGCCGGCGGCTTCCATGAAGGATTCCGGGTGGCCTTCAATGACGTGGATCTGTGCTGGCGGCTGCATGAAATGGGATACCGCAACCTGGTCCATAATGAAGTACAGCTGTATCACCATGAATCCTACAGTCGGGGAGAGGATGTAAGCCCGGGGAAACGACAGCGTCTGATGAGAGAAAGAAGGCGGCTTAAGGAAATCCATCCCCACCTGTGGGGAAAGGATCCTTACTATCATCCGCTGCTGACCCGCTCCATTTTGGATGTAGGGTATTCCTGTGCCTATCAGTATGAGGAAGAGCCGCAGCGGGTGTCTTTTTGCAGGCGAAAAAAACTACCCGTGGCTCTGCGTGAGGATCCCTGTCTGGTACCCTCGGTGGAATTTGCGTCAGCTGCGGGGGACTGGCTTTATGGGGAGGAAGGAAGGAGTCGCACCTTGTATCTACAAGGAAATCTGGTGGTGTTGGGAAGTGATAACGCATGTTATGAAAAAGAGATTCTGCTGTATCATGCCGACTCGGAGACCTATTACAGTGTGTCGCCCCGATGGAGATATCGTCCCGACCTGGCTGAGAATATGAAGGATCAGAGACGGGTGGCTTTCAGCGGATTTGCCGTTTTGGCAGATACGAAGGAGCTTTTGCCGGGAACGTATCGCCTGTTATTTTTGGCTAAGGAAAAACTGACTCGTCAGTGCCTGCTTCGCTCTACGGAAATCACCCTGTGCTTAGGTGAGATGAATGAGCAGAATGGGCAGAATGAGCAAAATGGAGAGGAAGAAGCATAATGGAGCAGTCAAAAGAGTATGCGGACGGTGTGGACGATATGGACTACAGGGAAGCCTATGAAAAGGAACATATCAAATGTGCGGATCTGGCGGAACGGGTGGCGCGGCTGGAGGAAGAAAAGGATCTGCTGGAGTTCCGCCTAAACAGGATTAAGAACAACCCTCTCTGGAAGGGGAGCGCTCCTCTTCGTAAGGTCATGCACGCCTGCATCCGTCAGACGAGCCGGGTAAAAAACTGTGGAGGACTTAGAGGAATCCTGGCCAAAATAGCCTATAAAAAACGGGAGGCGCAGGCTAAAAAGAGGTTTGGAAGGGCCAGCTTTCCGGACGCCGCAGAAAGAAAACATCAGGAAGAAGCCAGCTTTCCGAGAATGGTAAAATTCAGCATTCTGGTACCCCTCTACAATACTCCGGCGGAATTTCTCAAGGATATGATCGAATCGGTCCGCGCTCAGACCTACGGGAACTGGGAGCTGTGCCTGGCAGACGGTTCCGATGAGAAGCACGGATATGTGGGGGAGCTGTGCCTTGCGCTGCAGCAGGAGGATGGGAGGATCGTATACCGGAAGCTGGAGCACAACCTGGGGATTTCCGGCAATACCAATGCCTGCCTTGAGTTGGCCACAGGGGATTTTATCGGTCTCTTTGATCATGATGATATTCTGCACCCCTGTGTGCTGTATGAATATGTCAAGGCCATCAATGAGCAGGGAGCGGATTATCTGTATTGTGATGAGACCACCTTTAAGGGCAATGATATCGATCAGATGCTGACCCTGCATTTCAAACCGGATTACGCAGTGGACAATCTTCGGGCCAACAATTATATCTGTCATTTCAGCTGCTTTGACAGGCAGCTGCTTGAGGGACAGGAGCTGTTCCGGCCAAGATTTGACGGCAGTCAGGATCACGATATGATCCTGCGGCTGACAGACAGAGCGAAGAAGGTGGTGCACGTGCCCCGGCTGATGTACTACTGGCGCAGCCATGCGGGCAGTGTGGCCAGCAGCATCGAGGCAAAGCCCTACGCCGTTGAGAGTGCCAGAGGGGCTGTGGCGGAGCATCTTAGGAATCATGGCTTTTCTCACTTTAAGATTACGGGAACAAGAGCCTTTGAGACAATTTTTAAGATCAGCTATCAGATTCTGGGCAATCCCCTGATCAGTATCGTGATTCCCAACAGGGATCACAGAGAGGATCTGATGCGCTGCGTCAACTCCGTTTATGAAAAATCCACCTACGATAACTTTGAGATCATTATCGTGGAAAATAACAGTGCTTCATCGGAGATATTTGCCTGCTATGAGCAGCTGCAAAAGGAAAGGAAGAACCTGAAGGTAGTGACTTTTACGGGTGAATTCAACTATTCTGCGGTGAACAATCTGGGGGCCCGCCATGCACGGGGAGAGTACCTTCTGCTGTTGAACAACGATACGGAGGTAATCACCGTGAACTGGCTGGAAGAGCTTTTGATGTATGCCCAGCGTCCCGATGTGGGAGCCGTGGGAGCCAAGCTGTATTATGGAAACAAAACCATTCAGCATGCGGGTGTGGTGATCGGTCTGGGTGCGCACCGTACGGCGGGACATACCCATTACGGCCAGTCCAGAGAGAATCTGGGCTATATGGGAAGACTGTGTTATGCCCAAAATGTCAGTGCCGTAACCGGCGCCTGCCTGATGGTAGAGCGAACACTGTATGAGGAGGCGGGAGGATTGGATGAGAGCTTTGTGATATCCTTAAACGACGTGGATTTTTGCCTGAAGCTGCGAAAAAAGGGATATCTGAACGTATTTACGCCATTTGCGGAGCTGTATCACCACGAGTCCCTATCCAGAGGATCGGATGATCAGGGGGAGAAGGCAAAACGCTACAACGAAGAGTCTGCCCGCTTCCGGGAAAAGTGGAAGGAGGAGCTTGCGGCGGGGGATCCCTACTACAATATCAATTTCTCTCTGGATCGGAGTGACTATTCTTTAAAGACAGAGGATGAGAACCGGGTAAAAGCTTAAGAAAAACTTATAAAATCCATACTGGGGGATAGCCGACAGGCGGCGGCTTGTGGTATAATACACTTATATTTATGAGAAAAGGAGAGGTGATACCAATGGGCTATATGGAATCTTATCAATTGTGGATGTCCGATGATTACTTTGATGCAGCAACCAAAGCGGAGCTGAAAGCAATCGAAGGAAAGGATAAGGAAATCGAGGACAGATTTTACAAGGAACTGGAGTTTGGCACCGGCGGATTACGGGGAATTATCGGAGCGGGTACGAATCGTATGAACCTGTACACGGTAAGAAAAGCCACCCAGGGTCTGGCCAATTACATCATCAGACAGGGCGGAAGCCACAAGGGAGTTGCCATCGCCTATGATTCCCGCTTTATGTCGCCGGAGTTTGCGGATGAGGCTGCGCTGTGTCTGGCGGCCAACGGTATCAAGGCGTACGTATTTGAGTCCCTGCGGCCCACACCGGAATTGTCCTTTGCCGTAAGAAAGCTGGGATGTATTTCCGGCATTGTAGTCACTGCAAGTCACAACCCTCCGGAATACAACGGATACAAGGTATACTGGGAAGATGGTGCACAGGTCACATCACCCAAGGATAAGGAGATCATAGAGGAGGTTAAAAGCGTTACCGATTACGCCGATGTGAAGACCATGAGCAAAGAGGCGGCTCTTGCACAGGGACTGTATCAGGTCATCGGTGAAGAATTGGATGATGCTTATATGGAAGAGCTGAAGAAGCAGATCATCCATCCGGAGGTGATCCGGGAAATGGCAGAGGATCTGCGGATCGTGTATACGCCTTTTAACGGAACGGGGAACCTTCCTGCCAGAAGAATTTTGCGGGAACTGGGCTTTCGGCACGTTTACGTGGTTCCGGAGCAGGAACTGCCGGATCCTAAGTTTACCACGCTTGAGTATCCCAATCCGGAGGATCCCAAAGCCTTCACACTGGCATTGAAGCTGGCGAAGGAAAAGCAGGCGGATGTGGTGCTGGCAACGGATCCCGATGCGGATCGTCTGGGCGTCTACGCCCTGGACACCAAAACAGGGGAATACGTTCCCTTTACAGGGAATATGTCCGGAATGCTGATTGCGGAATATATTTTCAGCCAGAAGGCAGCCAACGGTACCATGCCGGAAGATCCGGCCCTGATCAAAACCATCGTGACCACCAATATGGCGGATTGCATTGCGGCAGAATACGGCGGAAGACTGATTGAGGTGCTGACAGGCTTCAAGTTCATCGGAGAACAGATCAAAAGATTTGAGGAGACGGGCAAAGGGAGTTATGTCTTTGGGCTGGAGGAAAGCTACGGCTGCCTTGTGGGAACCCATGCCAGAGACAAGGATGCCATCGTTGCCGTGATGTGCCTGTGTGAACTGGCGGCATGGTGCAAGAAGCAAGGCATTACCCTTTGGGATCAGATGCTGAATCTCTATGAAAAATACGGTTATTTTAAAGAAGATCTGTATACCATAACTCTGAAGGGAATCGATGGTTCCCGGCAGATTCAGGAGATTATGGATAAATTAAGGAGCAATCCTCCCAAGGTCATCGGGAATATAAAAGTACGTTCCGTCAGGGACTATGACTGCGGAAAGGTGGTTGATCTGGAAACGGGAGAAGAGAGTACAACAGGGCTTCCCCGCTCCAACGTGCTGTACTTCGATCTGGAAGAGGATGCCTGGTGCTGTGCCAGACCTTCCGGCACGGAACCCAAGATCAAGTTCTATATGGGTGTCAAAGGAAACAGCCTGAGCGATGCTGCGGCCCGCTGCAGTGCATTGACAGAAGGACTGAAAGCATATCTTTAAAGGATCATTGGGCTTGAAAACAGATCTTACACAAACGTGATGCAGATGCAGTGAACCCCGGTTTCACTGCATCTGTCTTATGAAAAACAGGTTGAGGGAGAAGCATGGGAAACCTGGTAAACATCGCAAATTTGAAAAAAACCTGGTATTATTTCAGAAGAAACGGTATCCGGGCGGCTGTTCATGCTGCCGGTGAGCGTCTCTTTCAGAAATATGAAAAGGAGTATGTATACAGTGTGCCGGAGGAGAGGGAACTGGAAGCCCAGCGAGCGGCCTGTGGGGAGGCGGGGATACGGTTTTCTATTCTTGTGCCCGCTTATGAGACGAAGGAGGCGCATCTGCGGCAGATGGTGGACTCTGTTTTGGCACAGACCTACCCCCATTGGGAGCTGCTGATCGCCGATGGTGGAAAAAGCAGTCATGTGGAGGAGGTTGCAGGCAGTTATACAGATTCCCGCATCCGGTACTTCCGATTGCCGGAAAATGCAGGCATCAGCAGAAATACCAACGCTGCTTTAAAGCGGGCTTCGGGCGACTATGTGGGACTTTTGGATCATGATGATTTTCTGACCCCGGAGGCCCTGTTTCAAGTGGTTCAATGTCTGGAACAGGGGAGAAGACAGGGAAGGGAGTACCTGCTGATATACTCTGATGAGGATAAGTGTGATGAGACGGGGAAACAATTCTACGAGCCTCACCGAAAGACAGAGTTTAATCTGGACCTGTTTTTGACCAACAACTATATCTGTCATTTTCTGGTGATGCGGCGGGAATTGATGGATGGGCTGCAGTTTCGCAGTACCTATGACGGTGCGCAGGACTACGATATTTGTCTGCGAGCCGTGGGAGAGTGCATGGATCGGGGAGAACAGCCGGAAGAGCGGATTGCTCATATTCCCCGGGTATTGTACCATTGGCGCTGTCACAGGGGTTCCACGGCGGCCAACCCCCGCAGTAAGGCGTATGCCTATGAGGCGGGACGAAAGGCGCTGGAGGAGTTTTTAAAACAGCGGGGCTGGCAGGGAAGTGTGAGCCATACGGCGCATGTGGGCTTTTATCACATTGATTATGAAAACGGTATTTTTGCCCAGCGAAAGGACATTGCAGCCGTGGGAGGCAAGGCGGTGGACAGGAAAGGAAGGATCCTTCCCTGTATCTACGATGAAGAGGGATACCCCTTATATGCAGGGCTTCCGGCATCCTATGCAGGATATTTGAACAGAGCGGTGCTGGCACAGAATGCGGCTGCCCTCTCCATGGAATATTGGGAGGTAAATCCGGGGCTGCAATCGGAAATCTCCGCTTTTTTGAAAGAAATTGAAACTTTACGGAAGGCAGATACGTCTGAATCTGAGAAGGACTTTGAAGATCGAAAGGAAATGAGCCGCAAGCTGTGCAGGAGGCTGCGGGAAGAGGGATACCGCCTGTACTGGGATCCCGGACGGGTGATTTACTGCCGGGGGGAGGAAGGGAAGTGAGGGATTCATGAAAACTACGATAGTTATCCCCAACTATAACGGTATGCGGTTTCTGGAGGGCTGCCTGGGTGCTCTTTCAAAGGATACTTCGGCACCCTTTGATGTGATTCTGGTAGACAACGGCTCCACAGACGGAAGCCCGGAGTGGCTGCGCAGCAAGTATCCACGGTATACCTTGCTGTCACTGCCTGCCAACGAAGGCTTCAGTAAGGCGGTCAATGAAGGGATCCGAGCCGCAAAAAGCGAATACGTGATCCTGCTCAACAATGATACGGAGGTGGTATGGGGATTTGTAAAGGCTCTGGAGGATGCGCTGGAACGACATGAAAATGCCTTTTCCGTTTCCGCCAGAATGGCCGATCTGTACCATCCGCGGCTGTTTGACGGGGCCGGGGATCTGTACTGTGCGCTGGGCTGGGCCTTTGCGCTGGGAAAGGGCAGGGTGGTGGAGGAGTGCTATCGCAGGGAAGCGGAAATTTTTGCTGCCTGTGCCGGTGCCGCCATTTACCGAAGGGATCTGTTGCTGCAGCTGGGTATGTTTGATGAAGCTCACTTTGCCTATCTGGAGGATTGTGATATCGGCTATCGGGCACAGCTGCATGGATATCGCAATTATTACACACCGGAAGCACTGGTCTATCATGCCGGCAGCGGTGCATCCGGGTCCCGCTACAATGCGTTCAAGATAAGCCTTTCCTCTCGCAACAGTGTATATCTGATCTTTAAGAATATGCCCTACTGGCAGATCCTTTTGAATCTGCCCTTGCTGCTTGCCGGTTTTTTGGTAAAAATTCTCTTCTTTTTTAAAAAAGGATATGGGAAGACTTATCTTAAGGGACTGTATCGGGGACTGCAGCTGTCTCTTTCCCGGGAAGGGAGGCTGCACAGACAGGATTTTTCAGGGCGGAGTCTGCGTTGCCTCTTAAGGATCCAATGGAAGCTGTGGGAGAATACGGTGCGCCGGTTTACGGGCTGACCGGGCTGACACATTTTTGAGTTGTACTTTCTGTAATAATATTGTAAAATATTGTATTGGAAATTTATCAAGAGGCTTACAAAGCTATGATCAGAGATAATCAGAAGATCTTCAACAGACTGCATTTGGTAATTGATGCCCTCGTGGTGGCTTTGTCCTATATGTTGGCCTGGTATCTGAAGTTTGAGGGACCCCTGGCCAATAAGGAAGAAGGCGCTTTGCCTATGGGCTTTTATTTTAGTGCCATGTATTTTCTGATTCCCGGCTTTGTGATCCTCTATTACTGGTATCGGCTGTACAGTCCCAAAAGAACCCAGAGATTTGAAACGGAGCTTTTGAACATCCTAAAAGCCAACGGTGTGGGCACCGCGGCTTTTATGGTATGCATCTACGCCTTCAAGATTGAGGATTTTTCCCGAGGTCTGATCGGCATCTTCTTTTGCCTGAATGTGGTGCTTTCCACCCTGTTTCGTCTTGCCGTACGAAAGATTCTGCGGTACTTTCGAAAAAAAGGATACAATATGAAATACGTCCTTTTGGTAGGGTATTCCAGAGCGGCGGAGGAGTATATTGACAGGATCCTGAGTAATCCTCAGTGGGGATATGTGGTCCGGGGGGTGCTGGATGACCGCGTACCTGCCGGTACACTGTATCGGGGAGTCAAGGTATTGGGCACCATCGGCAACCTGGAAACGGTGCTTCCCATGAGTCAGCTGGATGAGATAGCGGTGACACTGTCTCTGGCGGATTATGACAACCTGGAAAATATCGTGGCACTGTGTGAGAAATCGGGCGTGCATACCAAATTTATCCCCGATTATAACAGCCTGATGCCCAACAAGCCTTATACGGAGGATCTGATGGGGCTTCCGGTGATCAATATCCGTTACGTGCCGCTGACCAACACGCTGAATAAAATTGCAATGAGGATCGTGGATATTCTGGGCTCCTTCCTGGGTCTGGTGGTGCTTTCTCCTCTTTTGCTGGTGGTTTCCCTTCTGGTGCGATGCAGCAGCAAGGGTCCCGTAATTTTCTGTCAGGAACGGGTGGGGCTGCATAATAAAAAGTTTCAGATGTATAAATTCCGCACCATGAAATTACAGACCGAAGAGGCGGAAAAACTGGCCTGGACGGTAAAGGATGATCCCAGGGTAACACCAATCGGCAAGTTTTTGAGAAAAACAAGTATTGACGAATTGCCCCAATTGTGGAATATTTTAAAAGGAGATATGAGTATCGTCGGCCCCAGACCCGAGAGACCGCAATTTGTAGAGAAATTCAAAGAGGAAATCCCAAGATATATGATCAAGCATCAGGTGCGCCCCGGCCTTACGGGGTGGGCGCAGATCAACGGTTACCGGGGAGATACCTCCATCCGCAGGCGGATCGACTGCGATCTGTATTACATTGAAAACTGGAGTATGGGTCTGGATTTTAAAATTATATTTCTTACCCTGTTCAAAGGGTTTGTAAATGAAAATGCATATTAAAAAGGAAGAGAAAAATGGCATCAAAGAACGTAAATACAAAAGGAAAAACAGCAGTCAGGAGAAAAAAGAAGGATCAGAGTACAGCCAAGGGGAGAAGAAAGAAAAATAAGATTTTCTTATTCGTCTTGGAGATCATCCTGCTGGTGGCGCTGCTGGCAGTGCTGTATATCGTGCTGAAAGCAGAGGATGTGGAGAAAATTACGATCAATAAGGAAAATATTGAGTTCAATGAGACGGTGGAAAGCAATGAAAGTCTCAAGGGATACCGCAATATTGCCTTATTCGGAGTGGATTCCAGAGACGGTTCTTTGGGTAAGGGCAACCGAAGTGATACCATTATGATCGCTTCCATTAATATGGACACGGGAGATGTAAAGCTTGTCAGTGTGTATCGTGACACCTACCTGAATCTGGGCAACGATACCTATAACAAATGTAATTCTGCCTATGCCCAGGGAGGTCCCGAGCAGGCCATCAACATGCTGAACATGAATCTGGATCTGAATATCGAAGATTATGTGACGGTAGGCTTTACCGGTCTTACGGAAACGGTGGATGCGCTGGGCGGTGTAGAGATCGATGTGCTGGAATCGGAGATCCGTCATTTGAACAATTATCAGATCAGCATGGTGGGCACCACTACCGACGGCAAGACCTTTGTAGCCGATGAAGGCAAGGACTATACTGCGGTGTCACATGCGGGAAGACAGACCCTGAACGGGCTTCAGGCGACGGCCTATTGCCGCGTACGTCAGATCGGAGACGACTTTGCAAGAGCGGAGAGACAGAGAACGGTTCTGGCAGCCATTATGGAAAAGGCACAGGATGCAGATCCGGCTACGCTGAATAAGATTCTGGATAGGGTACTGCCCAATGTATCCACATCTCTGGATGTGGATGAGATGATCCAGGTGCTGGGTAAGATCAATGATTACCGCATTGCCGCAACGGAGGGCTTCCCCTTTGATGATTCCATCGCTACGGGAACGGTAGGCAGCAAGGGAAGCTGCGTGATTCCTGTGGATCTGGCAGTGAATGTACAGAAGCTTCATAATCTGCTGTTTGAGAATTCGGAATATGAACTGTCGGCAGAGGTGCAGTCTTACAGTCAGAAGGTCAGAACGGATACCGGCAGGTAAAGCCGGGAACAAAACTGCCCGCAGAGGCAGCAGGATAAGACAAACCGAAGGAAAGCGTCAGGTGGCAGGATGGCTCACTTTTATCGAGAGAAGCTCCATCCTGCCACTTTATACGCACCTTTGTTTTTTCACTTCTTTCGGAAAGGAAGGCCTATGGAACCTTGGATTGATGTGATCATCCCTACCTACCGGCCGGGCAAGGAGCTGCTGCTGCTGCTTGAGAAGCTGGCAGCCCAGAGTGCACGGATCGGAAAGATTATCCTTATTAATACGGAACAAGGGTATTGGGATCAACTGTATAAGGAATACGGCAGCCCGGAGCAGCTTGACAAGGTGGAGTTGTATCATATCGGAGAAGCGGAATTCGACCACGGTCTCACCAGAAACCTGGCGGTATCTTATTCTACGGCACCCTATTTCCTGTGTATGACCCAGGATGCCCTGCCGGCGGATGAGTACTGTGTGGAAAACCTGCTGTCACAGCTGCTTAAAAAGGATGTGGCAGCCGCCTATGCCAGACAGCTTCCTGCAAAGGATTGCGGGATAGCGGAAAGATACGTGCGCCGGTTCAATTACCCGGAGGAAGGAAGCATCAAACGAAAAGAGGATATGGAAAGGCTGGGTATCAAGACGTTTTTCTGCTCCAATGTATGTGCTGCGTACAGCAGAGAGATTTTTGACCGGTTGGGAGGATTTCCGGGACCGGTGATCTTTAATGAGGATATGATCTATGCGGGCAGAGCGGTGCAGGCGGGGTACGGTATTGCATATGCGGCCAAGGCGGAAGTGATCCATTCCCACAACTATAGCGGCAGGCAGCAGTTTTGTCGTAATTTTGATCTGGGGGTCTCTCAGGCAGAATATCCGGAGATTTTTTCCGTGGTATCTTCCGAAAAAGAAGGGAGCAGGATGGTGTGGAAGACGGCAGTCCATCTGTGGCGGCAGAAACAAGCGGCGGCACTGCCCGCTTTCTTCTTCCAATGCGTCTGTAAGCTGATGGGATACCGCATGGGAAAGGCATTTCGACATTTGCCGAAGAGGTGTATTCTGGCCTGTACGATGAATAAAAGGTATTGGATTTTTCATAGATTTTAAATAGTTTTATCACAAAAAGAACACAAATTGCAGCTACACTGTGAGAAGAAACGAAAGAGAGAAGAAAGGAGCACATATTATGTACGAAGATTATAATCATAACAATGAAAGAAACAGCAGTCTGAGCAGCTATTCTTCCGATAATACCTTTTCATCCGGCGGCAATTACAGTTCTTCTTACCAGGACTACAGATACAGTAATACCTATCCCAATGACTTCCATACCAGGAATGCCGGATATTCGGATCTGAATAAGGACAAAAACAATAAGAAAAAGGGCGGTTTTTTCAAAAAAGCCATCGGCGGCATCCTGATCGGCTGCTTTGTCGGTCTTTCTGCCGGGGTATGCTTCTACATCGTGGAGCAGATTACACAGCGCAGCGGTCCTGCGGCGGCTCTGGAGGAAGAGCTGCAGGCATCACAGGAAGAGAAGGTGCAGCCGGAGAAAGCAGAGGCACCGGAGGAGGCGCCCGCATTCGTCACGGAATCCGGTATTGAGAGTACAGGAACGGTAAC
>JAFQLB010000051.1 GCA_017396675.1 Lachnospiraceae bacterium
TGGCTCCGATGGAGAAAATCCTCTCAAAATGCCGCAGTGTAAAAGTCAGATCATAGGGCCAGTTCTCAATAAAGGGAGCCGCCGCAATAATCAGCACAGGCACCAAGATTACGATGGAAAGCAGGACAAAGAACAGCTTCTGCAGTGGCGCGAAGGGTCCCGATTTTACTTTGGAGGCATGGTGTCTGGAAGCCAGCTGCTTTTTGGAAAAATACAGAAGATCCAGCAGATAGACCGCCGCCGCAGGCAGCAAAATCAGCGTACTGTAGATCGCTCCTTTTCCAAAATCCAGCATCCCTATGACATTTTTATAAAACAGGACCGGCAGTATGGTATATGTACCTCCCACCGAAATGGGTACGCCATAATCCGTAAAAATCATCGTAAAGCATACCGCAAAGGCAGAAAACACCGCATATTTCATAATGGGCAGGGTAATTTCAAAGAAACGCCGAAATACGCCCACACCCATCACCTCTGCCTGTTCAAACAGCCTTCCGTCCAGATTGATAAAGGCCTGAGACATGAGAAGAAATGCCGTGGGGAAGGCGTAGAAGAAGCTGCCCAGAATAATGCCCAAGGGGCCGTAGATCGGTACCTCTACACCGATCAGCCTTGTCACGATACCCATCTTCCCAAACAGATAGACGATCACGATACCGTGGGTAATGCTGGGCACAAGCATGGGAATGATGGCCGCAAAGCGAAAAAACTGTCTCAGTCCTCTTCCCAGCTTAAACTCTACGATATAAGCAAAGAAAAAGGCCGCAGCTATGGCGATCATGCTGGCCGTAAGGGTAACCTTAAAGGAGTTCCACAGCGCCAGCAGCGTAGACTTATTGGTAAGAAGCTTTACAAAACCCGAATAAAAGGGCTCATAATCCACTGACTCTGCCAAAAGCATCATCAAAGGCAGGATCAGATTCATCATCACGATAGCCGTAAGAAACAGCAGTACCAACGCCGCTCTGCTTCTTCCTCCGGCCAGTGTTTGCTTTCCGGAAGCCGTCATTGTCCCAGGATCAGCTGACGCAGATAGCCTGCGCGCTTGTTGAGCTGGTCAATGATAAAGGTCTTCACAAACGGTACATCGTCCATCCTGTACAGTTCTGCCGGCGGCGCATCGGCAATCAAAACCCCGTGATCCATCAGAAGGATCCTGTCACTCAGGGAAAATGCCTCCTCCTGATCGTGGGTGACCATTATCATCGTTATACCAAACTGTTTCTGGAGTTCCTTCAACTCTTCACTCAGGTCCACACGAACCATGGCATCAAGAGCCGAAAACGGCTCATCCAGAAGCATGAGATTGCTCCCCAGCACAAGGCAGCGGGCAATGGCTGTCCTCTGCTGCATACCGCCCGACATCTGGGACGGATATTTTTTCACGGATGCATCCAATTTGAGCATGGTAAGAACCTCCATCACCCGCTCTCTGATCTCAGTCTCCGCCATTTTTCTCAGCTTCAAGCCATAGGCTACGTTATCGTACAATGTCATATGCGGAAACAAGGCGTATTCCTGAAATACAATGGAAAATTCCCTGTTTGCGGGACGAACATCCGTAATATCCGTTTCATCCAGAAACAGCTTTCCGGAAGTGGGCTGCTCCAGCCCCATGATAATACGAAGAAGCGTTGTTTTTCCGCATCCACTGGGGCCCAAAAGAGAGATAAACTCTCCCTTTTTCACCTCACAGCTGATATCCTTTAAGACATGATGTTTTCCGTATATCTTGTTAACTTCAGAAACATGCAGTCTGTCATTCATATCTGGTACTCCATTGCTCGGTCAGCGTGGTTTTCAATTCCCCGTCTGTAATACCCTCCATGTCCAGCAGCTGAAAGTGCGCAGGGTATGCATTTACATCCTCTCCGCCTTCCAATACCGACATGTTGTAGTTATTGAACACGGCATTTCCTTCCAGGCTGGTAATGGTCTTCATAACCTCCAGTACAAAAGCATCCGGCTCCGTACCTCTGTTAATCAGCAGCGTGGTATCGTAATCGTAGGGGGCTCCCTCCAAAGCAAACACTGTCTTTACAGGGCTTCCGTCCGCTTCCATACGCATGCCTTCATAATCAATCCCCAGACCGATCACGGCCTCTCCTTTTTCTACCATGGAGGAGGGTACCGAACCGGAATCACCATACAGCATGATATTTTCCGAAAGCTTGTCAAAATACGCCCAGCCTTCTTCTTCACCGTAAAGATTCAGAATTCCCAGCAGAAAGAAATATCCCGTGGAGGAACTGACCGGATTGGCCATAACGATCTTATCCTTATATACGGGATCCAGAAGATCCTCATATGACTCCGGCATGGGAAGATTCTGACTCTCCAGCTCCGTCGTATTTACCAGAATGGCACCGCACCATACACCGTTGGGAAGTACCATACTGTCGGGATCCGCGTACTCCTCTTTAAATGCCGTCTCGCTTTCATAGGCCCTCAGAAGTCCTGCCTCCTTCAGCTGATTGGCATAAGAGCTTCCCAATGACAGAGCAATGTCCACATCCGTATCCTCCCCCTCTGCCAACAGCTTGGCTGCCAGCTTGCCGGAGGACATATATGTAATATTAATTTCTGCATCCGGATACTTTTCTCTCAAATACTCCAGCTGTATCTGTATCTGTTCCTCGTAGTTGGCAGAAAGAATATTCACCGTCTGCTTTTCTTCTCCTCCGCCTCCGCAGCCGGAAAGAAGCAATACGGAAAGCATAACTGCTGCCAACGTAACAAAATTGTTTCTTCTTCCTTTCATCCTTAACCTCCTTATTTCATACCTGAAAACAATATCAGGCTTTTATTTCTCGTTCGTTCACAAAGCGGAGAACCCGATCCGTATCCTCCTTTGCACATACGAAAACCAGAATATCTCCCTCGTAGATCTCCGCGTACGGCCCGGGGGATACCACGATGCTCATATTTCTTTTGATGGCTACTATCGTAGCTCCCGTATTCTGCCAGAATTTGAGCTGTCCGATGCTCTTTCCCGTAACTGCGGAGCCTTCAGGCACCAGAGCCTCGTAATTGGGAAGATTACGTTCCTCCGGCAACGGAGAGGACTGGGTTTTCAGTATTTCCTCATAAATCTCTCCCATCTCCTTATGAACCGAATTCTGTCGCTGATACAACTCCTTCAGCCTTGTGATGAGATAGTTTTGTCTGGAAAGGCCCTCATACTCACACAGATATCGCCTGGCGTTGTCTGCCGAAAGCACACTGACTCCGCTCTTCTCCTTAATCTGAACGATTTTCATTTCTGCCAGAAGCCGCAACGCCCGTCGTACCGTCTCCGGAGAAACACCGAATTCGGAGGATAACGTACTTCGCCCGTAGAGCCTGTCTCCCTCCTTCAGCTGTCCTTTGGCTATTCTTGCCGCAATATTCACGGAAATTCTTACATACTGGGGAATACTCTCCTCTACATACACTGACATCACCCTGATCGAGAAAATTATAATGTGTACAATGTGTACAACATATGCAATATATAATATACATATACGCCGCATACACGCCACACCTATAAATCATTATAAACTGACAACTTTCTATTGTCAATAGATGTGCCAGAAACGGAATGACTTACAAAAACTCATTCAACCTCATAAAATCTTACAGGATCTCATAGGATTCTATACCAACTCCATAGCCTCTCCCACGCTGCTGACTCCGATAATCCTGACACCTTTGATTTTATTTACGCTCCCCACACAGGAAGCGGGCACGACACAGGTGGTAAATCCCAGTTTCACCGCTTCCTGCACCCGCACAGCGGCCTGACTGACGGAACGCACCTCCCCACTTAAACCCACTTCACCAAACACGGCCATTCTGTCATCCAGGCTTCTGTTTTTAAAACCGGACACCAATGCCATTACGATTCCCAGATCCAGAGCCGGCTCCTGTATCTTCATGCCCCCGGCAATATTTACGTAAGCGTCACAGGAGGAAATTGCCGGTCCCGCTCTTTTTTCCAAAACCGCCATCAGAAGATTGACACGATTCAAATCCGCACCTGCGGTCTGTCTCCTTGGAATGCCGAAATTACTCTGACAGACCAGTGCCTGGATCTCAATCAGCATGGGCCTGGTTCCCTCCATGGAGCAGGACACTACGGAGCCGCTGGCCCCCTCCGGCTTACCGCTTAACATATACTCGGAAGGATTGGCCACCTGAATCAATCCCTCTTCTCTCATTTCGAATACACCGATCTCGTTGGTGGAGCCGAAACGATTTTTGACGCCTCTCAGAACCCGATAGGAGGCATGTCTGTCACCCTCAAAATAAAGCACCGTATCCACCATATGCTCCAGAACTCTCGGTCCTGCCACTGTCCCTTCCTTGGTCACATGGCCCACAATAAAAATAGAGATTCCCAGACTCTTGGCCAGCTGAAGAAACACAGCCGTTGCCTCCCGCACCTGCGACACGCTGCCGGGAGCCGCACTGATGGTCTCACTGTACATGGTCTGAATGGAATCGATGATGACCGCAGCCGGATGCAGCTTTCGAATGACCTCTTCGATTTCGGTCAGCCCGGTTTCGCACAAAAGGAGAAGCAAATCGGAAAACTCCCCGATCCTCTGAGCCCGGATCTTGATCTGCTTCATGGATTCTTCTCCGGAAATATACAGGACTCTATGTCCCGCTTCCGAAAGCTGCTTTCCCACCTGTAACAGCAGCGTTGATTTCCCGATTCCCGGATCTCCCCCCACCAAAGAAAGGGAGCCGGGCACAATGCCGCCTCCCAATACACGATCCAATTCTTCTATCCCGGTCCTGATCCTGTCTTCCTGCGTAACAGTTACCTCCGACAGAGGCAAGGGCTTTGATCCTTCTGTCAATCCTTTGACTGCACCACCCGCAGTGTGGACACGCTTCTGCACCGGTTCTTCCACAAAAGTATTCCATGCCCGGCAGCCGGGACACTGTCCCATCCACTTTGCAGACTCAAATCCGCAGTCCTGACAAAAGAACACCGTACTCCTTTTTATTTTTCCCATTTTTCCCTTGGTTTTATCGAATTATTTGAATATTTCCACCAACACCCGGTCTGTCCGGCCGAAATCCACGCCGACATTCAACTTGCCGCTTACATTGGTAGGCATGGTTCCGATGCTTTCTCCGTTGATTTTTACTTCATACTCTGCCTGTGCCTCAAGACCGATGGTCAGCTGTGCATCCTCTTCACCCTCTACCGTAAACCGGATTCCTGTTTCCGTCTCCTTAAAATCATTCACACTGGTACCGGGGACGGATTCATATACAAACATTCCGTTCTTCTCCAGCTTTGTCATCGTCTTATACGTTTTTACTTTCAGAAAATCCCCGTGGTATTTTACACCTTCCAGCTTTGCCTTTTCCTGTAACCTGTGATTGCCGAAGCTTAATGCTCCATCCGCCTCGATACGGATCAACTCTTCTACCGCTGCCATACCTGTAACCTCCCAATTTCTTTTAAGTATATCAAATCTTTTATTGATTATCTACCTGCAGTTTTTACCTTAAAGGTAATCTTTGTATCCTTAATGCCTGCCGTCACGGTATCTCCCTCCTGAATGGAACCTCTCAATATTTCCTCCGCCAAAGCATCCTCCACAAAGCTTTGTATGGCTCGCTTCAGAGGTCTTGCCCCCATCTTGACATCGGAGTATTTTTCCACAATATACTGCTTTAACGAGGGTGTCATCCGCAGGGTGATCTTCATCTGATCTTTGCATCGCTTCATTAGATTGGAAGAAAGCAAAGTAACAATCTGCTTCATTTCTTCTCCGGTCAGGGGATGGAATACCATGATCTCATCAATTCGATTGATAAATTCCGGTTTAAACAGCTTCCTGACCTCTTCCATCACACTGTCCTTCATGCGGGTATAATCCCGTTTGGCGTCGCCTGCTGCTTTGAACCCCAGGTTTTTGGGTTCTACGATGCGGCCGGCCCCCGCATTGGAAGTCATGATCAAAATGGTATTTTTAAAACTCACCTTCCGGCCCTTGGAATCCGTAATATGACCGTCATCCAACACCTGCAGCAAGACATTGAACACATCCGGATGGGCTTTTTCTATTTCGTCGAACAGCACCACGGAATAGGGATTGCGGCGCACCTTTTCCGATAACTGTCCACCGTCGTCAAACCCCACGTAGCCGGGCGGAGATCCAATCATTTTGGAAACGGAATGCCCTTCCATATATTCCGACATATCAATTCTGATCAGAGCATCTTCGGAGCCGAACATGGCTTCTGCCAATGCCTTGGAAAGCTCTGTTTTTCCAACACCGGTAGGACCCAAAAACAGAAAGGATCCGATGGGCTTGCCGGGATCCTTTAATCCCACCCTGCCTCTGCGCATGGCCCTTGCTACGGCGGTAACCGCATCCTCCTGTCCGATGACTCGCTTGTGAAGAATACTCTCCAGCTTCAGGAGCCGTTCACTTTCCTTTTCCGCCAGCTTGCTGACAGGGATTTTTGTCCAGACTGCCACCACTCCCGCAATCTCTTCTTCCCCCACCGTGAAGGATTCTTCGGCGGCCTGCTTCTGTCTGCGCTGCTGCCTTCTGTTCTGCTCCTTGATCAGCTCATCCTGCTGCCGCTTCAGTTCTCCCGCAAGAGCGAACTCCTCCGCCAGCAGTGCCTCCTCCATCCGATGATCCAATTCCGAGATCTTCTCTTCCAATTCCCGGAAACGCGGGGCTTTGCTGCGCTGCCGCAGCCGCAGGGCAGCGGCTGCTTCATCAATCAGATCAATGGCTTTGTCCGGCAGATTTCTGTCGTTGATATAACGTGCGGAAAGTGTTACTGCCGCCGCTACTGCCTCTGTCGTTATGGTGACGCCATGGTGTTCTTCGTATTTTTTCTTAATTCCTTCCAAAATACGAACCGCTTCCTCCTCCCCCGGCTCCTCTACCGTAACGGGCTGAAATCTGCGTTCCAGAGCAGCATCCTTTTCAATGTATTTTCGATACTCCACAATGGTAGTGGCGCCGATCAGCTGCAGCTCCCCTCTGGCCAGAGAGGGTTTCAGAATATTGGAAGCATCAATGGCTCCTTCCGCGCCTCCCGCACCGATGAGGGTATGCAGTTCATCCAGAAACAGCAGGACATTTCCGGCTGTGATAACTTCCCGTATCAATCTCTTGATCCGTTCTTCAAATTCTCCCCGATACTTGCTCCCCGCAACCAGACCCGCAAGATCCAGCGTCAGTACCCGTTTATTCTTTACCGTATCCGGCACATCTCCCGCTACAATGCGCTGTGCCAGCCCTTCCACAATGGCAGTTTTCCCCACACCCGGTTCACCCACCAGACAGGGATTGTTTTTCGTTCTGCGACTGAGTATCTGAATCACCCGCTGAATCTGAGATTCTCTGCCAATGACGGGATCCAGCTTTCCTTCCTTTGCCAACGCCGTCAAATCCCGGCTGTACTGATCCAAAGTCACCGTTTCTTTCTTCTTTTTACTGCCTCGATGTCCCAGATCCTCTTTGTACAGCCCGCCATCTTCCCCGATGGCCACCAACAGATCCACATACAGCTTCTGAGGCTGATAGCCTAAGGTATTGAGCAGACGTACGGCAACGTTTTCTCCTTCCTTTATAATTGCCATCAGAATATGCTCTGTTCCTGTTAATTCCGAGTGAAACCGTGCTGCCAGACTGTGACTTTCCTTCAGGACTGCCATGGCTCTGGGAGAGTATCCCCCTTTACCCGCTGTCAAAAGTCCCGTATCCGGCGCGATCAGATCCTGAATCATTTCCAGCACTTCCCGTGCATCCACCTTATTGTCCAACAGCACCCTGGCTGCAACACCTGTATTTTCCTGAATCAATCCTACCAGTATATGTTCTGTTCCCACGTAAGTCTGATGCAGCTTTCCGGCTGCCTTTTCTGCAAGAAGTAATGCTGCTTTTGCTTTGGATGTAAACTGTTCCTGCATCCTTCCCTCCAAACTGCTTAAAATATACTACAACGAAACCGTCCTGTTTTCACCGGAACGAAAGAAAAGACTTATAAGCTGTCATACAGCTCATCCACCAGGGCATGCATTTCCCCGCGGGAGATATTTTTACACCTCCCCTTGGCTATAATGACTCTCAGGTCTTCCCTCATTTCCTCAATGGTCCGCAATTTATCCATATTCACCGCAACAACGGCACCTCTCCGTCTGTCCACCTGCAAAAAGCCCTCCTGCTTTAATACGGTATAGGCCTTATTTACAGTATGCATGTTGATACCGATTTCTTCCGCCATCTGACGTACCGAGGGCAGAACCTGCCCCTCCCTGAGACGGGAAGCGGCAATTCCCAAAATAATCTGGTTACGTACCTGCATATACAGAGCTTCGTCACTGTTAAAATCAATTTCTATATACATGCTTTTCCTCCTTTACCGAAAGATTACAGATCCAGAAATTCAAATTCCATGTCATCGTCGATTTCCAGAAAGTCCTTCGATTTCCAGGTGGAAGCATTGGTATCTGTCGACATTTCTTCCCGGCGTACTTCTCTGTCTTCGGAAGAGGCACTCTTTCCGCGCTCTGTCATTTCCGTATTTTTACGGGAAGATTTCGGCGTGCCTGCCTCTCTTTGTACTGTCTCCGAAGACGCAGGGTGCTCCTTTGTTTTTGCTGTGCGAGGGGGCAATGTACGGATCACATCCTCTTCCTCCTCCTCTTCGTCCTCCTCATCTTCCTCATCCTCATATTCGTAATAGGAGTCACGAAGCTTGAATACCAACAGGGTAATCACCGCGATCAGAGCGACAATGATCAGGGCACATACAATGGTCACAATCTTCATCGTCTTTAATTGAGACGCCTCCGAATCCTCATTTGCTGTGATCTGATCCACTGCCGCCAAAAGCTCCGGAAGGCTCTGACTGGTTCCTTCGATATTGTCAAACAGAAACCATTCCATTGTTCCTTCCGAATTTTCCATATATTTTAAATAATAATCATTGTTCTCGGAGGGCACCTCCTGGGCAGGCACCTCCTCCTGAGGGAGTTCTCCCTCTGCGGGTATCTCCTCCGCCGGTGCCTCCTGCACATATTCCGTAATTTCCAGATAATCATTGCGAATGAATCCGTTGACTGTGCCGTTCCCTCCCTGAAAGCTCACCTGATACCAAAGAGTTCCCGAGCCGTCCGCGGATTCCCCCAGAATCGATACTTCCGTTCCTGCCTGGGCATTTCCCGCCACGTCATGATTGGTTCCGGCTCCCTTCCTGACCCGCACCGCAGCTGTGGTTCTTCCTGCGGCAGCCGTGGAAGGCGAGGAAGTAACGGGTACTTCCTGGGCGGTCTGGGTATCGGTACTGTTGCCGGCGCCCACCGTCACCTGGGTACTGCCCGTATTACTGTCAGCTCCCGTCCCCTCCCCGGAGGTCTGACTGCTTGCCGTATCTGCCGCAGTCTGTGCGCTTTCGGTTGGTATATCACCCGTTACGTTTACCAAATCGGCCCTTACGTATCCAAGGGACTGACCATTGACAAACACCTTATACCAGGTGTATCCCTGACTGTCCGTGGTCTGCGCCGTAACCGTCAGCGTATCGTCTTTTTTTACGGATGCAAGTACAGTACTGTCCGTTGACGGCGTCTGCCGTATCTTTCCGCTCTCAGCCAACACGGTAGCTGTCCCCTGCGCAAATGCGTATATCCCGCTTTGATGCCACAGCAGGCACGCTGCTCCAAAGACCAGCAGCAGCAGCAAAATTTTTCCGGCTGCCGGCTTTCTCTTTCCTGCCTTACTCTCTGTTCCCGTTATCCCCTGTGTCCCCTGTGTCCTCATAATTTCCTCCATATTAAGGCTCCGCATAATCTATGCTTCGTCTATCGCTTTTCCGATATCACGGCGCATATATTTCTTCTCAAAGTTTACCCAGTTTACGGCTTCGTAAGCATTGGTCCTGGCTTCTTTCAGATCTTTTCCCTTGGCAGTGATCCCCAATACTCTTCCGCCGTTTGTAACAATTCCTTCCTCTGTAGCCTTCGTGCCGGCGTGGAAGCAATAGTAATTCTCCTTGTGTTCAAATTTTTCCAGTCCTTCTATCCGCTTTCCCTTTTCATAGGACAGGGGATATCCTCCGGAAGCCAGCACCACACAGACCGCCGCATTCTCTTCAAATTCCAGCTGTGTATGCTCCAGCGTCCCATCGATACAGGCATCCATCACATCCAACAGGTCGTTCTTCATGCGCACCAGTACCACCTGCGCTTCCGGGTCTCCGAAACGGGCATTGTATTCCAACACCCTGGGACCTTCCGGCGTCAGCATCAGACCGAAGAAGATAATTCCTTTAAAGGGTCTTCCTTCCTTTGCCATGGCATCCACCGTGGCCTGATAAATATGGGTTTGGCAAAATGCATGAATCTCCTCCGTGTAAAAAGGACTGGGGGAAAAAGTACCCATGCCTCCCGTATTGGGACCGGTATCACCGTCTCCCGCTCTCTTGTGATCCTGCGCAGAGGTCATGGTTTTGACGGTTTTGCCATCCACAAAGGCCAGTACGGAAACTTCCCTTCCGGTCATAAATTCTTCAATGACCATGCGATTGCCGGCACTGCCGAACTGTTTGTCCTCCATGATGATCCTGACTCCCTCCACTGCTTCTTCCAGCGTATTGCAGATCAAAACGCCCTTGCCCAGTGCCAATCCGTCTGCCTTTAATACCACCGGAAAGTTCCCTTTTTTCAAATAGGCGACGGCCTCCTTGGGATCCTCAAAATTGGCATAAGCCGCTGTGGGAATCCCGTACTTTTTCATCAAGTCCTTCGCAAAGGCCTTGCTGCCTTCCAAAACAGCTGCATTGGCTCTGGGCCCGAAGCACCGGATCCCTTCTCCTTCCAAAACATCAACCAGACCGCCCACCAGGGGATCGTCCATGCCCACAATACAAAGATCGATTTCTTTCTCCTTGGCAAATCCGGCCAGTTTTTCAAATTCCATTACGCCGATATCCACACACTCTGCTATCTGTGCGATACCTCCGTTCCCGGGTGCGCAGTATATCCGATCCACCCGACTGCTCTTGGCTACACTGTGAGCGATGGCATGTTCTCTGCCTCCGCTTCCTACGATCAATACCTTCATATCGTCTCTTCTCCGATTTTTATTTTCCCTTCGGCAATGTCTCTGATCACTGCAGGCAACAGGATCCACTCTGCTTCCTCCATCACCCTGCGCTGCAGCGCTTTCGGTGTATCCTGCTCCAATACCTCCACTGCCTTCTGCGCAATGATGGTTCCCGTATCCATTCCCTCATCCACGAAATGTATTGTAGCGCCTGTTATCTTAACTCCACGTTCCAGTGCCTTCTCATGGACTCTCAAACCGTAATACCCTACACCGCAGAAGGAGGGAATCAGGGAGGGATGCACATTGATGATTCTGTTTCGGAACGCCTTTACCATGGCGGCAGGAATACTGACGAGAAATCCTGCCAGTACGATCAGATCCGGCTCCATCCTTTGCATTGCCTCCAAAAATGCACGGTGAAACGCCTCCCGGTCTCCGAAATCGCCGGGAGAAATGCACAGAGCAGGTATGCCCGCCGCCCCGGCTCTCTCAAGTGCATATGCAGTTCTGTTGTTGCTTATTACCCCCGCAAGCTCCACATCGGGAAGCCTTCCTTCCGACTTTGCGTCCAGAATGGCCTGCAGATTCGTCCCCCCGCCGGAAACGCAGATCACCACCTTCAGCATACGGTAACTCCTTTTTCTCCGGCAACGATTTTTCCTATAACATACGATATTTCTCCGGCACCTTTGATCGCCTCCAAAGCAGCCGATGCATCTTCCGGAGCAACCGCCAGAACCATACCGATTCCCATATTGTATGTATTATACATCATCTCCCGGGCGATTCCTCCCTTTTCCTGCAGCAGGCTGAAAATGGCAGGTATGGGGTAGCTGTCCTTTTCCACCAGCGCATGCATCCCCTCCGGCAGCATTCTGGGAATATTCTCATAGAAGCCTCCGCCCGTTATGTGACTGCAGCCTTTGACAACGACGCCCGCCTCCTTCACTGCCTTCAATGCCTTCACATAAATCTTCGTAGGAGCCAGCAGTGCCTCTCCCAACGTAGTCCCCAGAACCGGGTAATGGGTGGTGAGGTTTTCCTTTGTCATATCAAACACTTTTCTTACAAGTGAAAATCCGTTGCTGTGTATACCGGAAGAGGCCATACCGATGAGCACATCTCCCTCTGCAATGTTCTGTCCCGTGATCAACTCCTTTTCGTCCACGATTCCCACCGCAAAGCCCGCCAGATCATACTCCTCCTCCGGATAAAAACCGGGCATCTCCGCAGTCTCTCCGCCGATCAGCGCCGCGCCCGACTGCCGGCAGCCCTCTGCAACTCCCTCGACAATAGCTGCAATTTTTTCGGGATAGTTCTTGCCGCATGCTATATAATCCAGGAAAAACAAAGGCTCTCCTCCCGCACAGGCAATGTCATTGACACACATGGCCACGCAATCGATTCCCACTGTGTTGTGACGATCCATCAAAAATGCCAGCTTCAGCTTCGTTCCCACACCATCGGTGCCGGACACCAGCGTGGGCTTTTCCATCTCCTTAAAACGCTCCATGGAAAAAGCACCGCTGAAGCCCCCCAATCCCCCAAGCACCTCCGGGCGAAGGGTAGACTGTACATGTTTTCTCATCAATTCTACGGAGCGGTATCCTGCCTCAATGTCCACTCCTGCTTTCTTGTAATCCATAGCTGCCTCCTAATAATTGCGATATCCCACTTCCTGTAATCTGGCGTCCTTGGCCTGTACACTTTCTTTCATGGCTGTGCTGTAGTCTTTCAACTTCTTCAACAAATCCCCATCGGATACCGAAAGAATCTTTGCCGCCAAAAGACCTGCATTGGCTCCGCCGTTGATGGCTACCGTTGCCACGGGAATGCCGGAGGGCATCTGAACGATGGAATACAGAGAATCTCTTCCGCCCAGGGAAGTGGTGTGCATGGGAATGCCTATGACCGGCATGGGGAAAATTGCGGCGCACATACCCGGTAAATGGGCTGCCATTCCGGCGCCTGCGATAATCACCTTGATCTCTCTCTCTTCTGCGGTATTTGCATACTCAAAAAATACATCCGGTTCTCTGTGGGCGGAGATGATCTTCATCTCATAAGAAATACCCAACTCCTCCAAAACATCCGCTGCTTTTGCCATTACAGGCATATCCGAATCACTGCCCATTACAATTCCTACCTGTGCCATATGGAGCCTCCTTTTTATATCATTTATATCAATTTCCTATATTTTACAGAATAATCCGCTATTCGTCAAAGGGCTTATTCAATTCTTCACTTCCCGGTACCACAAATCTGCCGTTCAGAATAATCGGTGTGCGGCCTCCCCCGGCATCCACGGCAACAATCGCCTCCAACTCGTTGTAAGGAATGGTAATATCCGTATGGCAGTTAAAATATGCCTTTCCCGAATCCGTTTTTCGCTGTGCGGAAAAGGCATTCTCCTTTGCCATCATCTTTTTCCCGTCAGGGTTAAAGGTCTCTACCTCCTCCTCTCTGGAAAAACAGGTGTCACCTATGGCAAAATGAGGTCCCATCTTTTCTGCGATCAAAATCGGCAGCACATCCGCAATCTGCAGTCTTTTGGCTGCCATATAGGCAGTTGTGTTGGTGCCGATGGCGAATTCTCCCATGGGCAGAGTATCATGGTTGTGAAGCAGGTTTTCCCGAATCAGCTTCCTGCCCTCCTCCTTTGACTCAAAATTGGCACACCCGTAGGAAACGATGCATCCGTCTTCAAAGACAAGCTCCAGATCCAGGTACTCAAGCCCCTGCAAAAAGATTTCCGGAACATGCAGCACCCCCTTTGTGCCCTCCAGTTTGGGAGAGGTGAACACTTCTCCCACAGGAATATTCACATCCGCCACGCAGTTCTCAAAATTGGTCTGACTTCCGGGATCGGCCAGGGGCGGCAGTGCCACCTTCAAATCGGTGCGGTTTTTTCCGGCACCCCTGATCCGAACGTAAGCCGCCCCATCCAATACATCAATGATGGCCTGCTGGCACCGTTTGTACAGCTCGTAATCCAGTGTATTCAGACGAATGGTTTCCTCAAATACATCCTCAAATTTCTCGCCGATGGCCGGCACGGGAAAAGCAATGATGGTAAAGCTGCGCTCCTCCCCTTTCACATACCGGTTCAAAAGCGTTCTTGCAGCGGACTGATATTCCACAAAGCATTTTTGCCCCTGTTCATCCAGTCTCAGATTGGCATCGCTTTGCTCCGGTACGAACCCCGGTTCTCCGAATTTCTCGATCACCGCCGGTCCTCCCATCAGGGAGGTCTGCTCCCTGTATTTTTCCAAAACCGCCTTGTAGGCGTCCAGTTTTCTGGCACAGTACCTGGCATCCAGATACAGTGCCAGGTCATATTCGTGATCATATTCAAACTGCCGGTTGGCAACCGCTCCCGAGATGCCGTTCTTATACAGCTTCCTGCCTCCCATAAAGCTTACCGGAGCCGGATAGGGAATGGCGGTCAACCCCATGGCACGGAAATTCTCCATGGCTTTTTTCACCATACGCTCCATACCCAAAGCATAGATGATATTCACCGTCTTTTTCCGGGAAAGGTCTTTTCTGGCCACCTCAAATCCCTTGCGATAGCCTTCCGTATACGTATCTGCCATCAGTGCAACGGTTTCCTCCGGCAACGCATTCATATAGGATGCCAGTCTGTGTTCGTTGTGGGTGACGTATTCTCCGTAACGGTACAGGTATCTTAGGTCGGAAAGATCCGATTCCTCCAAAAGCTCCTTTACGTAATTCCCCTCCGGCTCAAACTGCCGGGAAACCGCATCTTCCAAAAGCGCCTCGGCATAATCACAGGCAAACCAATAATAGATCTCCTTCAGCCGATCCACCTCCGGCAGCCCTCCTTCCTCTGCCGCCTCCAGAAACGCCGTGTAGAACAAAAGAAACAGCTCAAGACGGATAACACAGGCTGACATCGCTCCCGCATAGCTATAGACAATCAGGCTCCTTTCCTCCGCATACAATGCGGAAAGAATCTGTCCGTAACCCTCTCCCAAACGCTCCCGTGCCGTCTTCGGATTGCCGTAGCTTTCTGTGTAGTACTCCGGCAAAACATCCCGGTACAGCTCTTCATTCCGGGCCTTTAGTTCCTCAAGGGAAGCCTGCCGGAGCAATCCCTTCTCCAGCTGCTGCCGATTTTCCTCCACCATCAGCAAAAACTCTGCCACACTTTGAAAATACCGGGTAAAGGGAGGCTCCAATCTGCTTTCCTCCCGTATGCCTTTCACTCTTGCAATTGCAAGCCTCCGTCTCTCCTGCATCATATTCCGTACGCTCCTGCATATAAAATCACGCTGATACAACACAATACGATCAAATTTACCAAAATCCCCAAATAAGGGAACAACGGGTAGCGATCCGGTTCCCCACGTGCCGTGATGCTCAATATCAATCCTATCAGTGCAAAAATTGCAGAGAGCAGCCCCACCAGTCCGTACCCATCCGTTGCCGCACCTCCGGAAAGAAAGCTGTGATATACACAAAGCCCCAGATAGACCATGGAAATCACACCAAGAATCACAGCCATCACCGCCTTGGGGGGATGCCTCTTATTGGTAAACTTATATTCTTTTCTCCATTTTCCCCACTTCGGATGGTTCATATCGCTCCCCCGTACCCCAAATGGGCATTCCGCTCTAACGTCGAAATGCCCATCCGATGATTATTGTACGCCATATTCTTCATAATATGCATCAATGGCTCCTTTGATGGTATCATCGATAACCACAACACCATCCAGCGGCCTATTATAAAGATACTCCACCACTTCCTTCATGGAAACGATGGCTCCCGTCTCAAATCCATAGATCTCCCGGATCTCCTCCAAAGCACTCTTATCGGCACTCTTGCCCCGTTCGCAACGGTTTAAGGATACCATGAGTCCCTTCACGGTCACGTCTGCCTGTGCCATCAGCAGCGGAAAGGTCTCTTCGATGGACTTTCCGGAGGTAGTCACATCCTCAATCATTACCACCCTATCCTTATCCTGCAGCTGACTTCCCAACAGGATGCCCGTATCTCCGTGATCCTTGACCTCCTTGCGGTTGGCACAATATCGAACCTCTCTGCCGTAGAGCTGACTGTAGGCAATGGCTGTGGTCACAGCCAGCGGTATGCCCTTATAGGCAGGGCCAAACAAAACATCGAAATCATCTCCGTAGGCACTGTGAATGGCTCTGGCATAGTATTCACCCAGCTTTTTCAGCTGAGTCCCCGTGACATAGGCTCCCGCATTCATAAAAAACGGAGATTTTCTGCCGCTTTTCAGAGTAAACTCTCCAAACTTCAAAACCCGGCTTGCCACCATGAATTCAATAAATTCCTGCTTGTATTGTTCCATATCTCCTGAAAATCTCCTCTTTTCCTCTATAACTTATAGCTGTCTGTTCAATTCCACAAAATCCCGGATCGCTTTCCATCCTATTTTTGTAATACTCTTGATGTTGATAGAATTCTTCCCTCCCTGACGCTGCCGGAAGGTGATGGGAAGGTATTTCACAGACGCCTTCTTTTTTTCGAAAATGACGGCTACCAACACATTTGACAGATTGAAGTCCTCCGGTATCAGGTGCATATACTTCTGCAGCGTCTCCCGTCGTATCAGTCGGAAGGGTGTATTGGCATCCACCGTATTGACATGAAAAAACATACGAATCACCGTCTTTAATGTTTTTGTCACAAGAATCCTGGAACCGCCGTCCTGACGTTGTGTCCGGTTGCCGATTACCATATCGTAGGCTTCCCGCAGCTTCCAGAATTCGTAAAACTCTTCCGGTACCGTCTGTCCGTCGGAATCCGTCTGAAAAATATAGTCTGCTTCTGCTTCAATGGCATATTTATAACCGAACAAAACCGTGGCTCCATGTCCCGAATTGGCTTTGGTAAGGGGCAGATAACCCGGTCTTCCCGCCTTTAGTCCTTCCATGATTTCATATGTTCCGTCCTTACTCCCGTCGTTGATAACCACCAATCGGGATTCCGGATCAGCTCCCTCTGCTATGAGTTTTTCCAGAACCGCATACCATTCTCCTACTACCGTGCCAATATTGGCTTCTTCGTTGTAGGCAGGTATCACCATGTACAGTTTATCCATGCAAGCGACCTTCTTCCTTTGTTCTCTATTTATAACAATAAAAGAGATTGGTGGTCGTGTCAACCACCGACTCGATCCGATATCCCATTTGCTGCATGGCCTCCATTAATCCGTTATACGTTCCCGTCAAAATGTAATGACTTTGGGGCATTCCCCGGGGATACACATATGTCTCAAAATACGCTCTCCATTCTTCTGTGGAATAATACTCACTCTCTGCCAAAGGATTGGAATATACATGGTTCAAACAGGTTTCATCAAATGCCTCGTTCTGCTGCAAATAGTACAGAAAGGTAATCCGCTGTTTGTGATCCACAAACAAATTCTCACCAACACAGCCGTTATCATACCAGTATGAAACCACTGAACGTTCATCACTTTTCCACCAATGATTGTGCAGACGATACCCTCCGTAGCAGCAATACAGAACGGCTGTAATAAGAAGCACACCTTTCAAAAATCCAGAAAATACAGTATTTTGACTGGTTTGGTCATTATTTTCCATATGAAAAGCACAGCCGTTATACATGTTATATGCAAAATTATATACGCTATATATAAATGTTACGAAGAGGATCGGCAGATAAAATAACACATGCCTTGTTCCAAACCATCCATATCCGTAGATTTTAAAAACAGTACACCCGTAATACAGAATGTAGCTGATAACAGCGGCCCCCATCAGGTAACGAAGTATCCTGTTATTTTTTGCTCCCCAAATACCAAGGAGCAGAAAAACCAAGATGATACCCCAGATGAACCAGGTCAGCTTATCAGTATCCCGGGCAGCATCAATCAACAGCCAGCGAAAGGTGATCAGAAGATTATGGAAAAAATCATAAAGAAGATTCTTCTCCAGTTCTGCCACTCTCTCGTAGTGGAAGGTCGATACCGGATGGGAGGACTGGGGCAGGAGGAAGAAATAAACGAGAGGAATCCCTGTGCCCACGCCGGCCACTGCATATGCCCCCAGCATTCGTTTCAATCCGTTCCAATCCTTCCGCGAAAAAGCATTTAATAACACCTGTATTGCCAGTGTCAGCACAAGAAACACGGCTCCGTATTGGGTATACATTGCCGCCACACACAGCAGGGAAAA
>JAFQLB010000052.1 GCA_017396675.1 Lachnospiraceae bacterium
ATCAAAATAAAGAAACACTTAAGATCGCCTATCGCCGCTACGGCAGGGATGACACCTCCCACTGGTTTGAGACCACCGCCATGCGTCAGAGAAATGACAGAGACAACGATATTCTGCTGGTAGCCATGTCCCGGAATATCGATGCCCAGAAGGCAGAGGAGATCCGCCTCCAAGAAAAGCTGTGGCTGCAGGCGGAAGAGATCCGTGTTACCTCACAGAACTTAAGAAGAACCATCTGTCATTACGATATTCCCACCATGACGCTTACCGTTCCCAGGGAATATGCAAGAGAACACAATATGCCCGAGGTGATCCACAACTACCCTGCCAATATGGATCAGGCTGCCGAGGAATATCCCGAAGATGCTCCCGGTATTATCCGCAATTTCTGCAAATCCATGTGTCAGGGTGATCCCATGGGCTCCTGTGAGGTTCCCTTCACCATTCCGGGCAGAGATACGGTGTGGAAGCGTATGGAATTTTCCATGGTGTATGACAGAGAGCACAAGCCCAAGCGGGCGGTGATCTTTGTGGATGATATTACCGAACAGAAGCTGCAGGCCAGTGAAAACAGACAGCTTCGGAAGAACGAACAGATCTTCAGGCTGATTGCCCAACACTCCGACCGTACCATTTGTTACTACGATATTAAGAATCGCAGGGCTCACAGGTGGGATGAGAGTATCTGTGCGCGCTGCCAGGTTCCCCATTTGTGCGAGCTTTCACCGGAGGACATCATTTCGGGAGACGGCATCCTGCCGGAAAGCAAAGCTGTGGTGGAGCAGATGTTTCTGGATATCCACAGAGGCTCTCCGGAAGGGTCTCTGAAGATGCGTGTCAAAACATCTTACGGATATCTGCGCTGGTTCGATCTGCAGTACTCTACCACTCTGAATGAGCAGGGACAGCCCGATTTTGCCCTCATCTCCCATCAGGACATTACCGAGCAGTACGAGCATGAGCTGGCTTATCTCCACCATATTCAGTCTATGGAAGAATCCGACAGGCATCTGGGCATGCTGGTGGCGGATCTGGAAACGGATCTCATCGAATCCTCCGGCGGCAGGATCATCTCCTCCTCACAACAGCCGGAGGAGTATACCCTGACGGATTTCGGCAGACAGCTGATTACCTCCCATCTCACATCGAAGGATCGGAAGGAAGCCATGCGGCTGTTTTCCATAAAAAATCTGAAAAAACTATACCTGTCAGGCACCCATCAGCTGGAGCAGATCTGGCAGATCATATTTCTCAACGGCTCCCAGGGCTGGGCACAGGTTACCGTGGATCTGATCGCGGATCCCTACAACGGTCATATCAAAGCATTCTTCCGCATGACGGACGTGACAGAGGAGCAAAACGCCACCATAGAGGCCAGATCACGCTCCGAGAGAGACAGTATGACCGGTCTTTTAAACCGCGGCACCGCGGAGAGCAGGATCCGGGACAGACTCTCCTCCGACAAGCAGGCGGGTATCCTGATCCTTCTGGATCTGGATGATCTGAAGGGCATCAACGATAACCTGGGACACGGTCAGGGAGATCGAGCCATTCTGGCGGTTGCGGATACACTGAAAAAGCATTTCCGGGAAACAGATATCATCGGGCGCATCGGCGGCGATGAGTTCATGATCTATCTGACGGGAGCAGCGGAAAACAGCGGCGCCATTGCCGCCAGCGTTACCAGTCTCCTGAGAAAGATGACAAACATTTCCGTGGGAGCAAACGACGAGAGACACATTCACTGCAGTGCAGGCTGCGCCGTGCAGACCATAGACGCCCATACCTTTGAGGATCTGTATAGGCAGGCTGATATGGCACTGTATCATATTAAGAGAAACGGCAAGAACAACTTCGCCTTTTACTCTCCCGATATGGCCCAGGAGGACTATCACTTCCAGATGCAGCAGCTGGTGTCTACCCGCAACAAAAGCAAGTTCCAGCTGGAGGACATGCAGCCTCTGCTGGAAGCCATTGCTACCTTTTATCCTATGGTGTTGTCCGTCAACCTGAGCGCCAACAACTTTTTCCTGATGGAAAATTCCGGCATCCTGTCTTCTCAGATGCCCACCTTTGGTGTGATTGACGATATTATCGACAGCCTTACCTACTATATACACCCGGACGACAGAGCTTCTTTTCTTCACGGTATGTCAAGAGCTTCTCTCCTTGAGGAATATGCAAAGCAGGAGAAGATCCTACATCGGTATTTCCGCTTCCTCTTTGAGGATACCTATCAGTGGGTAGAGGCTGTGGTGATCTTCCATATCAATGCCTCGGGAGACGTCTGTGACTTTACTCTGATTCGTCAGGCCTATGAAAAGTCTTACGAGTTGGATCAGCTGTGGCTGCACAAGGTTCTGGAGCTGGCCGTTACCTCCAGCTTTGAATACGTCTGCCTGATCAACATAGAGGACGGCCGGTATACGCTCTACGGAGACGAGCGCAATTCTCACGGGGTTTCCGCAGAGGGTGATTTTAACGCCGTAACAGAAAGCATTCGGGATACCTTCATCGAACCCCGCAAGCGGCAGGCCTATTACGAAGCTGCCAGACTGGAAACACTTGTGGAACAGATGACAAATGATACGGAAGGCAACAGCTACAGCTATTGCTACGATATGCCGGATGGGGGCCGAAGAGCATCCTTCTACTGGTTTGAACCCACTCACACCCATCTTTTGATGACGGTGCTGCGTACTCCTTCCGATCAGTAGCCTCTCTCGGAAAGCAGAAGTCTGACCCCTCCCCTAATCTCATACCATCCCATCCCTTGCGGGAGAAAAAGGGAATCCCTCTTTTGTATCGGAAGCATGCCTCCCTCCCATACCAGCGTTCCCTCTCCGTCAAGAATCAGTATTGACTGAAAGTCATCCTCACAGATGCCTTTCAGTTCTTTTTTTATTTCATACAGACAAACCTTAAAATACGGGCACTGAACCAGAAGCGTTCGTATATGACCTTCTCCCTCCACAGGCATTCCCATGGGACGATGTCCCTGCAGAGGCGGCAAAAACCCCGCCACCACTGCCGCCTTTTCAATGTGCAAAGGGCGCTTCTCTCCTCTCCCATCCTCTCTGTCATAATCAAAGACACGGTAGGTAATATCCGAGTTTTGCTGAATTTCAGCCAATGTAATTCCCTTGCCCACGGCGTGCAGCAGACCGGCGGGAATATAGAACACATCTCCTGTTTTTACGGGCACCTTATGGCAGACCTCCGGAATCGTTTTGTTTCGGATACGCTTTAGAAACTCTTCCGGGGAAATCTTGTGCTTCAGACCGTAATAAAGGCAGGCGCCGGGATCACACTCCAGAATATACCACATTTCCGTCTTGCCGCTTTTCTTCTCTTCCTTCTCCGCAAAATCATCCGGAGGATGTACCTGAATGCTCAGAGCCTCCCTCGCTGTAATGATCTTGATCAGGAGAGGAATCGGCTGCTTCAGCTGCTCATGCAGGTCGGACAGCATCCAATCCTCTGTTCCCCACAGATACTCCTTGCGTATGGGGGGCAGCCTGACGGGCTCTCTTCCCTTCATTTCTCCGTAAACTCTCCCTTTTCGTATTTTTCACAAAACCAGGCATAGGTTCTGCGTATTCCCGTTTCCAGATCGATCCCGGGCCTCCAGCCCAGCTTCCTGATGCGGCTGATATCCGTCACCTTACGCATCGTTCCGTCGGGCTTGGAAGGATCCAATGTAATCTCCCCTTCATATCCCGTAATTCTTTTGATCATTTCGGCCAGTTCCAAAATACTGATCTCTTCTCCGCTTCCCACATTGAAAAAATCGTTCCCACTGTAATGATCCAGCAAAAACAGACAGGCGTCTGCCAGATCATCCACATTCAGAAACTCCCGCAAAGGCTTTCCGCTCCCCCAGACAGTCACAGAGGGTGCATGAGAAAGCTTCGCTTCGTGAAATTTTCGTATCAAAGCAGGCAGCACGTGAGAGTTATTCCGATCAAAGTTATCCTGAATCCCGTAGAGATTACAGGGCATTACACTGATATAATCGGTTCCGTACTGGCGATTGTAATAACTGCACATCTTCAGCCCCGAAATCTTTGCAAGGGCATAAGCCTCATTCGTTTTCTCCAGATAACCGCTGAGAAGATATTCCTCTTTGATGGGCTGCGGACACTCCCGCGGATAGATACAGGAGCTCCCCAGATACAGAAGCTTTTTTACACCGCTCCGATAGGCCGCATCCAGCACGTTACAGGTGATCTGCAGATTATCTCTTATAAAATCCGCCGGATACGTATCATTGGCATAGATACCGCCTACTCTGGCAGCTGCCAGGATGACGTATTCCGGTCGTTCTTCCATAAAGAACTCCTCCGTTTGTGACTGACGTGTCAAATCCAGTTCCCTGTGGGTTTTGGTAATGATATTCTCAAAGCCCTTCCCGGACAAGTGTCTGACCAGTGATGAGCCCACCAGTCCCCTATGTCCCGCTACGTAGATACGGCCTTTTCTATCCAGTCCTTCCATATGCATTCTCTCTTTCATTCCTTTCCTCCGCCTATCATACTCTCGCCTCTCACCAAACGAATATCATGGTCTACCATACGCTGTACCAGTGTGTCGAAGGAGGTCTTCCCGGGATCCCAATTCAGAAGCTTTCTTGCCTTACTGGGATCTCCCAGCAGCAGATCCACCTCTGCAGGTCGGAAGAATTCCGGAGATACCTCGATCAACACTTTGCCGGAAGCACGATCCAACCCTTTTTCCTCCACACCTTCTCCCTCCCAGACAAGGTGAAGACCTGCGTGGGCAAAGGCAGCCTCCGCAAATTCCCGGACAGTTCTGGTCTCTCCCGTGGCAATGACAAAGTCTTCCGGCTGCGGATGCTGCAGCATCCTCCACATGCACTCCACATAATCTCCGGCATATCCCCAGTCACGCTTTGCATTCAAATTGCCAAGATACAGCTTTTCCTGTCTGCCCGCCAGAATATTTGCGGCTCCCATGGTGATCTTACGGGTTACAAAGGTTTCTCCCCGTCGCTCCGACTCATGGTTAAACAGAATCCCGTTAACAGCAAACATTCCATATGCTTCCCGATAATGCTTCGTTATCCAATAGCCGTACAGCTTGGCCACCGCATAAGGGGATCGGGGATGAAAGGGAGTGGTCTCTTTCTGCGGAATCTCTGCCACCTTACCATACAGCTCTGAGGTGGACGCCTGATAGATCCTGGTTTTTTCCGTCAGTCCCGCCATACGAACCGCCTCCAGGATTCTAAGCACTCCTATACCGTCCGCATTGGCGGTATATTCCGGCTCTTCAAAGGAAACCGCCACATGGGACTGGGCGGCCAGATTATAGATTTCATGGGGCTCATATTCTGTGATCAGCCGAACCAGATTCAGAGAGTCCGTCATATCTCCGTATACCAGATGCAGCCTCTCATCCCGCTTTCCTCTTTCTTCCAAAAGGTGGGCAATCCTCTGTGCCGTATTGGTGGATCCTCTCCGAAAAACTCCGTATACACGATATCCCTTCTCCAGCAGCAGCTCCGCCAGATAGGAACCGTCCTGTCCTGTGATTCCCGTAATCAATGCTGTCTTGTTCATATTTCCTCCTTCCCGTCATACGACGGATTATGTCATTTACAGTATGCGACTCAGTTCTATTTCATCCCACCGGAAAGTGATTCGGTTGATATCCTCATTACCGATCTTTTCTCCAATGTGAATCTCAATGTATTCAAAATCCTTCATGGCCTTCACCGCATGCCGCTGTCCTCTTCTGATGCAGACAGCCTTGCCCGCAGACAACGGAATCTTGCTGCCCTCCAGGATCAATTCTCCGCTGCCCCTTAATACCGTCCAGATTTCATCCCTGTATTGATGATAATGGTAACTGGAATTCATACCATCATAAATGTTAATCTTTCGCGTCAGGGTAGAGCGGTCTTCCTGCCCCGTATCATCCAATGTCTCCAGGGTTCCCCAGCGTCTTTCTTCAAACATGGGGGGTGTCAGAATCCCTGAGGCCACCTCCTTCACACGGCCTGCCCGACGCTTATCCGTAATCAGAATTCCGTCTCTGGCGGCCACCACTACCATATTTTCCAGCCCCATTGCCACCACCGGGATTCCCAGTTCATTGATCACCTGCGTATTTTTGCAGTCTTCATCCAGTAACGCATTGCCAATAATATCCGTGCTCATCTGTTCCGCCATGGCATCCCAGGTTCCCAGATCCCTCCAGAATCCATGATATTCCACCGCCACCAGTTCCTCTGTTTTTTCCAGCACCTCATAATCGAAGCTGATCCGCGGAAGCTGCTTGTAATTCTCATACATTTTTTCGTATTCCGCAGAAACCCCGTATGCGCGGGCATATTGTAAGATACTGCCTATCCGTACGCAAAACACGCCGCAATTCCACAGGGCTTTCTGCCTGATCAATTCTTCCGCCCTTTCTTCCTCCGGCTTTTCCGCAAATCCCAGCACCTCCACATAGCCTTCTTTTCTGTCGCCGGTGAGAATATACCCGTACTTGGAAGAGGGATGGGTGGGTACTACCCCCATCAGTCCCACTCCCTCCTTCCTCCCACTCATGACCTGCTCCAGCTGTCTGAGTGCCTGAAAATAGCTGCTCTCTGTATAGGGATCCACCGGCATAACAGTAACATAATCCTCCTCTGTGGCTCCCATACGGCTATGCAGATAAGCGCAGGACAACAGCACTGCCGGAAAAGTGTCCCTTCCCTCCGGCTCCAAAGCGATCCTCGCTCCCCTGATCTGGCTTAAAATCAGCTCCTCCTGATCTTTGCCCGCCGTGATCACGGTACGCTCCGCCATTCCCGCCTCTTCCAGCTGTTCCCAAACACGCTGAATCATGGAACAACGATCCATGGAATTGTTCTCCCGGTTTACCATTTTCAAATACTGCTTCGGTCTTCTCTCTCCCGACAACGGCCATAGGCGTCTTCCGGAGCCGCCCGACAGCAACACATAATACATCATCTCCGCTTCTCCTTACAATTCTGTATTTTATTGTTATTATCATTTTTTATACAAGATAAACATACATCTCTATTTTTTCTTGCATTTGTTATTATAATAATGTATTTTGTTAATAACAAGCGAGTATATTGCTTTGAATCAGGATTATATTGCTATGATATTTGAAGCGAAAAGGAGACCTGAAATGAATGATTTTTTTGATAAATTCCCCGATTCCTATGCCGAAACCTCCCGGCGCATACTCCACACTCCAAGCACCCTTGCCCGCCGTACCTTTTTTTATGTTCAGGAGGCAGGGTATCTGAAGCTGAAAAAGAGCCACATTTCACAGCGAAAAAATCTGGACTCCTACCTTTTGGTTCTTGTTCTCTCCGGCAGCGGCTCTCTCACCTACAAAGATACCGTATACCCTTTAAAAAAGAATACCTGCTTCTTTATCAACTGCATGATCCCCTATCACCACCAAAGCAGCGAAACAGACCCGTGGGAGTTGATCTGGGTTCACTTTAACGGCGCCACCTCGGGAGAATACCACAGTTATTATTCCTCCGTCTCTCCGCCTGCCTTTACCCCTCGCTCCTTTCCCCTTATGCAGGAAAAAATGGAAGCACTTCTTTCCGTCAACAGCGGCGCGGATCTGACCTGTGAAATCAACTCCTCCAGACTGATCATGGATTTGCTCTCTCTTCTTTTGCAGGATGTGACAAATCTGCGGGAAGAAAAACACCCCAGTCATATGAAAATGACTGAGGTGCGTCAATATCTTGATCAGCATTATACGGATAAATTCTCTCTGGAGGAATTGTCCCTGCGATTCTATCTTAGTAAATATCATCTCTCCCGGGAATTCAAAAACCATTTCGGAATTACTCCCAATCACTATGTGATCACCAAAAGGATCACATATGCCAAAAAGCTGCTGCGCTTTTCCGAATATTCTCTGGAAGAAATTGCAGGAATCTGCGGATTTTACGACGCCAGCTACATGAACAGACAGTTTCGCAAATCGGAAGGGATTTGCGCCTCTCAGTTCCGTAAAAAATGGAGGGCCTCTCAGCCCCCCAAATAAGCCTTGCGTACGGAATCACTGGCAGCCAGCTCCGCACCCGTACCGCTCAATATAATAGAACCCGTCTCCAGCACGTATGCCCTGTCTGCCACCGATAAGGCCATCTGCGCATTCTGCTCCACCAGCAGAATCGTGGTTCCTTTCTTATGCATATCACGGATGATCTCAAAGATCTGCTCCACCAGAATGGGCGCCAGACCCATGCTGGGTTCATCCAGCATCAGCAGTCTGGGATGACTCATCAATGCCCGTCCCATAGCCAGCATCTGCTGTTCCCCTCCGGAGAGCGTTCCCGCAATCTGTCTGCGCCGCTCCTTTAATCTGGGAAACTGTTCATAGACCATGGCAAGATCAGCATCCACTCCCGAAGGAGCCTGCGTATAAGCACCCATTTCCAGATTTTCCTCCACCGTCATCTGCAAAAAGATACGGCGTCCTTCCGGCACCTGTGCAAGTCCCTTTTCCACAATCTTGTATGCGGCAGTATGGGAAATATCCTCATCACAAAAACGGACCACTCCTGTCTTAGAGCGAAGCAGACCCGAAACCGTCTGAAGGATGGTAGATTTTCCCGCGCCGTTGGCGCCGATGAGGGTAACGATCTCTCCCTCATGAACGGAAAAAGAAACATCTTTGATGGCATGGATGGCACCGTAATAAACATTGATACTATCCACCTTGAGTATTTCGGACATCTGTCATCCCTCCTTCTTTTTTCCCAGATACGCTTCGATTACAGCGGGATTGGACTGTACCTCTGCCGGCGTTCCCTTGGCAATAATACGGCCAAAATTCAGCACGGCAATTCCCTCACAGATTCCCATCACCAGATTCATATCGTGTTCGATCAGCATGATGGCAATCTGGAACATATCGCGGATCTTGATAATGTTTTCCATCAATTCTGCCGTTTCGGAGGGATTCATACCCGCTGCCGGCTCATCCAGCAGCAGAAGGCTGGGGTTCGTCCCCAGAGCACGCACGATCTCAAGTCGGCGCTGTGCACCGTAAGGCAGAGAGCCGGCTTTCTGGTCGGCCATATCCTGCATGTCAAAAATACTGAGCAGCTCCAGTGCCCGCTGATGGGCAATTTTCTCCTGCTTCCAGTACCCGGGCATACGCAGGATTCCTCCCAGCATGCCGTATTTGATCTCATTGTGAAGTCCCAGTTTTACATTATCCTCTACCGTAAGATTGTCGAAGAGACGAATGTTCTGAAAGGTTCGTGCAATTCCCGCAGAACTCACCTGAGAGGTGTTCATACCGTAGGTATCCCTTCCATCCAGCAGGATGGTACCTCTGGTGGGCTGATACACTTTGGTCAGCAGATTGAACACGGTGGTCTTACCGGCACCGTTGGGACCGATCAGACCGCAGATTTCCGTACGTCCCACTACCACATTAAAGTCTTCCACAGCAGTCAGTCCGCCGAAATCAATCCCCAGATTTCTTGCCTCCAGAATCGGACGGCTGTCCATATCCCTCTCCGGAACAATGGCATTGCTGGGAAAAGGAACCATTTTGGTTTCCGGTGAAAAACGTTTTGCCATTTTACGCACCTCCCTTACTGCGACGGGGAATCATCTTGCCGACCATGCTTCTGACGGCAGGCGTATTGGTAGCCAGCATCACCAGAATCAGTACGATGGCATAGACCAGCATACGATAATCGGCGAATTCCCGCAGGGCTTCCGGCAGCACATACAGCACCACCGCCGCGATCACGGAACCCCAGATACGGCCAAGACCGCCAAGCACCACGAATACCAGTACCAGGATGGAGGTATTGAAATCAAACTTGGCTGCCGCCATATTGGAATAATTCAGGCCATACAAGGTTCCTGCCGCACCTGCCAGCGCTGCGGAGGTAACAAAAGCCATCATTTTATATTTTGTAATATTGATCCCCACGCTTTCTGCCGCGATCCGGTTATCGCGAATCGCAAGAATCGCACGACCCGCGCGGCTCCTTACCAGATTCAGAACCACCACCAAAGTAATCATCACCAGAATGAATCCGGCGGTAAAGGTGGCAATCTTATCCGTACCCGTGGCTCCCTGAGCGCCTTTGATAATGGCATATCCCGTTTCATCCAGACCCAGGGAATCAATGGTAACCGTTCCGGAAATATTCAGTGCTATATGCAGTCCTTTGGAATCGAAGCCCACAATGAGACAGTTCATTATTTCCTTAATGATCTCTCCAAAGGCCAAGGTAACAATCGCCAGATAATCTCCTCTTAAGCGAAGTACGGGAATTCCCACAACGAAGCTTGCAACTACGGCAAAAAGTGCTCCCACCACCATGGAAACCGCAAGACGAAGGGGTTCTGAGGGCAGCATATCCCGAAGGCTCATGGCAGCTATGACGCCGGAAAAAGCTCCCACGCTCATAAAGCCGGCATGCCCCAGACTAAGCTCACCCAGAATACCTACCGTAAGATTCAGGGAAACGGCCATGACAACATAGCAGCAGATGGGAATCAGCATCCCCTCCATGGAACGGGAAACCATATCCAGTCTTTGCAGTATCGTAACGGCAGCAAAGGCCAATATTACTCCTGCATAGGTTGCGTAATCTATCTTTCTTGTGACGGAGAGATGTTTTATTTTGTTCATATCTGTCCCCCCCTATACTTTTTCCGGCACATACTTGCCCAGAAGTCCCGCAGGACGAACCAACAGCACAATAATCAATACAGCAAATAAGATCGCATTGGAAAGCTGTGTGGAGATATAGGCTTTGGCCAAGGATTCAATAATGCCAAGCAGGATCCCTCCCAGAAAAGCGCCGGGAATGGAGCCGATCCCACCAAACACCGCTGCGGTAAACGCCTTGATTCCCGGCATGGAACCGGTGGTAGGCATCAGCGACGGCGAAAAGGAACACAACAGCACGCCGGCCACCGCCGCCAGTGCGGAGCCGATGGCAAAGGTAGTGGAAATGGTACGATTCACATTGATCCCCATCAGCTGTGCCGCCCCCTTATCTTCCGAGCAGGCACGCATGGCCTTCCCCATTCTGGACTTACTGATAAAGGACGTCAGTCCCACCGCAATAATGAAGCAGATCACAACCGTAACCACGGTAACCCAGGATATCTTCAGGCTTCCTCCGAACATCTCGATCTGACCGCTTACGATAGGTGTATATACCTTGGGAGAAGCCCCCCAGATCAAAAGTGCCGAATTCTGAAGAAAATAGCTGACACCGATGGCAGTGATCAGTACCGCCAGAGAGGGTGCCTGACGCAGCGGCTTGTAGGCCAGCCCTTCGATCAGAATTCCCAGAGCGGTACACACCAGCATCGCCACAACCACACTGAGCCATCCCGGCAATCCCAGATATGTAACCACACAAAAGGAAATATAGCCGCCTACCATGATCACGTCTCCGTGTGCAAAATTCAGCATTTTCGCAATCCCATATACCATGGTGTATCCCAATGCAATGATGGCATATATACTTCCCAAACTGATTCCGCTGATTAAATAGGATAGAAATTCCATATACAATACCTTCCTTTATATATTACGTATATGCTTTATACAAAACTGTCCTATAGCAAAAACAGAAGCATCAGCACGTCCGCTGCTGCCCATGTTTTTACCATAGGATGACAAAGAATCACACCATTTCCCAAGGATGCAAAAATCCCGGGGCTGACGAAACCACTTCCGTCAGCCCGCCGGGCATCCTGCTACACTTACTACACTTATCGAAACCGTACCTGAGTACAGCTCCATTCACCGGTTATTCGGGAATGACGTAAGCTCCGTCCTTGATCACAACTGCCAAAGGATCCTTGCTCACTTCACCCTCTTCGTTCCAGGTCAGACCCTGACCGGTAAGACCGGAATATGTAATGGTAGGCATAACGGAGATCAATGCTTCACAAATCTCCTCTGCGCTCATGTCAGAGGTACATCCTGCCTCCTGCAGTGCCATGTAGGCGATGTAAACAGCGTCATAGCCGTCAGCTGCAAACTGGTTGGGGATCTCGCCGTATCTCTCCTGATACTTCTCCACAAAGGCCTGGGTCATAGGCTCGTCGGAATCGGCAGAGAAAGGAGTCAAGAGCATAACGCCCTCTGCCAGAGAGGTATCAAAGCCTTCCATGGTGAGGATACCATCCATGCCGTCCACACCGAAGAATGTAGGTGCATATCCGATCTGAGCAGCCTGATTCAGAATGACGGAAGCCGGCTGATAGTAGATGGGCAGGAACACGGTGTCGGCACCTGCTGCTTCTGCTGCCGTCAGCTGTACGGAAAAGTCTGTCTGTGTATCTTCCGTAAAGGTTCCTTCGTATACCACGTCAAGTCCCTGAACCTCTGCCTCAGAGATAAAGGTATCGCGGATACCCTGAGAATAAGCATCATCGTTACGATAGATTACTGCGATCTTGGCATCAGCCATGTTGTTTGCCATGTATACCGCACTTCCGGCTCCCTGGTTGGGATCAGAGAAGCATACCTGGAACACGTTGTCATTGCCCGCCAGAACGTCCGTAGAGGAAGCGGAGGGAGTCAATGTAAACACACGATCCTCATAGGTCTCAGCCGCTACGGAGATGCAGGCGCCGCTGGTAACGGTTCCCAAAAGGATCTGCATTCCCCAGTCCATCAGGACGTTGTAAGCATTGACAGCCGTCTCACCGTCAGCCACATCATCCTCTGCCTGGAACTCAAACTGGATGTCGCTTCCCAGTCCGTTGATCTCTTCCACTGCCAGCTCAATGGCATTCTTAACGGCAATACCGTAGATTGCGGCATCCCCCGTCAAAGGACCGGTGCAGCCGATCTTAAAGGGAGTGGCGTCGGAGGTCTCCGTGGTGGTACCCGGCTGTGCATCATTGCCGGCATCTTCCGTTGCTTCCCCGGTCTCCTCCGTTGCGGGTGCCTCGGATTCTTCGGTGCTTCCGCAGCCCGCCAAAAGAGACAGAGACATGGAAAGCGCCAATACAAGAGCGATTAACTTTTTCATATTCTTTTCTCCTTCTAAAAAATCACTGATTGCTACTTTTGTTTATAAGTATGCAACTAGCATTCTATCATTAAAAAAAAAGAAGTTCAAGGTAAAATGCAAGAATATTGATTTTTTATGCATCCTGTACACGCCATCCCTACTTCATCGGCACTTCTTACAGCATTAAGACCAGAGCCTGTATCTCTGCCATGCGACTCTCCCGAACAAGACTACATCTGTCTTGACAAAAAAAAAGATATCTGATATAGCTAGAATATCTTTATCACAATAAAGCAACTGCTCCGTTTCCGGCGGGATGAACGGAGGAGAATATATATTATAAAAAACGCAAAGTGAGGTGACACATATGATAAAGAAAATACAGAGCTATTTCATTATTCCGGGACTTCTTCTGACCCTGCTCTTTGCCGGAATGCTGGGCGGCTGCGGACAGTCCCCTTCTTCCGCAAACGGAGATTCATCATCAGCAGCAAGAACCGAAACCCCTCCCACATCCCCGGAGGATTCAGAGGCGGCAATTTCCGCAGACACACAGGAGGCTACAGATATGAAAATAGAACAAATGGATTTTTCACAGGAACCGGAAAACGTGATCTATCTGGCCGGTGGATGCTTCTGGGGCATTGAACAGCTGATGCAGTCCATCCCCGGCGTGATCGACGCCACCAGCGGCTACGCCAACGGAACCGGCGCGGAGGATGCGGACTATCAGACGGTCATTACCGGTACTACGGGATTTCGGGAAACCGTTCGAGTGGAATATGACCCTGAACAGGTGAGCCTGGATGCCCTGCTTCTTGCCTACTTCTACGTCATCGATCCCACTACGGCCAACCGCCAGGGGAACGATATCGGCACTCAGTATCAGACCGGCGTCTACTATACCAATGATGCGGCCAGGGAAACAGTGGAACGTATTGCCGAGATAGAGCGCAGCCGCAGCCAGAAATTCGTGGTGGAGATCGGCCCTTTGCAAAACTTCTATCCCGCAGAGGAATACCATCAGGATTATCTCGTGAAAAATCCCGGCGGCTACTGTCATATTCCCACCGCAGAAATGGAGCTGTTCTCCAAGCTGCGCATTGATCCCGGCGACTATCAGAAGCCCGCCGCAGAAGCCATCCGGGATAAGCTGACCGCCGCACAGTATCAGGTAACACAGGAAAACGCCACGGAACATCCCTTTGACAATGAGTTCTGGGATCAGTTTGAAAAGGGCATCTATGTGGATATCGTTACGGGAGAGCCGCTGTTCTCCTCTGCAGACAAATTCGAAAGCAGCTGCGGGTGGCCCGCCTTTTCCAAGCCCATCGAGGAACCTTCCATTGTAGAGCTTCCCGACTACAGCCACGGGATGGTCAGAGTTGAGGTGCGAAGCCGTGCCGGCGACTCCCATCTGGGTCACGTATTTGAGAATGATCCGGAATCTCCCAACGGAGTCCGCTACTGTATCAACAGTGCCTCCCTGCGCTTCATTCCCTATGAGCAGATGGAAGCGGAAGGATACGGATATCTGATGGATGTGGTAGAATAGAAGGATACAATTTCTAATTTAACAAAAAGAGACGATAGCTCGCAGAAGACATCCTCTGCTCGCAGAAGACAATTTCTGCGAGCAGAGACGACATCTCGCAAATCTGCTTTGCAGATTCGCTCGCCGTCGGTGCTGTCGCACAATAAAAATAGAGCCACAAGCGTTCACGCAAGCAAGCTTGCATCACGCTTCTGACTCTATTTTTTTCTCTGCTCGTAGCTATACCTCCAGCTTGTACCCCATGCCCCATATGGTCTTGATCATCTCTCCCTTTTCTCCCATCTTACTTCTCAGCTTTTTGACGTGGGTATCTATGGTACGGGCGTCTCCGAAGTAATCGTAATTCCAGACGTGATTGAGGATCTTTTCCCGGGACAGGGCAATTCCCTTATTCTCCACAAAATATGCCAGGAGCTCAAATTCCTTGAAGCTAAGGTCAATCCTCTTTCCATCGATGGTGACCACATGCGCCACCTTATCTATTACAATACCGCCTTCCTCAAGAATCAGCTCCTCCGCCTTCTGAAGGCTGCGCCTTAATACGGCATCCACCCTGGCCACCAGGATCTTGGGACTGAAGGGCTTGGAAATGTATTCGTCCACCCCCAGCTTAAAGCCCAGGAGTTCATCCTTTTCATCTCCCCGTGCGGTAAGCATAATGACAGGCACCTTGGAGTATTTCCGAATCTCCCGACAGACCTCCCAGCCGTCCAGCTTTGGCATCATCACATCCAGAATCAAGAGGGCGATTTCCCTGTCCGAAAAAAACAGATCCAGCGCCTCCTCCCCATTTTCCGCTTCCAGTACCCGATAGCCTGCCTTTACGAGGAAATCCTTCACCAGCTTGCGCATTCTGGGCTCATCATCCACGATCAGAATCTTTGTACCATCCATTCTTCTTTTCCTCCGTCCTTGATGAAGCATATTCTATCAGGAAAGTATGTTTAAATTGTGAATTCTTATTCCAAATGCAGTTCTCTCTCCTTCTTTCGGATCTCCTCTTCTCTCTCCGTCAGATCCTCCTCCCAGGCAGCATATTCATTCTCCAGACGGAATCTGTAATTCATCATATTGGTGGTTTCTCCCATCATAGTGATGGCAAACATACCTATGGCCAGAAGGATCAACGCAATATTCAGCCAGACGGAGGTTCGAAGGATGGCACGTACAGTGTCCTTTTTCTTGATCTTCAGGGGTGCACGGATGATGGGTTCTTCCTCCTTATAGGAAAAATTCTGATACAGGGGAATGGGGGGGATATTCTCTTCCGGCATACCTCTTTTCTGAAGCTCCTTCTGTATGGTACGCAAAAAATCATAACCCACAGGCGTTTTGAAGATCCTCTCCTGCACAGCCTTTTCGTAGATCCGCAAAGTGGTATGAATGTCGTTGTAATCGATCCTTTTTTCCAGATATGCGATACTACCAAGCTCCCCCCTGGCCAGGCGCACATCCTCTTCCGATCCAAACATATATCCGCCTGTGATCAGGCGTTCCTCATTTTTCATCCTTCGCCTCCCCTAATAAACCCATCTCCCGTCGGCTTCCTTGTCTACTGTGTCTGTTTCCCGGCGTCCTTCCCTGAGCCCTGCAGCAGGCCTCCGATCAGCATGATTACGGCAAATACGATCAGATACCAGAAGCAGGCCATCCGATGGCTGAAAATACTGGCCACGATCATAAACAGGCTTCCGCACAGTGCCAGAGCCGGGAACACGAAGCGGCGGAGCACAGGCTGCTCCTTTTCCTTGCGCATCCACTGTATCAGCATGGGCAGATACATCAGATAAATGGTGATAATGGGCAGCTCCGTGGAGTCAAATACGAAGGGTCCCGACCAGATTCCCGCCAGGTTGGAGGCATAAAAATACAGAAACCACGCCCCTGTTACAATCAGTGCAAAGATAGCGGAATTGTTGGGCATATTCGTTACCTTATCCACCTGAGAATACATTTCCGGCTTTGGTCCTTCCTTTCTCTCTGCCAGAGAATACATACAGCGGGTGCACCCAAGCATCAGGCCGTTGGTGGTCCCCAGGCAGGAGATGGCAATGAAAAGATTCAGGATATTCCCCAAAAAACCTCCGAAAATATTGGTGAAGGCTACCGTAGCTCCACTGTCAATGAGTTCCTGATTGGTAGCACCTCCGGCCACTCCTATGTAATAAAACAGGTAAACCATAACTATAATCAGTCCGCCCAGCACCAGCGCCTTGGGCAGATTTTTTCTGGAATCTTTGATCTCCGAATTGATGGAGGTGGCAATGATCCACCCTTCATAGGCAAAGGCCGTGGCGCACACCGCCGCAAACAGGGGACTGGCAGATACCTCTGCCGTCTGAGCCATGGTCACGAAATTCTCCTGCAACATACCGCTGGTCAGTCCAACGATCAGACCCACCACTGCCATCAGCGCCAGAGGAATCATCTTTATTACCGTGGTAGTCGTCTGCATTTTACCTGCCAGCTTGGGCGACAGTGCATTGAGGCCGTAGATCATACACAGATAAAACAGGGACAGTGCCATCACCTCGGGGCCGAAGATACAGCCTCCCTCTGCCGCCGGAATGGCCATGGGAAAGCCGGGTACGGCAGAGGTGATAAATTCCAGCGTATATCTGGCCGACAGCCACACAAGCGCAGAGGTCATCCCCGGAAAATAGATGGTGGCGGAAAACCACCCCATATAGTAGCCGTATTTCGATCCCACTGTGGCTTCCGCGTAATCCACAAGACCGTTCACCCTCTCGTATTTCTGTCCCATAAAGGAAAAGGTCAAAAGGCAGACCAGCATGATCCCTCCGCCGATGATCCATGCCAGAATGCCAAGCGGCATATTGCCTCCGGTCTTTGTTAAAATCGTCTGTGCCTTAAAAAACACACCGGAGCCGATCACGATGCCGACCACCATGCAGATCGCCGTGAACAGTCCGTATTTGCGTTCCAGTTTGTTATTCATTATGTATCTCCTTATCCTCAAATATTGTATCTTATCCCTGCCTTTAAGAATTTCCAAAAGGCAGGAATAATGTCGTCATTATAGTACATTACGGGAAATATTTCAAGACTTTCACAAGATATGCAGATACTCCAAAGAACACAAAACATCGGTCTGCGGAAAGCCTGCTCTTCCGAAAACCGATGTCTGTCATGAAATGGAGCAGATGGGAGTCGAACCCATGTCCGAAGCCCCGTCCCCTGTCCTTCTACAAGCTTAGTCAGTCGATTCTCATTCCCTCCTGCACAGAGTGGCTGACACCCCCATGCATTCGGTAGCTTCATCCTACGCCCACGTACGCAAAGCTTAATACGTGTCGTTTCCTATCTCATTGATGCCGGGTTCTCTAAGGATAGGTACGAAGAGTCCGACAGCTGCAACTAGGCAGCGAGTGCTAAATTATCTTCAGCGTTTAATTTTAGGTTTGCCATTAACGTGTGGCAACGGCTTGCTTCTCCAGCTTCAAAAACCCCGTCGAAACCTTGACTGCCCCTGATTTATAACTCTATTGTATTCCACCGGATGGGAAAGGTCAACTGCCTTTTACGTAAAAAACCGCGTTCTTTTACGTAAAATAACCGTTCCTGCAAAATCAGCCCAGATTCCGGATTTTAAAATCCTTCTCTGCCTCCCGCTTCTGATCCTTTTTGGCAATATCGCGGCGCTTGTCATACAGCTTTTTGCCTCGGCACAGCCCCACCTCTATCTTGGCCTTTCCGTCCCTGAAATATACCTGCAGCGGGATGAGGGTCAATCCCTTCTCCCTGATCTTCCCCGTCAGCTTATTGATCTCCTGCTTATGCAGCAGAAGCTTCCTGACACGCAGCGGATCCTTATTGAAAATATTGCCCATCTCATAGGGGGAAATATGCATTCCGTAAACAAAAACCTCTCCCTTTTCAATACGGATAAAGGCTTCCTTGATGCTGCATTTTCCCAGACGCAGACTCTTAACCTCGGTTCCGTGCAGCACCAGTCCCGCCTCCAGCTTTTCCTCCACAAAATAATCATGATACGCCTTTTTATTATTTGCCACCGGCTTCATGCCGTCTTTGCCCATGGGATCCCTCCTATTCCTTATGCAATAACAAAGTCAACGGTGCGCAGGCCTCTGTCCGCCCCCGCTACCATGACCCGTATGGTCTGGCCCAGCTTATAACGAATATCGGTGTGGGTACCTACCATTTCGTGAGACGCTTCTTCATAGTAGAAGTAATCTCCCGGCAGGCGGGATACGTGTACCATACCTTCCACGGTGTTTGGCAGCTCCACATAAATCCCCCACTGTGTCACACCGGAAATCACACCCTCGTATTCCTCTCCCAAATGTGCTTCCATATACTCCGCCTTCTTCAGCTTTATCGTTTCCCGCTCCGCTTCCGCGGCCCGCCGTTCCAGACGGGAAGAAGCCGATGCCGCCTCCGGCAGGAAGCTCTCATATCTTTCCATCCTGTGCAGTCTGCCCCTCAGCCAGTCCTTTACGATCCGATGAATCAAAAGATCGGGATAGCGGCGGATGGGGGAGGTGAAATGACAATAATGCTCACAGGCCAGACCGAAATGAGCCCCCTGCTGTACCGTATATTTTGCCTGCTTCATACTCCGAAGGGTCAGCCTGGAGATCAGTGCCTCCTCCGGTGTCCCCTCGATCCTGCCCAGCAGCTTTTGTATCTCCTTGGGGTGGATCTCCTTGCTTCTTACCTTCATTGGATACCCCAACGTATAGATAAAGGATGCAAGCTTCTCCATCTTTTCCTGCTCCGGCACCTCATGGGTCCTGTAGACAAAGGGAAGCTCCAGCCAGTAAAAATGCTGCGCCACGGTCTCGTTGGCAATGAGCATGAACTCCTCTATGATTCCGGTAGCCAGGTTTCTCTCATAGGGCAGTATCTCCAGAGGACGTCCCATCTCATCCAGCCGCAGCCTGGTCTCCGGAAAATCAAAATCAATGGATCCCCGCTTCCTTCTTTTCTTGTGAAGGATGGCCGCCAGATCTCTCATTTGCTCCAGCATGGGAATCAGCTCCCCATGTCCCTCTCGTTCCCGTGGGTCTCCCTCCAGGATCTTTTTCACGGCGGTATAGGTCATTCGCTGCCGGACACAGATCACAGTCTCCTCCAGTCGGTAATCCAGCACCTCTCCCTTGGAATCAATGGTCATCAGACAGCTTACCGCCAGTCTGTCCACACCCGCATTCAAAGAACAGATCCCGTTTGACAGGCGATGGGGAAGCATGGGAATCACCCGATCTGCCAGGTAAACACTGGTTCCCCGCTTCAGAGCCTCCCTGTCCAGCGCGGAATTCTCCTGCACGTAATTGGCCACGTCCGCAATGTGGACACCCAAATGGTACAGCTCTCCCTCCTTTTCCAGGCTCACCGCATCATCCAGATCCCTGGCGTCCTCCCCGTCTATGGTCACCATGGTCAGCTGACGAAGATCGCTGCGTCCCATTCTGTCTGCCTCGGAAACCCTATCCGGTATCCTCTCCGCCTGCCGCATCACCTTTTCCGGGAATTCCGTGGGCAGATCATACCCTCTGACAATAGACAGAATGTCCACGCCGGGATCATGGATGTGTCCCAGAATCTCCAGAACCACCCCTTGGGGGTTTCTTCCCGGCATCCCCTCTTTGCTTCCTCCGTAATCCGTCAGCTTCACAACCACCTTATGTCCTTCTGCAGCACCGTGGCAATCCTCCTCCGGAATAAATACATCAAAGGGCAATCGAGCGTTGTCCGGTATGACAAAGCCGTAATGTCGACTTTTTTGAAACGTTCCCACCAGGGTCTCCGTCCCCCGCTTCAGAATCTTTGTTACCGCAGCTTCCTGTCTTCTGCCGCTGCGGGAAGGAAGGAGCACCACCTCCACTTCATCCAGATGAAGGGCACCGTTTACCTTATCCTCCGGAATATAGAGATCCTCCTTATCGCCCTCTGCTTCCACGAACCCAAAGCCCTTTGCATGACCGATAAAGGTTCCCCTCAGTACTTCCCTGCCGCCCTTACCGCTGCCGGGATCCGACAATGTGTACTTTCCCCGCTTGCTGATCTGAATACTGCCCTCTGCCAGCAGCTCCTCCAAGGCCCGTTTCAGCTGCGGCCTGTCCTCCGGATCTGTTTGCAGCATGATGGCCAGCTCTTTCTCCTTCATCGGTACGTAGAAATCATCCTTCATCAGGTTCAGGATAACCTGTTTTCTGTCTTTCCAGCTCTTCATACTTCCCTCAAACGCAATAAAGGCACCCCTTTACAGGAGTGCCTTGTAGGTCTTGCTAGAATCTGTTAATGTTCAGGATTGCCGCGATCACAAGAAACGCGATGGCCAAATACCTGGTGATCTTCACCAAGGTTCCTTCCATGGAGCGCCCCTTATTCTTGCCCCAGTAAGTCTCTGCGGCACCGCTGAGAGCTCCCAATCCTGCAGACTTGCCTTCCTGCATCAATACCAGTACGGTCAACACGATACATACTATGATAAAACAGATCGTTAATACGGTTCTCAACATATCTATTCAAACCTCCTTAGTCGTACGGACTGTATTGTAACATAAGCAGACAGGGAATGCAAGTAAATTTTTATGAAGGCCGAAGCATTATTTTTCAAAGTTCACAATGGCCTTAGGATTCTTGATACGAAGAGCCACCGTCTCCGTAATACGGAAATAATGATTAAACTCCTTCTGCTCCAGATAACCTACGGACAGATCCATACCCACTGCCAGATCCATATAATGAGGCTCTGCGCAGACAAGGGCTGCCTTGCCCAGTCCAAAGGTTCCCACCGCATAGACTCTGTCATCCACCAGCTTTTTGATCCGATCGATCTCCAGCAGGCCTACATTGGGCTGAAGACGCTGCAGATCCAGATACACGTCGGGGCTGACGATCAGAGCATACCGACCCAGCATGTTGTTGCCGGAAAAATAGGCAATGGCATGAGCTACATTCCTGTAGGCGTCCTCTCCTGTGGACCAGTCTCCGCGCTTGATGGTATGCGTTCCCGCCGCCGTGAACAGCCCCTCCACACCCAGCTCCTTATCTCCGTAAAGGATCAGGTTGTCCTCCTGCTTGGCACTGGCCTGTGCGGCTGCCGCAGCTGCGGCAAGATCCAGAGGATAACCGCTCTTGTCGGCCTCTGCTATGTCTCTCCAAAGCAGGGAGAAGTCCTGGTACAGCTGGGGAAGCTCCACCAGACGGCGACCTGTCACACGACCCAGATTCTTTCCGAATACCTCTTCCTTATCGGCCGTATCCACTGCCACATAGGAAGCTCCCGGTCCCAAAGGACCGTACAGATCCAGGAAACGCCGACATACCATATGCTGCTTTGCCTGACTGATAACCGCAGCATCTATCTGTGCCCATAATTCTTCCGAAACGGGGGCGTCATTTCTTGCCAAATAATCCATTCTCTCATCCTCCTTGTATTCTTTATTCCTCCACCAGACTGCCAACGGTAGGTCCCGCTGCCGGTGAGATGGGAGCTTCCTTCTTCACAATGCCAAGCTCCTCCAGCATCTCGTTTACCTCTTCTTCTCCTTCCAGGAAAAATGCCGCTTCCTTCGGATCCAGATAACGCATCAGTGTGATCAGCTCACCCACATGCACCTTCTCTTCATCTCTGATATCTGCCAGAACCGCCTTTGCAGCCGGATCATCCGTTGCATGATAATGTGCATCATACAAAAAAATCGCCTCCAGTTCTCCCGCGATATCATGGCGAAGTGCCTGCATCAGCTCTGCATTTGACATTTTCCGGTCTACATTGCCGGGAAAGGGATTCGGAAAACCACCCATACTTTTAATCCTCCATTCGTAAAAATAAATGATTCCTATGCTTCCTGGATCAGAAGAAGCCATCGGCTTCCTCTGATCTTTACGGAGATTATATCACATAGTGAAAAAGAATGCAAGTATTAATAATGATAATTATTACTATTTTAAGAAGTAAAGAGACGGTGCATTCACACCGCCTCTCATCCTTTACCGAGATCTTCTGTTATGCCCCTTCCTCAGTGCAGCACCGCGATCTCCGGTATCTGACCGATCAGGAATTCCAAATGGTAGATATCCGCTCTGTCGTACATGGCAGGACAATACATCTTCACCAGATAATCCCGCTCTGTCTGCTCCTGCATACTAAAGTGACTTCCATCCTGAGGAATGCAGGCCGCAAGGATGGCCTCAATATCTGCCGGATCGGTATAGCTGTGATAGGTCTTATACTCCTCCCAAATCACGACTTCTCCTGCTTCCATGGCAGCCTCTGCCGCTTCATTGTCCGTATGGATTACCTCTATGGAAGAGATCTCTCCCGGAATATAATTATCATATGCGATCCCCGCTTCCTCAAGCGCTTCTACGGTGTGTCGGTAGCAGTCATAGATCACATACTCCCAGCGGTTGGTATAGTTGGTATTGCGCAGTCCCTCCCCATGAAGCTCCAGCGTTCCCAGCGCCCGGGATGCGTAGGTTTCCGTAAAGGATGTTTCTCTCACATCCTTGCAGTAGGCCTCGGTGACCGCCGCAAAGTCCGCTGCCTTCAGATCAAAGCTTCTCAGCCCGTTATAGAAGGAGATTTCCTCAATCTTATAGGAGGAAAGGAAGTTATCGGAAAGGATCTGCTGGGTAGCCCCTCTGTATTCCGGCAGCTGCCAAACGTCGTCAATCTGTCTTCCCGCTCCCTTAAGATCTATCCTAAGCTCCCGGTATTCAGTCTTGCCGTTCTTCAGATGATAGGCCGCGGTCAGTCCGGAATACACCCTTTGCTGATCCTCCGAACCGTACTCCATCAGGTAGGCCTCCACTTCTTCATAACTTTCCCGCTTCTCCAGCAATGCATATACCTTATCCAGATCCGTAAGACGCATCTCCTCCAGAATATAATCCTCTTCGGAGATCTCCCATCCGTCCTCTCTGATCCAGGTGTAGCTTTGATTGGTATTGTCGATGAAGAAATGAAGGGATACGCTTTCCACCTTTTCCTTATCCGGGATGTAATCATCATACCCCATCAGATCCTGCCGGAAGATCACAAAGATCAGCAAAGCGGCAGCGGCAGAAAGAAGCAGGGAAAACTTTCTTTTCACCACGCTTCGAAGATCAAACTCAAAGGCGATCTGAAGAAGCATATGGCATAAAACAGCAGTGAAAGCAATTCCGAGAATACCGAATACCGGGCTGGCGCCGGAAGCCGCATAAATTGCGATCCCGCCTCCCAGGCTTAAGGGAATCAGCAGAAGAATGCGGATGGCCTCTCCCGTTCTTGCAAAGGCAAGGGATCTGCCGCTGCTTTCATCCGGCCGTATGAGATACAGCGCAAAGATAAGCCCCAGGGACACCGCCGCAAGCGCCGCCAAAAGCAACAGACTTTCCCCATTCACGGGTACAGTGCGATAGACATCCTCTCTGTAGGTGAAGCTCTCCGTGATCTCGGATATCCTGGTGAAGATCTCTACGGGGCTGGTCAGCGTATGCCACCAATTCTCCGAGCTTCGATAGGAATAGGTATGAAAGAAGGTCTCCTGATATATCACGAACAATCCCCGCAAGGCCACCTCATATATGTGAAAGGTTCCTAAGGCCAATACCGCTATAATGATGTTGCCTGTCATCAGAACGGCCAGTATCCCAAAATGATACAGACACAGAAATAAGGGCAGAAACAGGAGGAAGCTTTTCATTCCCTGCAGAAAAACAGTTCCCGTCAGACACCCGTAGCCTGCGGCTACGGCCATACCCAGCACCAGATTAAACAGATAACAGCCGGCAAAAATCAGTATTCCGTTGACATAAACGACGAGAAATCGAAACTGTCTGGTCAAAGGCTGACTGTGATAAAAATCCACCTTTTTCCTCTGATGCAGAAAGGCGAAGGCCTGCAGTCCCGCAAAGGAACCAAGGCACACCACAAGCACCATCAGTCCCTCCGTCAGTCCCATGCTCCGGTACACAAACATCAACAGATCCTCCTGCATGTAACCGTTTCCCAGAGAGGCCTTCATACTGTTCAGACTCAGACTCAGATACCCGGGAAAACAGAGAAACAGGGTGAGGAAGGTCACAAAAATAACCCATACTCTTCTTTTTAGATTTTCTCTCAAACTAACTAAGAATAAGTTTTTTGACATCATAGCCTGCCACCTCCGTTTCACTGATAAAAATCTCTTCCAGAGACAGGGGCAGAACCTCGAAGAAAACAGTATCCACACAGGCAAAGCGCCCCACTATCTCCTCTCTGCTTCCCCTTGCCGTGATGGTATATAGGGAACCCCTTTTTTCCTTTTGAAGAATGTCCAGAGAACGGAAGGCTCTCTCCTCCTCCTCCGGTGTAGTAAATACACATTGGATTTTCTGAATATTACATTTCATATCCAGAAGATCCTTGCTCAGCAGGACGCCGCCCTTATGAAGCAGTCCCACATGATCACAGATATCCTCCAGCTCACGCAGATTGTGAGAGGCAATCACCGGGGTCAATCCTCTCTGCTCCATGTGATTGGCAAAAATACTCTTCACACTTTGACGCATCACCGGATCCAGTCCGTCAAAGGTCTCGTCACAGATCAGGTATTTGGTATTGGCACAGATCCCGCAGATCAGTGCCAGCTGCTTTTTCATCCCCTTGGAAAAGGTGGATATCTTACGCTTCCTGTCCAGATCAAATTTTTTCAGATATTCATAATACGGTGCGGAAGCAAAATTCAGATAGACGGTGCTCATGTACTTTTCCATATCCACCGGTGTGGCATTTGCAAAAAAATACGGCTCGTCGGGAATAAAATAAAACTCCCGGAGTGCCTTCACGTTGTTAAATACCGGCTCCTCGTCAATGCTGATTTCTCCCGCATCCTGACGGATACTTCCCGCCACCATACGCAGCAGCGTGCTCTTGCCTGCACCGTTGGTTCCGATGAGACCAAACACATTGCCCTCCCGGATGGTCAGACTGACATTATCCACCGCCTGAATCTCCTCAAATCTCTTTGATACCTTCTCTATTCTGATCATGTCCTATGTTCCTTCCTCCCTTCAGGCTCCATTTGCTCCAGCAGCTCCACGAATTCCCTCACTGTCATTCCAATGGCCTCTCCCTCCCGCACAACGGAGCGCATCTGCTCACGCAGCTCCTCCTTCCTGGCCTCCCGAAGCCTGCCCACGGGAGACACAAAATTCCCTCTTCCCTTCACGGTGTAGATAAACTCCTGCCGTTCCAGCTCTCCGTAGGCCTTCTGTATGGTGTTGGGATTAATGGCCAGTTCCATGGCCAGCGTCCGTACAGAAGGCAGCTTCTCATCCTCCGACAGCACGCCACGTAAGATCAGCTGCTTAAAGCGCTCCACGATCTGTTCGTAAAGAGGTCTTGCATCCTTCAAATCCAGTACAATCATAGCGCCTCCTCTCATTAAGTGTATTATCACTCCTAGTACACTTAGTATATTATAAAAGACAGCTGATGTCAACTGTCTTTTTGCATTCTCTGTATGTTTACTGCTTCTGTTTATCCGCGGCAAACACGACCCTGTCCTTACCGGTTCGCTTCGCCTCATATAACGCTGCGTCCACACGGGCGTACAGCTCTGACAGCTTCCCCGCATCCTTGGGATAAATCCCCACTCCGATACTGACAGACAGCATCTCCAAGTCATAGGGATCACACAGCTGCCGCAGTCCCAATTGGAGAAGTTCCGCCTTTTTTCGGACGTTTTTGAGCGTACCGATATTCTGCATCAATACAAAAAACTCATCACCGCCGATCCTTCCGACCACGTCTCCCTCTCTAAAGCACCCCTTGATCTTCCTGGCCATGGCAATGAGAAACTCGTCTCCCGCCTGATGTCCCAGCGTATCATTTACCGTTTTAAAATTGTCCACATCCATCATAAACAGGGCATGCCGTCCCGCAGGATTATCTTCCAGAAGTGCTTCTATCCGCCTCATAGTGGCTGTTCTGTTAAATACACCGGTCAGACCGTCTGTTTCCGCAGCATAGAGAATATCGTTTTCCGCCTTCTTTTTGCCGTCAATATCCCGCACCATCACCATCACACACAGGTGGTCATTCTGAGGATCGATCAAAAACGATATCTCATCCCTGACCCAGCAGACGGAACCGTCTTTTCTCTTTCTCTGATACTCCAGCACCACATCTCTCCGACCGCTGTTATAGATATCCCACAATTGCTTCTGCGTAAAATTCCGATAAAAGTCGGCGGCTTCGCCCTCCTGATCTGCCGCCCCCTCCCGGGACATTCTCAGAAAAACATCGATACGGGACAGATTCTCCGTATGATAGCTGTTCACAATCTGTCTCCGCTCCGTTACCAGCCTCCAGCTGTCCACATCGATAAAGACAGCGGCATAAGCATCCACAGGCAGATCAAAAAGATACTTCAGCTCCTGCTGAAACCGGCGATTGGCCAGATAGGTTCTCGTAACATCCCGGCTGACACCCAGAATTCCTACCGCATACCCCTCCGGATCATAGAGAATGTATTTGGATGTGGAGGCATACCTGGCGTCTCCGTCCTTTTCCCGAAGAGGCTCCACATAATCCCGAAGATCCCTGCCGGATTCCAGAAGATTGTCATCATCCGCCACATATTGATCCGCCAATGCGGAATTCTCCAGCAGTTCATGATCTGTTAAGCCTATGACCTCCTCCACCGAGGATTTCCCCATCATCTGGGCAAAGGAAGAAGATGCAGCCACATACCTGTGATGCAAATCCTTGACAAACATCATATCTTCCGTATTTCTTAAGATAGAACGAAAGGCAGACTGAAGAATACCGTCATGATCCACATCCTTCTGTCTGACAACCTCCTGTCTGCCCGTCTCTTTTTCCGTCATCGAAGCTTCCTTCCTATTTTAGCTGCAACAGGGATTTTCCCGTCATTTCAACCGGCTGCTCCTTCCCCATAATCCCAATCAGGGTAGGCACGATATCTGCCAGGCATCCCCCCTCCCGCAGCGTATAAGCGGGATCGTAATTGACCAGGATAAAGGGAACTTCGTTGGTGGTATGGGCAGTAAAGGGTTCCCCCGTGGCATAGTCGATCATCTGCTCGGAATTGCCGTGATCGGCACAGATAAACATCGTACCCTCAGCTGCCAGCAGTGCTTCCACCGCTCTGCCGATGCACCTGTCCACCGCCTCAATGGCGCTGACAGCAGCTGCCTCAACGCCCGTGTGTCCCACCATATCGGGATTGGCAAAATTCACAATGATCACATCGTATTTGCCGGAGGAAATGGCTTCCGTCAGCTTATCACACACCTCGTAGGCACTCATTTCCGGCTTCAGATCGTAGGTGGCCACCTTGGGAGAATTCACAAGGATCCTGTCCTCTCCGGGATTGGGTTCTTCGATCCCTCCGTTAAAGAAAAAGGTGACATGGGCATATTTCTCAGTCTCTGCGATCCTGGCCTGGGTCATATGATTGGCTGCCAGTCACTGACCGAAGGTATTGTCCACAGAAATCTTATGGAAGGCCACCTCCTTGTTGGGAATGGTAGGATCGTAGTCGGAGAAGCACACGTATACCAGTCGAAGCCTCTCTCTCTCAAATTTGTCAAACTCATCATCACAGAAAGCTCTTGTGATCTCTCTGGCTCTGTCGGGACGGAAATTAAAAAAGATAACGGAATCGTGATCCCCGATGGAGGCCACGGGTCTTCCGTCCTCCTCCACCACTGCCGGCACCACAAATTCATCCGTTACATCCTGATCGTAAGAGGCCTGAATGGCTTCCGGACCGGAAGAAGCCCGAACTCCCTCTCCCTTTGTCAGGGCGTCGTAGGCCTTCTTCACTCTGTCATAATTGTTGTCCCTGTCCATGGCGTAGTAGCGTCCCATAACAGAGGCGATTTTACCTACACCAATCCTTGTCATCTCCTCTTCCAGTTCCAAAGCATATCCCTTGCCGCTGGTGGGAGGCGTATCTCTGCCGTCCAGGAAGCAATGCACATAGACCTTCGTGAGGCCGTTTCTCTTGGCCAGCTCCAGAAGGCCGTATAAATGGGTGTTATGACTGTGAACACCGCCGTCCGACAAAAGTCCGAACATATGCAGGGCGGAGTCATGCTTCTTGCAATTTTCCACTGCCTTCATGAGGCCGGGATTCTCAAAAAAGGTACCGTCCTGAATCTCCTTGGTGATACGGGTCAGCTCCTGATATACGATCCGACCCGCACCCATATTCAGATGTCCCACCTCTGAGTTGCCCATCTGACCGTCAGGCAGACCCACCGCCATGCCGCTGGCATTTCCTCTTACGAAGGGATATTCCCTCATCAATCTATCCAGAACCGGTGTGTCGGCCTGCCGGATCGCATTGCCTTTTTTCTCATCGTTCAAACCGAATCCGTCGAGAATCATAAGTACTGTTGGTTTTTTCTTCATAGTCATCTCCTTCTTATCCGAGATTGAAATACTCACCAAATCAGTATACCATCTTTCTCTCCCTTTAGGCAAGACAACTTCACAGTTTTTGTGATCTTTGTGATCTCAGTAATCGTCTATTTCTTCTTCAGCAGAGCCACACTGGCCGCCAGAGACAGATAGGAATGCTCCATGCTGCTGCTGCGGGAAGTAATGGCTATGGGAATGGACGCACCGCCAATGATACCGCAGCTGTTACCGTGGGCGGATACCGTCAGTGCCTTCATCAAACTGTTGCCGGACATAACATCGGGCATCAAAACAGCGTCGAACTCTCCGCAATAAGGGCAGTCATAGCCCTTCAGCCTTGCCGCTTCCTTGCTGACGATCAAATCCCAGGGAATAGGACCAACCACATCGCAGTTGGCGATGGGGTAGGCGGCATGATCTCTGGCGATGGTCTGCGCCTCCACCGTATCCCGCATATGGAAGCTGGGCTTTTCCACCAATGCCAAAACCGCCACACTGGGTCTTTCCACTCCCAGTTTGTTTAATATCTCAACCATGTTCTTAATGATCAGCTTTCTTTTCTCCACAGAGGGCTGGATCATTACCGATACGTCGGACATAGTCAGCACCTTGGGATAATGGGGCACCTTCAGCATAGCCACCTCACAGATCACTTCATTCTTGATCAGCTTGTTGGCTTTGTTCAAAATGGTCATAAGGAAATCTCTGGTGGAGGTATTGCCTCGCATCAAAACATCACCCATGCCTACATTGATGATATCAATGGCATGCTGCACCACATTTTCCCCTTCGTCCACGGCACAGAGCTGATATTCTCTGTCCGCCAGACCGAAGTTCTTTAACATCTCCGTAATCTTTGCTTCATTTCCCACCAGTACCGGGTACACAAATCCATCAGACTGAGCCGCAAAGGCCGCCTGAAGGATATTCTCCGCATCCGCTCCCGCAATTACTACTCTGGCGGGCTTTTTTACCGATTTTGCTCTGTCCAGTATAAAATCAAATTCTTTTTCAAATGCTTCCATGACTACTTCCTCCTCGTCCTGTTAATGAAGCAGACCCATGCCCTGGTTCACCAGCAAAAACAGCGGTGCAAACACAAGAGCCACTACAGTCATCAGCTTGATCAGAATGTTCAGGGAAGGACCGGAGGTATCCTTAAAGGGATCTCCTACCGTATCGCCTACTACGGCCGCACGATGGGTCTCACTTCCCTTGCCGCCGTGATGTCCTTCCTCAATGTACTTTTTGGCATTGTCCCAGGCGCCGCCGGCATTGGACATAAAGATGGCAAGCAGCACACCCGTAACAAGGGAGCCTGCCAGAAGTCCGCCCAGAGCTGCCGTTCCAAGCGCCACACCGATGGCCAGAGGCGCAACCACAGCAAGAATACCGGGTACCAGCATCTCCTTCAGCGCAGCCTTGGTAGAGATGGCCACACAGGTGGTATAATCCGGCTTACCGGTTCCCTCCAGAATCCCGGGAATGGTACGGAACTGTCTTCTTACCTCTTCGATCATCTCATAGGCCGCCTTGGAAACGCTGTCCATGGTCAGCGCGGAGAAGAAGAAAGGAAGCATACCGCCCACAAAGAGACCCACAATTACCTTGTAGTTCAGCAGATCGATTCCGATCTCAAACAGATTCACTGCCTCCGCGTAGGACACGAACAGTGCCAGTGCCGTCAATGCGGCGGAGCCGATGGCAAAGCCCTTTCCCATGGCAGCGGTGGTATTGCCCACAGCGTCCAGCTGATCGGTGATGGCTCTGACACTCTTGTCCAGACCGCTCATCTCCGCGATACCGCCGGCATTATCGGCAATGGGACCGTAAGCATCCACCGCTACCGTAATACCGGTGGTAGACAGCATACCCACTGCTGCCAGAGCGATTCCATAGAGACCGCCTACCAGATAGGAGCCGATGATCCCCACTACGATGAGCAGTATGGGAATGGCCGTTGACTGCATACCTACCGCAATACCGCTGATTACCGTGGTGGCGGAGCCGGTCTCCGACTGCTTGGCGATCCTTTTTACAAAGCCGTAGTCTCCGGAGGTATACACCTCTGTGATAATTCCCACCAGGAGTCCCACCACAAGACCGATGATGACGGCAATGGCAGCACTGAAATCCCCGAAGCCGAATTTACTTAACAGCAAAGATACCACAACCACAATGGCACTGGAGGAATAGCTTCCCGCCTTCAGCGCCTTGTGGGGACTTGCATTCTCATCTCCCTTTACGAAAAAGGTTCCCAGAATAGAGGCCAGAATCCCGGCTGCAGCCAGCAGCAGCGGAAAGGCCGCTCCCGTTACACCGTAATAAACCACACCCAGGGTAATGGCGGAAACAAGGGAACCCACATAAGACTCGAACAGATCCGCACCCATACCGGCCACATCACCTACGTTGTCTCCCACGTTATCCGCGATGGTGGCTGGATTTCTGGGGTCATCCTCCGGAATACCCGCTTCCACCTTACCTACCAGATCGGCGCCCACGTCCGCCGCCTTTGTATAAATACCGCCGCCCACACGGGCAAACAGGGCAACGGAGGAGGCTCCCAGAGAAAAGCCCGACAGAATATCGGGATCTCCCGTTACCATATAAATCACGCCGGCACCCAGCAGTCCCAGACCTACAACAGACATACCCATTACCGCACCGCCGCTGAAGGCTACGGAAAGAGCCTTGTTCTTACCGGAGCTCATAGCAGCCGCAGCCGTTCTCACATTGGCCTTGGTAGCCACACTCATACCGAAATACCCGGCCAGGGTAGAAAAAACAGCTCCCGCCAAAAAGGCCACAGCGCTGGCAAAGCCGATGCCCAAGCCGATCAAAACAAAGAGAACCGCCACAAAGAAAACAAGAATCTTGTATTCCGCTACCAAGAATGCCTGTGCTCCCTCATGGATGAAAGCAGCGATCTCACGCATGCGATCCGTTCCCTGATCCTGAGCCGACACTCTTTTTGCCAAGATCCAGGCAAATATCAGTGCGGCCACGCCCAACAAGGGGGATAAAATCACCAGTTCCTGCATAACAACTACTCCTCTCAAGGTAAAATATATGACATATGGTAGTATATTTCTCCCTTTTTTGCAAGTATTTTAGAAGGTACAATGTGGTACGATCCGGTGTTTTCTCCCCTTGTCCCCTTTGTCTGTAAGGACTTTTTGTGGAAAAAAACAATGATCTGTGATAGGATGGAAAACAAAACCAATGAAACAGAGGATATAATATGCTTAATATACTAATTCACCGCCTGATTCCGGAATATGAGACCCCCACCCTGCCCCATGTGCGGAATGCTTACGGCACGCTCTGCGGCTGTTACGGAATTTTTCTCAATCTGCTGCTGTTTGCGGGCAAGCTGGCAGCCGGGCTTCTTTCCGGTTCTATTGCCGTAACGGCGGACGCCTTCAACAACCTGTCGGATGCGGGATCCTCTCTGATCACCCTGATCGGCTTTCGGCTGGCGGGGCACAAGCCGGATCCCCATCATCCCTTCGGACACGGACGGATCGAGTATCTCTCCGGATTACTGGTGGCGGGATTCATTCTTTTGATGGCCTATGAGCTGCTGTCCTCTTCCATCCTGCAGCTCTTTCAGCCCCGGGAGACGCATTTCAGCCCTGTGCTCCTTCTGATCCTCTTCGTTTCCATCCTGATTAAGCTGTATATGTGGCACTATAACCGTACCATCGGCAGACGGATCCGAAGCAGTGCCATGGAAACCACCGGCGTTGACAGTTTGGGAGATGCCCTAGCCACCTCCGTGGTTCTTGTTTCCGCTCTGGTTCGATACTTCTTCGACATTTCTCTGGATGCCTGGTGCGGTATCGCCATTGCCCTGTTTATTCTCGTTTCCGGCGTGCAGGCAGCCAGGGATACCATCAATCCCCTGTTGGGACAGCCGCCTGAGGCAAGCTTTGTGGATGAGATCAAAGCCCTGGTACTGGACAATCCCCGGGTGCTTGGGATGCACGATCTCATCGTGCACAATTACGGTCCCGGCAGGATTATGATCTCCCTCCATGCGGAGGTACCTGCGGACAGTGATATTCTGGAAATCCACGATCTCATCGACAACATAGAAAACAAGCTGGCGGCCACGCTCCACTGCGAGGCTGTCATCCATATGGATCCCATCGTTACCGATGATGAAGAGGCTCTGTACTGGAGGGGGCAGCTTTCCTCCATTCTGGAGAGGATCCATCCCTCCCTGCAATTCCATGATTTTCGGATGGTGCGGGGCAATACCCACAACAATCTGATCTTTGATCTTGTGGTTCCCTATCACTTTCACCTGAAAGACGAAGAACTGCAGACCCTCATTCAGTCTGCAGTCCATGATGTCAGTCCTGTTCATTTTACGGTGATACAGTTTGATCGGGATTTTACGGTTCCTGTCGGGTAACGGGAGAAAAACCCTTACTCCTCCGCCCAGCTGACGATCACAACCACCGCTCCCCGGTGTACTGTGACGGATGCCTTTTTCCCGATAAATTCATTGCTGACTCCCAGCGTGTCTGTATTTACCAACGTTCTTTCCCGCAGCTCATACTTCATGTTCTCAATGGAAACCACAGCCTCCTCTCCCGCAGGAAACAGGGACAGATAGCCCTCCAGAGAAGGCCGAAAGCTGATCTTCTCCTCCTTCGCTACCAGCACCATGCCGGTACCGTCCATCAGATATCCCGCAGCCCCCTGCTCCTTCAGATATCGTAAGCATTGGATATTGGCTATGGTATGCTCCAGTCTGCCTCCCATGCCGCCGTAGATGCAAAACTCCTGATATCCCAGAGACAGTCCCAGCTTCAGGGCCGCAAAGGTGTCCGTTTCATCCTTTTCCGGGGGCAGTGTCACCACCCGTTGGGGTGTACGGGTGCGTATCTCATCCAGCTGCTGTGCGGCCTCGCCGCTTCCGTCAAAAGCAGGAAGAGAATCGAAATCTCCCAGAATGTAATGGGGATGCAGTCCCAGCATACGGCAGTATTCATATCCTCCGTCCACGGCGATGCAGAGATCCTCCTCTCCCACAGGGATCTGGGAAACGGTCAGGTCGCCGGCTGCCATCACGATACATTTACCTGTTCTCTCCATATCGCCACCTACGCATCCTTACCGTTCCAACAATAGGTACACAGCTTACAGGGAGAGATGCCCACAGCCTCTATCATATCATCCAGGCGGTGATATCTGAGAGAGGTAAAATTCATGTCCTGCCGGATCACTTCATTCATCCGGGCATATCGTTCGGAATCCGGATCCACGTATTCCTGAAGGACTTCTTCCTTATAATGCTCCCCTTCCAGTCCTGCAATCACCTTTCTGCAGATCAGATCCATAACGGAGGTAGATCTGGAAAAATTCAAATATTTGCAGCTGAATACGATGGGTGGGCAGCCCGGTCTTACATGTACCTCTCTGGCTCCGCTCTGATACAAAAATTCCGCCGTATCCCGTAATTGGGTTCCCCGCACGATGGAGTCGTCAATGAGGAGCAGACTTTTCTCTCTGATCAGATCGTGAACCGGAATCAGCTTCATCTTGGCGATCATATCCCGTTTGCTCTGGATACTGGGCATAAAGGATCTTGGCCAGGTAGGCGTATATTTGATAAAAGGTCTGGAAAAGGGAATTCCTGAAGCATTGGAATACCCGATGGCATGAGGTGTTCCCGAATCCGGTACACCTGCCACCGTATCCGCATCTGCCTGATCCCTTCCTGCCAGTAGTCTCCCGCAGTTGTAACGCATCTGCTCCACGCTGACTCCTTCATAGGAAGAAGAAGGATAGCCGTAATAGACCCACAAAAAGGTGCATATCTTCATTTGTGATCCCGGCGGTACCAGCGTCGTTACTTCCTCCGGGGTGATCTTCACGATCTCTCCCGGCCCCAGCTCCTTGTAATCGCTGTAGCCCAGATTCAGGTAAGCAAAGCACTCAAAGGAAACGCAGTAGGCCCCTTCCTTTCTTCCGATAACAACGGGTGTCCTTCCCATCCTGTCTCTGGCGGCAAGGATCCCCTCCGGCGTCATAATTACAATGGTAATGGATCCCCGGATGATCTCATGGGCATACCGGATCCCCTCTGTCAGGCTCTCCTTCTGATTGAGGATGGAGGCCACCAGCTCCGTGGGGTTGATATCTCCGCCGCTCATTTCCAGAAAGTGAATGTTCCCATCTTTAAATATTCTGCTCACGATCTCATCCGTGTTGTTGATTTTCCCGATGGTCATAATGGAATAAGTACCGTGGTGGGAACGCACAATTAAAGGCTGCGGTTCATAATCAGAAATACAGCCTATTCCCAGATATCCCTCCATACTGTTCACATCCTTGGCAAACTTGGTACGGAAGGGAGAATCTTCTATATTATGAATGGAACGGTCAAAGCCCTTCTTCCCATAGACGGCCATACCGCCTCTTCTCGTTCCCAGGTGAGAATGATAATCCGTTCCGAAAAACAGATCAAACACACAATCTTCCTTTGATGCCACTGCAAAAAAACCGCCCATACGCGCCTCCTGTGTCTCATACTGCTCCTTCCTCCCCCGGAAGCAGCTTCCTTCTGTCTCCCATTTTACTCCAATTCCAACACTGCGTCAAAGCAATTTCAAACAAAAAGAAAATGTACCTTTCCCCCGCCGTTCTCCCGCAGCTTACACAAAAAGGCCGCTTCTTCATCCATATTTCGAAGAAACAGCCCTTTGCTATATTGCTTATTTGCAGTGTAAGGATATCTACAGCAGCTTATTTGTAGTTTACGATCTTACCGAAGTCAGCCTTCAGAGAAGCGCCTCCTACCAGACCTCCGTCAATGTCGGGCTGAGCAAACAGCTCCGCTGCATTGCCGCCGTTGACGGAACCTCCGTACTGGATACGTACAGCCTCAGCAGTAGCCTGATCATACATCTCTGCGATGCACTCACGAATGCCCTTGCAGACCTCCTGCGCCTGTTCGGTCGTTGCCGTCTTGCCTGTTCCGATGGCCCAGATGGGTTCATAAGCAATCACCAGGGAGGCTACCTGCTCTGCGGTAACACCCACCAGATCGGATTTGATCTGGAAACGGATCCAATCCATGGTAACACCCATTTCTCTCTGCTCCAGAGATTCTCCGCAGCAAAGGATCGGGATCAAACCGGCCTCCAATGCCTTCTTCACCTTTTTATTGAGCATGGCATCGTCTTCCTTGAAATACTCACGTCTCTCGGAATGACCGATGATCACGTACTTCACGCCGGCGTCTACCAGCATGGGAGCTGCGATCTCGCCGGTATAAGCGCCTTTGTCCTCAAAATACAGATTCTGAGCACCTACGGCAACCTTGGTTCCCTTCACTGCCTCCACCACGGTAGTAATATCGATGGCAGGCACACAGTAAACAACATCAACGTCATCACTTGCCACCAGGGGATTGAGCTCCTCCGTCAGCTTCACTGCCTCACTTGGCGTCATATTCATCTTCCAGTTACCGGCTACGATTTTTCTTCTTGCCATAATGTTATCTCCTTTTATGTGTGTTGGTTTCATTATTTGCCTATTTGTCATCTGCCGCCGCTACACCGGGCAGAACCTTGCCTTCCAAAAATTCCAGAGACGCGCCGCCGCCTGTGGAAATATGAGACATCTTATCCGCAAATCCCAGCTGATTTACGGCTGCTGCGGAATCTCCGCCGCCGATAATGGTGGTAGCATCCGTCTCCGCCAGAGCCTTGGCCACTTCAATGGTTCCCTTGGCCAGAACAGGATTTTCGAATACTCCCATGGGGCCGTTCCAGACAACGGTCTTGGCAGTCTTTACTGCCTCGGCAAACATAGCTGCCGATTTGGGACCGATATCCAGTCCCATTTTATCTGCCGGAATCGCATCCGCAGCGACGTAATCTACGGCAATCTCAGCGTCAATGGGGGAGGGAAACGCTTCTGCTACCGCCGCATCCACGGGCAGGAGCAGCTTCTTGCCGAGAGCTTCGGCCTTTTTCATCATTTCCTTGCAATACTCCAGCTTCTCATCATCCACCAGAGATCTGCCGATCTCCATTCCCTGCGCCTTCAGGAAGGTAAACGCCATACCGCCGCCGATGATCAGGGTATCGCATTTTTCCAGAAGATTGGAAATCACATTCAGCTTATCTGCCACCTTGGCTCCGCCCAGAATGGCCACAAAGGGACGCACGGGAGACTCTACCGCATTGCCCAGGAAATCAATCTCCTTCTGCATCAGATATCCCACGGCACAATCGCCGCCCTTGGCACGAACCACATCCGTTACGCCTGCCACGGAAGCATGGGCTCTGTGAGAAGAACCGAAGGCATCACACACGTAGGCGTCACAGAGTTCTGCCAGCTCTGCGGAGAACTCCTCTCCGTTCTTTGTTTCTTCCTTACCGCGGAAACGGGTATTCTGAAGCAGAACCACATCCTTTTCCTTCATGGCGGCAACGGCTGCCGTGGCCGCCTCACCGGTTACATTGTAGTCGGATACGAAAACAACTTCCTTTCCCAGCTTCTCAGACAGACGCTTGGCAACGGGGGCAAGGGATTCTCCTTCGTTGGGACCGTTTTTTACTTTGCCCAAATGGGAACACAGGATCACCTTGGCTCCGTCATCGATCAGCTTGTTGATGGTGGGTAATGCGGCTACAATACGGGTTTCATCCGTAATAGCACCTTCCTTCAAGGGAACATTAAAATCGCATCTTACCAGAACTCGTTTTCCTTTTGCATTCAAATCATCCACGGATTTTTTGTTCAGTGACATAACATGCCTCCTTATATTCTCATATTGAAAGGGCCCGGTCCAAAGACCGGACCCTTATAGGTCTTTCCTTTATTAGCCCAATTCAGCAAAGTATTTGATGGTTCTTACCATCTGGCTGACATAAGAGTTCTCATTGTCATACCAGGCCACTACCTGTACCAGATTGTCAGGACCTACCATGGTCTGAGTCGCATCAAAGATGGAGCCGTAGGTGCTGCCGATCACATCGGAGGATACGATCTCGTCGGTGTTGTAGCCAAAAGATTCGGAAGCGGCTGCCTTCATAGCTTCATTGATCTCTTCCTTGGTCACCGTTTTCTCAACGGAAGCCACCAGAATCGTGGTGGAGCCGGTGGGGGTAGGAACACGCTGTGCGGAACCGATGAGTTTGCCGTTCAGTTCGGGAATGACAAGCCCGATGGCCTTGGCTGCACCGGTAGAGTTGGGAACGATGTTGCAGGCACCTGCGCGGCTTCTTCTCTTGTCGCCCTTTCTCTGAGGACCGTCCAGAATCATCTGGTCGCCGGTATAGGCATGCACGGTAGTCATGATACCGGATTTGATGGTTGCAAAATCATTCAGAGCCTTCGCCATGGGCGCCAGGCAGTTGGTGGTACAGGAGGCTGCGGAGATGATCTTATCCTCTGCCGTCAGGTTCGTATGATTTACATTGTAAACGATAGTGGGCAGATCATTGCCTGCAGGGGCAGAGATAACAACCTTCTTGGCACCTGCCTTCAAGTGTGCCTCGGATTTGGCCTTGGAGGTATAGAAACCGGTACATTCCAGAACTACGTCTACATCCAGCTCACCCCAAGGAAGCTCCGCTGCATTGGTATTGGAATAAATCGTAATCTTTTTTCCGTTTACGGAAATATAATCTTCACCGGCTTCAACCGTGGATGCATACTTATAAGATCCCTGAGCCGTATCGTATTTTAAAAGATGTGCCAACATATCAGGACTTGTCAGATCGTTGATCGCTACTACTTCATATCCTTCTGCTTCGAACATCTGTCTGAAGGCAAGACGGCCAATGCGGCCAAAACCGTTGATTGCTACTCTTACTGCCATTTTTCATTCCTCCTGAAAATAATTTTATACTTCTTGTCAAATTTTTATCAGCAAGCTTATTGTACCTAATTATCTTTTAAAACGCAAGAAGAAATACAAAATATTTCCAACCCTTTGCATTTTTTGAAAATATGCACTATACTTCATACGTATGAAAGGAGTTCTTATGGCAATTTATTCAGATTATCACCTGCACAGCGCCCATTCCTGCGACTCCCGGGCTTCCATGGAATCCATGATCCTTCACGGCATCCGTCTGGACCTAAAATCCCTTTGCTTCACAGAGCATCACGATATCGGTCTGATCCCTTTTCCTCAGTCGCCGGAGCTTACCTTTCAGCTGGATACTCCTCCCTATTACGAAGAGTGTCTCCGGCTGCGGGAAAAATATGCGGGGGAGATAGAGGTTCATTTCGGAGTGGAGCTTGGCATCCTCTCCCATAAGGGCAGAGAAATTACGGAATATGCGTCAGCCTGGCCCTTTGAATTTATCATTGCCTCCTCTCACCTGTGCGAAGGAATCGATGTCTACTATCCCAACTATTATCGGGGCAAGACAAAGGAAGAGGCCTACGGCATCTATTTTCAGTCAATTCTGGATAATCTGTCCGTATTCCATGACTTTGACGTCTACGGCCACCTGGATTACATCATCCGATATGCTCCCTATGAGGAGAAAACATATTCCTACCATACCTACGGAGATTATCTGGATTCTATTCTCCACCATCTCATCCATGCCGGAAAAGGAATTGAGATCAATACCGGAGGCATCAAAAAAGGACTGGCTCAGCCCCATCCCTGTACTGAGGTGATCCGGCGTTACAGGGAGCTTGGCGGTGAGATTATTACTGTAGGCTCCGACGCCCATCGTCCGGAGGACATGGCCGATCACTTTCGTTTGGCAGAAGACATCCTGAAAGAATGCGGCTTCTCGTATTATACGATTTTTAAAGAAAGAAAACCGAAATTTATTCGATTATAGAATTGTAGTGAGGAAAATGAATATGAAAAGCCAAAAACAAACCCATCAAAAACTCCTCGTCATCTCGCAAACCGGCGTGCTGATGGCTTTGCTGATTGTGCTGCAGGCAGTTACAAAACCGGCCGGTCAGTTGGTTACCGGCTCCTGTGTCAATGCGATTCTCGCAGTTGCCGCCTTGACCACAGGACTTCCCGGAGCAATCGCAATCTCCCTGATCTCTCCGCTGCTGGCCTTCCTTCTGGGGATTGCCCCTCAGATCCTGACCGTACCCGCTATTATGGTTGGCAATACGGTATTCTCCGTTTTGCTCTGTCTGCTTCGAGACCCTGCTGACAGCATTTCCGCAAGGCAGATATTTGCCTGGCTTTGTGCCGCTTTGGGAAAGTTTGCCGTTCTCTATCTGACAGTCGTGTGGCTGATTTGTGGTCTGCTCTCTCCAATGCTTACGGATATGGGCATACTGAAGGGTCCCATGTCTGAGGTTCTTTCCGCCACCTTCAGCTATCCTCAGTTGATCACAGCTCTGATTGGAGGCGGAATCGCCGTTTTTACAGTACCGATCTTACGCAAGGCACTGCCTTTTCAATTACAACAATAATCCCTGATTGGAGGAGCTTACATGCGCGGATATGATTCCTTTGTTACGGAAGTCAGAAAAAAAGTATTTACGGAGGTTGCCCGATTGGCCTATGAGGGAGGTGAATACGGACGAAAAATCGAAGAAATTCCCTACCGTATCGTTCCCGGAGAAATGGCCTCCCACCGGGAATCCATCTTTCTGGAACGAGCCATTGCCGGCGAGCGTGTCCGTCTTGCCATCGGTCTGCCTCTGCGCCCCGTCTATGAGCACAAGGCACTGTCCGACGGTATCAGTGCCAGTGCCATCGCGGAAAAATACTATGACCCTCCCCTGATCAATATCATCAACTACGCCTGTAATGCCTGTCCCACCAAGCAGGTACGGGTCACCGACGTCTGTCAGGGCTGCTTGAGCCGAAGCTGTCAGCAGGTCTGCCCCAGGGATGCGGTTACCTTCAAGCAGGGAAAATCCGTCATTCTTCAGGATAAATGCATCAAATGCGGTAAGTGCGCGGATGCCTGCCCCTATCACGCCATCGTCAGAATGGAGCGTCCCTGCGAAGTCGCCTGCGGTATGGACGCCATAGGCTCCGACGAGCACGGCCGCGCCCGGATCGACTATGATAAGTGTGTCTCCTGCGGACAGTGCCTTGTCAGCTGCCCCTTCGGTGCCATCGTGGATAAAGGGCAGATCTTCCAGCTGATCCATGCCATGAAGTCCGGCTTCAAGGTCTATGCCATTGTGGCTCCCGCCTTTGTGGGTCAGTTTGGCGATCTTTTGCCTCCCGAAAAGCTGACAGCCGCTATGCGCATTCTTGGCTTTGAATCCGTTGTTGAAGTGGCTGTGGGAGCCGACCTGTGTACGCTTGACGAAGCCCGTGAATATCTGGAACGGATTCCGGGCAAAAACACCTATATGGGTACTTCCTGCTGCCCAGCCTGGATCTCCATGGTGGAGACCTACTTCCCCGACCAGTTCGATCACATCTCCATGACCCTGACCCCCATGGTCCTCACCGCCCGTATGGTGAAAAAGGAGCATCCCGACGCCAAGGTATGTTTCATCGGTCCCTGTGCAGCCAAGAAGCTGGAGGCCAGCCGGGCGCATATCCGAAGCGATGTGGACTTCGTCCTTACCTTTGAAGAGCTGCAGGGGATGTTTGAGGCTAAGGATGTCTGGTTTGCCGACGTGGAAGGCAACGAACCTCTGAATCAGGCTTCCGGCGGCGGCCGCGGCTTTGCCGTCAGCGGCGGCGTTGCTTCCGCGGTACAGGAGGTTGTCCTCAAGCTGGCTCCTGAAGTGGAAATGAAGATCGCCGGAGCGGAGGATCTGCGGGAATGCCGAAAGATGATGGCACTTGCCAAGGCCGGTAAATACAACGGCTATCTGCTGGAGGGCATGGCCTGTCCCGGCGGATGCATTGCCGGCGCCGGAACCATCCGTCCCATCAAACAGTCCGCCAACCTGGTGGAAAAGTACAAAAAAGAGGCGCCCTTTGAGACGCCCCTCTATGATCCCTCGCCCTAATCGACGGTGAGATTAAGAAAACGTAAACCGAAAAAAGTGCCGGAGGGACGACCACCTTCTGCTTCGGAGGAATCCGTTCTGCAGACTTTCGTTGGATTTATCAGCCTCCTGCTTTTCAACCATGCTGCGACCCGAAACGTTGTCTGAGCCCTTAGGAGCCCATAGAAGATGATAATCCACAGTAGGATACAAACAGCTATCACCAAACTTCAAGAAAAAACCGGTCGTATTGGCTTGGGAGGCACAGGCGCGCACAGATTATGATTTGTGACGCGCCGCTTCTGATTGGAGTCCATTCCAACAGAAGCTGAATCGGACATCCTTGTCCGATTCGCGCTGACACCTGTGCGCCTGTATCTCCCAAGCTCAAATGACCGGGCTTTTTTCAAGGCGTTCTTATGATAGCCGTTTGTATTCTACTGTGATGATTATATTTACGGGCTCCTAAGGGTGAGTTCACGTGCAGGGTCGCTAACGGGCATTTGAAAAGCAGGAGGCGATAAATCTCGAAAGTCAAAGTTGGATCCCCCCAAAACAGCTACTTTTTTCCGGCCAGCCTCTGTCCCATCAGCACACCCATCATGGAAGCCATCATCAATCCTCTGGTCCAGCCGCTGGAATCGCCCAAACAATACAGACCTGCCAGATTGGTGGTAAAATCCGGCGTCATTTTGATCCGGTTGCTGTAGAATTTGAGTTCCGGAGAGTAGAGCAGCGTTTCGTTGGCCGCAAACCCCGGTACCACGTGATCCACTGCCTGAATAAAGTTGATGATATTGAGCATGGCGCGATACGGCATGGCCGCCGTAATGTCACCTGCCACTGCATCCGGCAGCGTGGGTTTCACATTGGACTGATTCAATTCCTTCTGCCACGTCCGCTTACCGTCCAGAATATCTCCGTAGCGCTGTACCAGAATCTTGCCGTCTCCCAGCATATTGGTCAGCTCTCCCACCTTCTGGGCGTAGGCAATGGGCTGATTGAAGGGATAGGTAAAATTGTGAGAGCACAGAATGGCCAGGTTTGTATTGGAAGACTTCAGTTCCTTATAGGAGTGTCCGTTCACCACGGCAAGATCGTTGTCGTAGTTTTCCTGACTGACAAAGCCTCCCGGATTCTGGCAGAAGGTACGCACCTTATTCTTAAAGGGCAGGGGATATCCGATCAGCTTGGACTCGTACAGAATGTTGTTCACATCCTCCATGATCTCATTGCGTACCTCTACCCGGACACCGATATCCACCGTCCCCGGCTTATGATCCAGTCCGTATCTGCTGCAGAGCTCCTCCAGCCACCCGGCGCCCTTTCTTCCGGTGGCCACCACAATATCCCGGGCATAGATGCTTTGCTCCTGCCCTTTTCCGGAGGCTTCCTCTATGATCACTCCTTTGCACACATCCCCCTCTATGATCAGATCCCTGCAGCGATAGCCGAACAGAATCTCTACTCCATGGTCTGTCAGATACTGCTGAATGCTGCCGTAAATCTGCTGGGCTTTTTCCGTTCCCAGATGACGGATGGGGCAGTCCACCAGCTTCAGCCCCGCCTGGATTACCCGTTTACGGATGTCCTTTATCTCTTTTTCATTTCCTACACCTTCCACCCTTGTATCGGCTCCGAATTCCAGATAGATCCTGTCCGTGTAGTCGATCATCTCCTGTGCAAAGTTCTCTCCGATCAGCTCCGGAAGATCGCCTCCCACCTCATAGCTTAAGGACAGCTTGCCGTCGGAAAAGGCTCCTGCCCCCGAAAATCCCGTGGTAATATGGCAATAGGGCTTACAATTTACACATACCTTTGTCTGAACCTTGGGACATTTCCTTTCCCCAATCGGTCTTCCCTTTTCCACAATCAAAATACGCCGTCCGCTGTTTTGTCTTACCAGCTCCAGAGCCGTAAATATCCCTGCCGGCCCGGCACCTACAATACAAATATCCGCATTTCTCATATTTGCCTCCCCTAATATCGGTTGTGTACCTCCTCCGCAAAGCAGAGCAGGTCCTTGATCTCAAGCACCTTTCCGTCATCCAGTACCGCCTTGCCGGTCATCCTTCCAAAGACCTGATGCTGGTTCGTCTCCACGATCACCATGGCCGTATGTGCCGCTCTGTCGATGATAGGAACAAACTCCATCTCAAACCTTCCGTCATCGGAGGTAAACTGCCAGGGCTTTACATAGCTGTCCTTTGGAATGTGGAAGGTGACCTCCGAAAGCTTGTGTCCCACTCCGTCATAAAACAGTATATTCTCAGTGGCCGCGGAAGTATCTCCAAATCCATAGCCGATATTAAAACCGAAGGGCTTACCCTCCACTACGCCGTTGCCGGAGCCCCAATACCAGCGATTATCATATGTCCACACGCCTCTTCCCCAGTCCAGCGTCCCGAAGTCCAGGGCAGGATCCAACTCGTATCTTCTACCGTCAAACTCCGCCCATCCGGAGGCAGGCATGCAGTTGATCTTCTGATTGTAGTAAAAGGCCGTCTTTTTCTCCTTCCAGGGAGTGGCGATGACCATGGTATCCATGGGAGGCTGTGCCAGCGTAATATCGCAGGCAAAGGGCTTATCTCCCAGAAACCGCTCAAAGGAGCAGCGGATCCTTCTGCTTCCCTCTTCCACCAAAAATTCAAGGGACAGCCGTTTGTCCCGATACCGGGTATTTCCCGAGGAAGAATCTGCCGGCAGCTTCAATTTCCCCATAGGAAATGCATTCAGAATGGTCTCCGTATGTTCCCAGGGCTTTTCAAAATCCAGTAATGATACGGACTGCAGACCCACATAGCCGTTATCCGATACGGTGAACGCCAGCCCGAAGCCCTGCCCTATCACAAGGTAATAGTCCCATTCCTTGATACGGAATGCCGGAGCCTTGATATCCTTCCTGTCATATGTAAACACCAGAGATCTGGCCCATCCCGGCTCTCTGAGTTCTCCTCTGTCGTTTAACAGCGGCTGCCTCGTGGTTACCTCGTGATTTCTCATCTGTCGTATTCTCCCCTTTCCGGAAATACTGCTGTTCTGATCAGGTTCTTTCAGACAATATCCTTCATGGTGCATTTTACCATATTTTTATGCAGATATCCATCTAAACGCATAAATGTTGTCAACAAACACGATATCTTCCACTACACGATACATCATGAAGTATCTGTGGTGCAAGAAATATAATCATCTAAAACGTTCTGCGCCGCTTGCAACCTCTCTCTTTTTTTGATACACTGGAAAGAACAATGAAAAAAATCGGAGGAAGGATCAGTATGAAACCATATAAAGAGCTTGATAAACAGGAGCTGCTTGCATTGAAGGATACTCTGGAAAAAGAATTTGAAGTGACAAAGGGTAAGGGCATGCGCCTGAACATTGCCAGAGGCAAGCCGGACTTTAACCAGCTGGATCTTTCTATGCCTATGATGGATGAGATCAACAGCAAGTCTGATATGCGTACGCTGCTGGGAAATGACACCCGTACCTACGGTGACCTGGACGGTATCGGTGAGTGCCGCCGGCTGATGGCCGCCATGATGTCTGTGGAAAAAGACAATGTGGTGATCTGCGGCAACTCCAGCTTAAATATTATGTATGACACAGTATCCCGTTCCGTGACTCAGGGTGTCAACGGACATACCCCCTGGTGCAAGCTTGACGAGGTAAAGTTTCTTTGTCCCGTACCGGGTTATGACAGGCATTTTAAGATCACGGAGTATTTCGGCATCGAGATGATCAATATTCCTCTGTATGAGGACGGTCCCGATATGGATCTGGTAGAAAAGCACGTGAATAATGACCCTGCCGTTAAGGGTATCTGGTGTGTTCCCAAGTATTCCAACCCGACGGGAATCAGTTATTCCGACGAAACGGTGCGCCGGTTCGCCAATCTGCGTCCTGCCGCACCGGATTTCCGGATCTACTGGGATAATGCCTACTCTCTGCACCATCTGTATCCGGACAACAGAGATGAGATTTTAAGCATCAAGGAGGAATGTGACAAGGCCGGTAATCCGGATATGTACTACATTTTCTCCTCCACCTCCAAAATCAGCTTCCCCGGTTCCGGAATATCGGCCATTGCCTCCTCTCCGGCCAACGTGAAGCACATTCTGCATCAGATGAGCATTCAGACCATCGGCCACGATAAGATCAATCAGCTGCGTCACGCCAGATTCTTCAAGGACTTTGCCGGACTTCAGGCACATATGGACAAGCACGCCGAGCTGATGCGTCCCAAGTTCGAGCTGGTAGCCGATACCCTGGAAAAGGAGCTTGGGGGACTGGACATCGGTGTCTGCACCAGACCCAGAGGCGGCTACTTTATCTCCTTTGATTCCATGCCCGGCTGTGCCATTGACATCGTAGCCAAGTGCAAGGAGCTGGGGCTGATCCTGACAGAAGCCGGTGCTTCCTATCCCTACGGTAAGGATCCTCAGGATACCAATATCCGGATTGCTCCCACCTTCCCGGAGCTTCCCGAGTTGAAAGAAGCCGTCTTGGCCTTTGCTCTGTGTGTCAAGCTGGTGAGTGTAAACAAGCTGCTGCGTGAGAACAACTAGGGAAACGCTGATTAAAGCCTTTCCCGCGCCGGATTTCTGCAGTACTCGGTACAATTACAGCCGCCTCAACAGAGGCGGCTGTCTGACGGTATCAGTCTGTACCGAATATCAATCTTTCTCGTATTATACAATTCCGGATACTTTGAGGACGCTGACTCCCGGAGTCACTGTCCACTGTCCGGTCTCATCATCCTGTACATAGGAAGCGCTCGGCACGGTAATCTGACCGGGTACCGTCTGAAACAGTCCGGTCTCATCGGAATACGTGTAATTTGCCGGTGCCGTCCAAGGTTGGGCGTTATAGGTGACGGTAATGGGATTCAGAATCGGATTGAACTGATCCGTTACCTGCACATTATCTGTTGTCACTGCCGCAGTATTTCCAGTGTTCTGGATGACAAAGGTGTAGACTAACTGGCCGTTTTCCACCACAGACTCGGGACACATGGATTTGCTGATGATCAGGGATGCACCGGAGGCTGCCGTGATCGTGTCCGTTACTCGCACCTCTGTGATTCCTGCTCCTGTAATCACCGCATTGTTTGTAATGGTACTGCCGGCAGAGGGCGGGGCATAGGAATTGACCAAAGCCTCATAAACCAATACCACATTGCCTCCTGCGGGAACATTGATTCCACTAAATACCAGAGGCGGTCCCTCATTCACACCGACACCCGTCTGCAGTACTCCGTTCTGAAAATATTTGACCGATCCCGTTGCGTAAGTTAATGGCGTCAGCGTCCGGATCCCAAAGGGATACGTACCCAAATCATCCGTTACCGTCAGCCCGTTCAGTGCAGCGGTTCCGGAATTCACAATACTGATCGTATACGTCACTCTGTCTCCTACCCGATAATCCTCCGTCAATGACGTCTTGGCCGCAGACAGTACTTCCACCAGCTCTCCTGTCACAACGTTAGAATTGATTACATTGTCGTTGTAGGACAGAGTTGCCTGATTGTAAAAGGTTGACATACTAGATTTCTCCTTTTTTTTCATTTTTCTATACTATATGACAAAAGGAGAAATTCTGTTCCCATCCTATCCATGCCATCATTTTTTCGATCCGATTCTCAGTAATTTCTCTATCCCTCATTCAACGGGTATGTTTCTTTCCTCTCGTTTCCGGTACAGAAATATCATCTCCTCCAGAGACGCGATCCCGGCAATGACCGCAATGGCGAAGCAAACGGGAACCGCAAAAGGATGGTGGATCACATAGGGTATGGTAAAGATGGCCAATCCGCTGATCTTATTCATCCGTGTGTGACGGGCAGAGAATTGATGGTATTTGACTGCCGACATGGTGTAGGTGATCAGCCGCATCAGAATCACTGCAGCCACCAGCCTCCAGATTTCTTCCGGAAGCACCGCCCACATCACCGGAAACAGCTTGATCAGCATGATGCCGTAAAACAATAGATCTGCCGCACTGTCCAGCTTGGCTCCCAGTTCACTGGTGGCCTTGCAGAGCCTGGCAATGGCTCCGTCCAACACGTCACTGATCCCGCAAAAGGTATATAAGGCATAGAAATTTGTGGAAAATGATTTGGTAAATATCAATCCCGATGCTCCCGCGATCCGCAAAATCGTGATCAGATTGGGAAGCCTCTTTATCACCGCAGACATTTGGCATCTTCCTCCGTGGTTTTGCTTTTCTCCCAGATTGTAACAAAAAAACACTTCCTTGACAATCTCTGCTCACAAAAATACAATACGGAATATAAAATCTGCTCCGCTTCTTTGATAAGAAGAAATCAAGAAAGGAGGAGCACTACTGCTTTTCTATGATGCCTCCTCCCAAAAGATAGTCCTCTTCATAAAACACCACTGCCTGTCCCGGAGTGATGGCGCGTACCGGTTCTTCAAAAACCACCTCCACACGCCCATCCTTCAGAGGTCTCAGGAGGCATGGTTCTCCTCTGTGGGCATATCGAATCTTCGCTATGGCAGGTCTTTCCCGGATAAGACTCTCTATCGCCATCCAATTCACGTTGGCGCAGATCAATCGATCTTTAAACAGCTCCTTACTGTCGCCAATCACTACCTCACCCGTTTCCGGACGGATTTCTGTAACAAATACGGGGTGTCCCATGCTCAGGTTCAAACCCTTTCGCTGCCCGATGGTATAATGCATGATCCCCCTATGAGGTCCCAGGATCTCTCCCGTCTTTGTCACAAAATTCCCTTCTTCCATTTTTCCTTTCTTCCTTGCAATATAGGCAGCATAATCGTTATTTGGAATAAAACAGATCTCCTGACTGTCCGGTTTGTTCGCCACGGGAATTTTTTTCTCTCTTGCTATGTTTCTGACCTCTTCTTTCCTGTATGCACCTATCGGCATCCGTGTTCGGGACAGCTGCTCCTGTGTCAGGTTAAACAGGGCATAGGTCTGATCCTTATCTGCCCCTACTGCCTTTCTTAGGGTAAAGCGCCCTCCCGGCAGCTGCACCACTCCGGCATAATGACCGGTGGCAATATACTCCGCCCCCAGCTCTCTTCCGGCCTTAAGCAATGACTCCCACTTGACGTATCGGTTGCAAATCACGCAGGGATTGGGAGTCTTGCCCTGACAATAGGACTCCACAAAGGGAGCTATGACGCGGTGGGCGAATACCTCCCCTGCGTCTATGATATAATGGGGAAGCTCCAGCGCCTCCGCCACTCGTTTTGCATCCGCCGCCATAGTCTCCCCCTGAGCGGCATGCTCCTGTCCCTCTCTCCATGTCTGCATGGTAACACCAATTACGTCATAGCCCTCTTCCTTCAGAAGATAAGCAGCCACGGAGGAATCCACGCCTCCCGACAATCCCACTGCTACCCTTGCACCTTTTTGTCTCATGCCACAACTCCTTTGCTCCGACATACCCCATGTTTGTTTCTGTGTTCGGACTTCAATATAACACCCGGCCTCTGTTCTGTCAATGAAGCCTCTCTCATATACTGAAAACAACACCTCCTTCGGAGTTTGCTTATGCTGCATATGCTGCGTTACAAAAACAATCCTCTCCTCCTTGGTACCCTTCTTCTGACAGCTACAGGGCTTGTGACACGAGTGATCGGATTTTTCTTCCGTATCTTCATTTCTCATCGTTTCGGAGAAGAAGCCATGGGGATTTACCAGCTCCTGGGTCCCCTTCTCTCACTCTCCTTTGCCGTTACGGCCGCAGGAATACAGACTGCCCTCTCACGCTATGCTGCCAGGGAAAAAGCTGCCGGAAACGGACAGAAAGCCCGCACCTACCTGTGTACCGGCGCTCTTTTTACTCTGTCATTGTCTCTCCTCATTTCCCTCCTTCTCTACGGACAGGCAGAGGCCCTCTCACTCTTCTATTTGAAGGAGCCGCGCTGTGCCCCTCTTCTGAGAATCTGCTCTCTCTCCCTGCCCTTTGCGGCTCTGCAATCCTGTCTTCGGGGCTACTGTTACGGCCTGAAAAAGACAGCCCTTCCGGCCTGTACTCAGCTGGTGGAACAGACCGTTCGCGTGGGCTCCGTCTTCCTGCTTTGTTTTTTCCTTGAAGAGCAGGGACAACAGCCCGCCGTCACATTGCTGGCCGTTGGCATGGTACTGGGAGATGCAGCCGCCTTTCTCACCTCCTTTTTCTCCCTTTATAAAGAGCTTGGCGGTACGCAGGAGGGTGCTCCCCTCTTCTCCTTCCGGTATCTTAAGGATCTTCTGACATTGTCTCTGCCCCTTACCGTCAATCGGCTGATCCTTTCTCTTTTGGGAAGCTTTGAAGCCGCCTCCATCCCTCAGGGACTGCGGCTCTACGGCTATGCCTCCGAAACGGCTCTCAGTATTTACGGTGTACTGACAGGAATGGCCTTCAGTCTCGTTTTTTTCCCTTCCGCCTTTACCAATTCCGCGGCTGTCCTGCTTCTGCCTCTGGTATCGGAAGCTCAGTCCACAGGCAACTATCGAAGGATCAAAAAAACCATCGCCCAGGCTCTGATGTTCTCCCTTACTCTGGGTCTCTTCTTTACTTTACTCTTTTTTGTCTTCGGAAGATTTCTGGGAGATCTTCTGTTCGGAAGCATGCTGGCCGGAACCTTTATTCGAACCCTCAGCTTCCTTTGTCCCTTTCTCTATCTTCACACCACTCTCTCAAGCATCCTCCAGGGTCTTGGAAAGGTAGGCACCGGCTTTCTCATCAATGTCACCGCCTTGGGGATTCGCCTTGGATGTGTCCTGTTTCTGATTCCCAAAATCGGCATACAGGGGTATCTGTGGGGAATGCTGCTGGGCGAGCTGTTTTCCTCTTTTTTCTTCTATTTTTGCATCAAGAAGGAGCTGATACGATTCTCCCGCAGAAAAACATGATATTTTTCTTTTCTTTTTTTCAATTTGTGCTACACTGAAAAAGTAGCCTTTTTCTCAGAGGCCACTGTACCCTTGTCAGGAGACCCTACCGTCTCCCGGCAAAACGGTATCATCCGACTTAATAAAAACAACTTGCGGCAGACATTCTGCGTGACAGAAAAGAGGTATTATGAGTTTCACATTTATTCAAAAGCTTCCCACACCTGAGGAGATCAAAGAGCAGCTTCCGGTTCCGGCTCATCTGGCCGCCATAAAAAAGGCACGGGATGAAGAGATCAAAGCGGTCATCCGGGGGGAGTCCGGCAAATTCCTTCTGATTATCGGCCCCTGCTCCGCAGACAATGAGGATTCCGTCTGTGACTATATCAGCCGACTTGCAGCCCTCAACGATCAGGTAAAGGACAAACTGATTCTGATTCCCCGAATCTACACAAACAAACCCCGTACCACAGGGGAAGGCTATAAGGGCATTGTCCATCAGCCCGATCCGAAGGAGAAGCCCGACTTGCTGAGCGGTCTGCTGGCCATGCGTAAAATGCACATCCGGGCTCTGGAGGAATCCCATCTGACGCCTGCGGATGAAATGCTTTATCCGGAAAACTGGCTGTACGTTTCCGATATCCTCTCCTATGTTGCCATTGGCGCCCGCTCCGTGGAGGATCAGCAGCACCGACTCACCGTCAGCGGCTTCGACGTTCCTGCCGGTATGAAGAATCCCACCAGCGGAGATTTTACGGTAATGCTCAATTCCGTTTTTGCCTCCCAGCATTCCCACACCTTTACATACCGTGGATATGAAGTAAGCACCACCGGCAACGAGCTCTCCCACACGGTACTGCGGGGAGCCGTCAACAAGTACGGACGCAGCCTTCCCAACTATCACTATGAAGATCTGCAGCTTTTGCTGCAGCTCTACGGAGAACGGGATCTGAAATATCCTGCCGCCATCATTGACACAAACCATAACAATTCGGACAAACAGTACAAGCAGCAGATCCGTATCGCCAAGGAGGTCATGCACAGCCGCAAACTGAATTCCGATATTCACAGTCTCGTCAAGGGACTGATGATCGAAAGCTACATCGAAGAGGGGGCTCAGAAGGTAGGCAGAGGCGTCTACGGCAAATCCATTACCGATCCCTGTCTGGGATGGGAGGATACCAAGAAGCTTATTTTGGATATTGCGGAATATGAATAATATGCGTTAATCGAGAAATAAGAGGGTGATCCCTTGAGTCATTTCATGACTTTTGGGATCACTCTCTTATTCCTCGATCGACTTTCTCTTACTTACCAGTACCTTCTCCTCCAGGCACTCAAAAATCCGCTCTACTTTGTATTTCTCCATCTTCGGTGTGATCAGGCTGACCACAGGTACCACCATCAGACCGGATACCATGGCCACGGCCCCCGCATTGATGGGAGAAGGGATCCATCCGAAAAGCAGATTGGCTACCGTCAGTCCCACACCGCAGGCAAAGCTTACCCACACCGCCGCTTTCGTCACTCCCTTCCAATACAGTCCGTACAGAAAGGGGGCAAGAAAAGCTCCCGCAAGAGCTCCCCAGGAAATTCCCATCAGCTGGGCGATAAAGGCCGGTGGATCAAGAGCAATGACCACACTCAGAAAAATAAAGCATACCAACAGGGAACGCATCCAAAGAAGCTGCTTTACCTCCTCCATATCCTTTATGAAATACCCCTTGATCACATCCAGTGTCAGAGTAGAGCTTGAGGTCAATACCAGAGAGGACAGGGTGGACATGGAGGCCGACAGCACCAGCACGATCACCACTCCCATCAGAAGATCCGGCAGCGATGAGAGCATCCCGGGAATGTAGCGTCATACACAATGCTGCCATCCGCTCCGTAAATGGCAGGCCCGTCAAAGAGTCTTGCGAAGCCCCCCAGAAAATAGCAGCCGCCGGCAACGACCACAGCAAAAAGGGTGGAGATCACAGTGCCGTATTTGATAGCTCTCTCATCCTTGATGGCATAGAATTTATGTACCATCTGAGGCAGCCCCCAGGTTCCCAGAGAGGTCAGGATCACAACTCCCATGAGATTGGGAAAATCCGGGCCGAAGAAGGAGGTAAACACTCCCTGCTGCCCCAAGGTGGCAGGCACATCGCTTTCCATCCGGGACAACTGGGCCATTGCTTCATAAAAGCCTCCCTGCCCGTTTAAAACCGCTGTGATCACTGCCACAATCCCAATCAGCATAATGATTCCCTGTATAAAATCGTTGATGGCAGTCGCCATATAGCCTCCCAGGATCACGTAGACACCGGTCAGTGCCGCCATAACCACGACACAGAGCCCATAGGGAAGATCAAAGGCCATACCGAACAGGCGGGAAAGCCCGTTATAGACAGAGGCCGTATAGGGGATCAGAAAAACAAAGGAAATGGCTGCAGCTGCCATCCTGATCCCGGCAGAATCGTATCGTTTTCCGAAATAATCCGGCATGGTGGCAGCCGACAGGTGCTTACTCATGACTCTCGTCCTTCTACCCAGGATCACCCAGGCCATCAGAGAGCCGATGAAAGCGTTGCCGATACCGATCCAGGTGGCTGCGATCCCGTATTTATACCCGAACTGCCCTGCGTATCCCACAAACACCACTGCGGAAAAATAAGAGGTTCCATATGCAAATGCAGTCAGCCAGGGTCCTACCGATCTGCCTCCCAGAACAAAGTCATTGACATTGGTGGCATGCTTTCTGGAATAGATGCCTACGGCCATCATACTCACAAAGAATACCAATAAAAAGCCGGTCTTTGCTAACATAGAGCCCTCCCCGTATCACAGGATCTCTTCCCTCCTATCATCAGAACAGCTCCTCCTGATCCACCGTTTTGATCCCCGCACCTGCCAGAGCGGCTGCCGCACTTTGGTTGTCATCCACACGAAAGATCATATAGGCTCCTCCCTTGGCAGACAGGAACGCATAGGTGTACTCTATCATCACCCCTGCCTCCGAAAGTACCTCTAGGATCTGCGCCAGACTGCCCGGCTTATCGGAAATGGCCGCTGCCAGAACGTCTGTGACGGTGGTAATATAGCCCCCTTCCCGAAGAATCCCGTTGGCTGCCACAGGATCCTCGCAGATGATTCTGAGAATTCCAAAATCCTGATTGTCCGCAATGGACAGGGCTCTTAAATTCACATTGTGATCGGCGATATATCTTGTCACCTCCGCCAGTCTGCCTTTCTTATTTTCAATAAATACCGCGATCTGCTTTACACTCATTCCTTCTTCCTCCTTAATCGTGGAGCTTTCTTTTATCAATGACTCTGACTGCCTTGCCTTCGCTTCTTGCAATGGATTTGGGAGCCACCAGATGGACTCTGGGGTTGATACCCAGCATGGTCTTCATAGCATTGGCCAGTGCCTTCTCCTTCTCCGTCAGCTCCTTTACTGTATCGGTAAACTGATCCGGCGTCAGTTCCACCGATACATCCAGCGTATCCACATTGTTTTTTCTGTCTACCTCGATCAGATAATTGACGGAATAGCCTTCCCGGATCAGCACCGTTTCTATCTGGGAAGGGAAAACATTGACGCCACGAATGATCATCATATCGTCGCTTCTGCCCATAGGCTTGCTCATTTTGATCAGTGTCCTGCCGCAGGAGCATTGCTTTCTGGAAAGGATACAGATATCTCTTGTACGATACCGGATCAGAGGAAATCCTTCCTTATCCAGATTCGTAAATACCAGCTCTCCCTTGCTTCCCTCCGGCAGCGCCTCTCCCGTCTCGGGATCAATGATCTCCGGCAGGAAATGATCCTCATTGATATGCATACCGGTCTGCTCCTGACATTCAAAGGCCACACCGGGGCCGGTGGTTTCCGTCAGCCCGTAGATATCGTAAGCCTTGATACCCAGAGAGGCTTCAATATTGCGGCGCATTTCTTCTGTCCAGGGCTCCGCCCCGAATATCCCCGCCTTCAGAGTATTTTCCCCGGGGCCGATTCCCATCTCATTCATGGTCTCTCCGATATAAGCCGCATAAGAAGGCGTACAGCAGAGGATGGTAGCCTGAAGATCCTGAATAAACTGAATCTGACGCTCCGTATTGCCGGAGGACATAGGCAGTGTCAGACATCCCACCTTATGGGAACCACCGTTTAACCCCGGACCTCCCGTAAACAATCCGTATCCGTAGGCCACCTGACAGACGTCCTCCTGTGTGCCGCCGGCGGCCATAATGGCGCGGGCACAGCAGTCCTCCCACAGCTCCACATCGGCCTGTGTATAAAAGGCTACCACACGTCGTCCGGTGGTGCCGCTGGTGGACTGAATTCGAACACAGTTCTTCAGATCCGTCCCCAGAAGACCGTAAGGATAAGCATCCCGTAGATCTGCCTTTGTCAGAAAGGGCAGCTTGTGAAGATCCTCCACCGAACGGATATCCTCCGGCCGAACTCCCTTTTCCTCCATCAGTCTGCGATAGTAGGCCACATTTTCGTATACCCGCTTCACCTGCTTTACCAGCTTTTCGCTCTGGATTTTGCGCAGTTCCTCTGCCGATGCACACTCAATTTCCGGTTGATAATACTTTCCCATTTCTCTTGTCTCCCATCCTGCTGCTTTTTTCTATACTTACTGTGCTGCCAGATGAAGCAGCCTCCTGCCGTTTTCACCAAGGATCCCCGCCCTGTCTTCCTCCCGGATCTTCATCCGGGCAAGGATCTTAAGATCCTCTATGGGATCGCTCCAGGGTGAATCACTGGCGTACAGCAATTTATCCTTATCATGCTTTTCATATATGCTTAAAAACAGTTCCTCGTCGATCTGGCCGATGGTAAAGGCAGTATCCAGATATACGCTCTGTCCTGCCAGCTCCTCATATACCTGCTCCCACATCCGAAAACCGCCGTAATGTCCCAGCACCATTCTTTTGGGCCGCAGCTGTTCCAAGACCTTACGCATCTTCTCCGGCGGACAGTGTACCGGATCCGGCTCCCCGATATCGATTCCGGCATGGGTCAGCACGATCAGTCCGATGTGATCCGCATATTCGATGATCCGCAGATACCTGTCATCATCGATCATCACTCCCTGACAATCGGGATGGATCTTAACTCCCTTCAAGCCCATGGCTTTGATGGTATCCAGCTTTGCCTGATACTCCTCACAGTCGGGATGAATCCCTCCGAAGGAATGCAGCTTCCCCTTGTAGGTTCTGTTCACCAGAGCCGCAAAGCTGTTCACATGCTCAAACTGGGAAGGGCGTGTGACTACCGGTACCACCACGGACAGGTCGATGCCGGCATGCTTCATGGTATCCAGCAAACAGTGTACCGTGCCGCTGCAGGCCGGCTGTATGTGTGCCAGACGTCCCAACTTGTCAATGGTCGCTTCTGCGATGCTCTCCGGGAATATGTGTGTGTGAAAATCAATAACCATTCTTTACTGCCCTTCATATCCTTTCAAAAATGCCTGCTTGTTGATCTCTACTGTCTTGGGCGGTACCGTTTTCTCAATGGCGCTGAGCCATTCCTCTCTGGAAAAATCCATGTGTCTGGCAGCAACTCCCAGCACGATCACATTAAATACTTTGGGATTGCCCATCTGAAGGGCCTCTGCTGCCGCATCCACCTGGTAGACGGCGTATTCCTTCTTCAGCTTCTCCACAATACCTTCCGGATATTCTGCCATCCCCGTGACTACGGTAATGGGATCGATCCTCTGCAGATTGACAATAATCGCCCCTTCCTTTTTCAGAAAATGAGCATACCGCAATGCTTCCAGCGTTTCAAAGGCAATCAGCACATCAGCCTGTCCTTCTTCCACGATGGGCTCTGCCACCGTTTCTCCGTAACGGACAAAGGTCACCACACTGCCGCCTCTCTGGGCCATACCATGCACCTCCGACAGCTTCACATCATAGCCGGCGGCCATGGTGATACTGCCCAAAATACGGCTGGTGAGCAGTGTTCCCTGACCACCCACACCTACGATCATAATATTCTTCGTACGATTTTCCATTTTTCCTTCCCCTTTTTCCCCTTTTTCCTCTGCGTCATTTTATGCGGCGTTTTATAGGTCGATCTGCTGAATGGCGTCAAATTTGCAAAGCTTTACGCACAGCCCGCAATCGGTACACATGGTCTCGTCAATGGCAATGGTTCCATCCTCATTTCTGGTAAGCGCCGGGCAGCCGGGCTTTAAACACATACCGCATTTTTTACATTTGTCACGAAGGGCTCTTCTGGTGGTTTTCTTCTTCTCCTTCACGATCAATACACAGGGAGATTGGGCGATAATAACAGAAACCTCGTCTCTGGCCGTCTCCTCCCGGAAGGCTTTTTCCAGGGCTTCCGTATCAAAGGCATCGATTTCCAGTACATGGCGAATCCCCATGGCACGACACAGGCCGGGAATGTCAATGGCGGGCACGATCTCTCCCTTCAGCGTCTTGCCGGTGGCGGCATGCTCCTGATGCCCCGTCATACCGGTGGTGGAATTATCCAGAATCAGCACCGTTCCCGTTCCCTGATTGTAGACCATGTTCATCAGGGAATTGACTCCTGTATGCAAAAAGGTGGAATCTCCGATGACTGCCACCCAGTCATTGATATAGTCCTTTCCTCTGGCTTTTTCCATTCCATGGAGGGTGGAAATACTGGCTCCCATACAAATGGTGGTATCGATCACCCCCAGTGGCGGTACGGCTCCCAGGGTATAGCAGCCGATATCTCCTGCGCCGTGAAGCTTCAGCTTGTTCATCACGGAGTATACGCTTCTGTGAGGGCAGCCGGGACAGAGGATGGGCGGTCTGGCCGGCACTGCTGCCGGTACCTTCTCCTGCACCTCCTCCTTCAGCACTGCCCTTCTGATCAGATTGGCACTGTATTCTCCCTGGCGTGTGAAGATCTCCTTACCGATACAGGATATCCCCCAGGACTTGATCTGTTCCTCAAACACCGGTTCCAATTCTTCAAAAATATACAGCGTCTCCACCTGCGATGCAAATTCCTCAATCAGCTTTTTTGGCAGAGGATGCACCATTCCCAGCTTCAGCACACTGGCCTTGGGACAGGCTTCCCTGACATACTGATAGGCAATGCCGCTTGCAATAAACCCTATCTTTTTATCCCGCAGCTCCATTCTGTTTAAAAACATGGAACAGCCATCCTCTTCCAGGGCCTTCATCCGCTGCTCTACATATACGTGTCGGGGCTTGGCATTCCCCGGCATCATCACATACTTTGCGATGTTTTTTTCGTAGGAAACGTCCTGCTTTTCCTGTCGTTCCTCCAATGTTACGGGCCCCTGAGAATGAGAAAGACGGGTGGTGGTACGCAGAATCACCGGTGTGTCATACTGCTCCGACAGCGTAAAGGCATATTTCATGAAGTCCTTTGCCTCCTGAGAATCGGAGGGCTCCAGCACCGGCACCAGGGCGGCTCTGGCCACGCATCTGGTGTCCTGTTCATTCTGGGAGGAATATAATCCGGGATCGTCTGCCGCCACCAGCACCAAGCCTCCTCCCACACCCGCATAGGAAATAGTGTAGAGGGGATCCGCCGCCACATTGACTCCCACATGCTTCATGGAAGCCATGGCTCTCACGCCGCTGATGGAGGCTCCGATGGCCACCTCCATAGCCACCTTTTCATTGGGCGACCATTCTGCATAGATTTCCTCATACTTTACGATATTCTCACTGATCTCGGTGCTGGGGGTTCCCGGATAAGCGGCGGACACCTTCACTCCCGCCTCCCAGGCTCCTCTGGCTATGGCCTCGTTTCCCAGCATGATCTTCCTCTCTTCTCGATGATTGCTTTGATTGCTGCTATTGCTGCGATTACTCATAGTTATATCCTTCCTTCTTCTTATGCAAGATTCTGATCTGCGATCAGATGATTTGCGCCGTATATCTCTCTCAGCTTTGGTTTCTCAATCTTCCCTGTGGCATTACGGGGAACGGGAGCAAAAATGATCTGACGGGGTCTCTTATATCTGGGAAGCTCCATACAGAAGGCACGTACCTCCTCCTCTGTCAGCACCTCCCCTTCCCGAACCTGAATGATGGCTGCCGGAATCTCTCCCAGACGGCTGTCCTTCAGACCAATCACTGCCACGTCGTGCACCTTTTCATTTTTGCGGATAAAGTCCTCGATCTGCACCGGATACAGATTCTCTCCGCCGCTGATGATCACATCCTTCTTACGATCCACAAGAAAAATAAAGCCGTCCTCATCCTCCTGCGCCATATCTCCCGTAAACAGCCAGCCGTCTCTTAACACCTCTGCCGTGGCGGCCTCATCCCGGTAGTAACAGGTCATTACCCCCGGTCCCTTTACCGCCAGCTCTCCCACCTGGCCGGGCAAGACTCTGTTTCTCTCTTCATCCACAATCTTCACCTCCCAGCCGTAGCCGGCTTTGCCGATGGCTCCCACCTTATGGATATTCTCCGTCCCCAGATGAACACAACCGGGACCGATGGATTCCGACAGCCCGTAATTCGTGTCATAGGCATGATCGGGGAATATCTTCTTCCACCGCTTGATCAGACTTCTGGGCACCGGCTGAGCCCCGATGTGCATCAGTCTCCACTGAGACAGCCGATATTCCTTCAGATCGATTCTTCCGCTTTCCACAGCTTCCAGAACGTCCTGTGCCCAAGGCACCAGGAGCCATACGATGGTACATTTTTCTTTAGAAACGGCATCCAGAATGAACTCCGGTCGGGTACCTTTCAGTAAAACAGCTTTACTGCCTGACAGAAGGCTTCCGAACCAGTGCATCTTGGCGCCGGTATGGTACAGTGGCGGTATGCAAAGAAAAATATCATCCCGCTGCTGATTATGGTGCTTTTGCTCCACGATGCAGGCATGCACCAGACTTCTGTGCTTATGTAAGATAGCCTTGGGAAATCCCGTGGTTCCGGAAGAAAAATAAATGGCCGCATCCTCCTCATCACTCAGATCGATCTCCGGTGACCGACTGGAGCAATTGGCGGAATAAGAATTATAATCCTCCGCAAAACCGGGACATCCCTCTCCCACATAGATCAAAAGCCGTCCCTTACTGATCCTGTCTGCGATCTCCTCCACCCGGCCGATAAAGGCATTCTCAAATACCAGAAAATGCGCTCCCGCCAGATTCACACAGTACTCGATCTCCTCTGCACTGTAGCGGAAATTCAGCGGTACCGCCAAGGCTCCCGTCTTCAATATCCCAAAATAAATGGGCAGCCACTCCAAGCCGTTCATCATCAGGATGGCTACCTTGTCTCCTTTTTTAATTCCTCTCTGCAGCAGCAGATTTGCAAATCGATTGGCCTTCTCATCGAAGACACGCCAGGTGATCTCTCTACGATAACTGACCCTGGGGGTGGGCTCGATCAGTTCATACTCCTTCCAGGTCACCCTGCGCTGCTCCGTAATCTCGGGATTGATCTCCACCAGACAGATATCATCGGGATATTCTCTGGCGTTTTTTTCCAAAAACTCTGTTATCGGCATATGCACCTCTCAATATGTAATTCTTTAGCGCGTTGAAGCGTCTACTCGCTAAATCGATTATAGCAAATGAAGATGAGACGGTCAACAGGAAAACATTGTGGGTTAATCGGACTCCTAAGGGTGCGTTCACGTGCAGGGTCACTAACGGGCATTTGAAAAGCAAGGGGGGTGATAAATCTCGAAAGTCAAAGTTGGAT
>JAFQLB010000053.1 GCA_017396675.1 Lachnospiraceae bacterium
TCACCCGCAAGCGCAAGCTTTTGGAAAAGCAGAAGGAAGGAAAGAAGCGCATGAAGATGGTGGGTGACGTGGAGCTGCCACAGTCTGCCTTCCTTGCCGTGCTGAAGACAAAGGAAGAATAGCACATAAAAAAACGGATCCTCCTGTACCAGGGAGGGTCATCCGGTTCTTTTTTTATTTCCTCGCCACTATACGCTTTCCAATGGCAATGTCCTTCAGGAAAAAATCAATCTCGGATCGGACACGTTTCAAGAATGAAGTGTCCAGGCTAGGCTTGTATCCGTCGGGAAAATGGAGGTAGAGATAGTCAGCCTCTTCCAGAATGACACGGATCCGCTCCTTGGAAATGGTTCCCTGAGAAAGTCCATCCCTCAGTTCATTCAGCATGGCTTCCTCCTGGCAGTAGAATTCCTCCACCTGCTTTCTCCTGTTCCTTTTATCCTCCGTTGTGAGCTGTAGGGGGGCTGCAGTGCTGCATCCCAACGACGCTTGCTGATTCTGTTCTTTTTGAGGAACCAGTTTTTCCCAGGCGGTAGCAAAGTCCAGCTGTGGTAATCCCAAGTCAAGGCCGCTGTTCCCCAGGTCAAAGATCTTGGCAGCCCCCTGAAATCGGTTCATAAAAATCTGTGCGTAATGGGTCAGAATCTGGTCGGAATAGACAGGCCCTGTCTTGCCCTCCCGTTTTTCCGTTGTGGGATTGGACAGGCTTTCGTAGGAGCCGGGAGGACTGAGGCGGCTGCACCTCATGAGGTTGCCTCGTGTCTGAAAACTCTCCTTGCAGTGGGTTCTTCCCAGGCCATAGGAAAAGTCCAGACCTGAAACAAAGACAGGAATCTCCCCGCTTTTCCTGAGCAGTATGGCCATTTCCAAGGCAGCCAGCCCCACGGAGCCCAGGGGCGGCAAAAGCTGGTTCACCAGTCCTAATCGATGCAGCCGTTCCAAAAAGGTGGTGGCTGCGAATTCTGTAGAAAAGAAGGCGGTCGTTCCACCCGTGCAGTTCTGTCCTGAGGCTTCCTTCGTTCCCTCTGCTCCATCATTGTTCCCGGCCGCCGCCCTGAATCCCGTGTCTTCATGGAGAATGGAAGGACGGGAGGTCAAGTCCGCCAGCAGAAAAAGCTGCTGCTCCCTGGCGGAGGTATATGCCTGTTGGATGGCATGCTGACATTCCAAAGCAAGCACCAAATCTGGCTTGAGCTTTCGTGCCAGTAGGGCTGGTACTGCCGCATCCACCGCCAGCAGACAAAGGTTTTTCCGTTGGTCAAGGGAAAGCCTTTCCAACTGCTGGATTGTATCGTCAGCGGAAGGACCCGCACCTAGTACAAGAATGGGCCTGTCAACCTTTGCTGCAGGAATATCCTTTCCCCAGGGCAGCAATGCCAGATTCCGCAGCATGTTTCGGTGATAGAGACGGCCCATTTTTATGAGGGTCAGCCTGTTCTTCCAAAAATTTGCCACCGCCAACTCTGCCGTCTGATGAATGGCCTGATATTCTGCCTGATGCAGGGCGGGAGAACCGGAAAAATCAACTCTGAGGCAATATTTAAAGCTGCCGGGAGGTGGAATTCTCACTCCATTTTCTGCCACCTGGTTCTTTCTTGTAAGGATTTTGTAGAGATCCTCCAGCTGGCGTGCCGAAAAAAAGCCTGCTTGGGCTGGAATTACGGTTGTGTCATAGAATTCCATCAGCTTCGGGTCAACCTCCACCACCAGCATAAAAGCATGTTGTGGCATCTTTGCAGCCAACTGTTGCAGGCCATATCCCAGAACTGGTGAAAAGCACAAGACCAGCGTCGCTTCCCGTATCTCCAAGGAATCCACCAATCGTTCTATTCCGGCAGCAGGATTGTATTTTGAGTATAGGTATCTATTCTTGTATAAAACAGACAAGCCCTGTCTAGTCTCAACCAGGCAGGGCTTGTCCTCTTCACTTCTAGCTGGCATTAGCGTGCTTCTCGTCCTTTTCGCTCAATTGCACATAGTTTCTGCCATCTCATTCAAAATTCATGAAATACTGGAAGAATACCGTCAGAAAGTCGTTCTGGAGCTTGTCACTGGTCATCACTGCATTCTGAACTGCAGACTGGTCAAACTGATTCACATAGCTTGCAAAGAGTTCGGCGTTTTCTTCAGCGGGAACAGTTGTTTCCTCTGTCAGCATCAGCAGAACAACAGCGTTGTTCAAAACCATGGGACTGGAAAGCTCTCCAACCTGCATGGAAAAGGCTGTCTTCATGAAGTTCTCGTTGGAAGCTGCTCCTGTCAGTGCCACGTCAGAAGAGGAGAACGAGCCAAAGAGGGGAGAGTTGCCATAGTTCAAGGGGAAGGGACCAACGGCGGCGGGCGTAACGTCAAACTGCCTGGAAGCCTCGGCCATGCCTGCCGTGTTGGCCAGGTTCCAGAATTCCTGTGCCAGATCAAGGTAGTAGGTCTCGATGATTCCGGTCTCGTATGACTTCATATAGCTGTGAACAGCGTCCCGTACCACAGTGTCCTCGAAGTCTGCCGCAACTGCCTCACCGTCTCCACGGAAAATAGAATAGCCGTTTGAAGTGGCAATCACTCCGCTCAACTCCCCCTGCCCCAAGGCAGTGATGGCAGTCAAATCGGCTTCCGCTGTAATAATGTTGTTGATCTGGTATCGGTAGGCGTTGGTCAGCTTGCCGTCGGTTCCACTGTAGTAATTGCGAGACAGCTCTGTCACCGCATCCTCAAAAAGAATCTGGTTGCTCTGCAGCTGCTTCAAAAGGTTGTCAGCAGCTGTCTTGTCAGCCAAACTAATGACAGAAAGATCATACCGCGTAAAGAGATCTGCATTGTTTTTTCCCCATACAGCTGCTTGTTCTGCAGGATAGTTGTTCATATCAAATGAAACAACCTGGAATGTACGCTGGTTCTCACCCATAGCCTGAATGAAAGGCTCCTCTGCAGAGGGAGTCTTTAAGCCATACATACGGTACTCTCCAAGCATATCATTGGAAGAACCGAATACATCATCGGTGTAGCGCTGATACACCAGACTATTCTCAATGGATTTGTGCAGCTCAATTTTTGTGCTTTCAGCTGTCTCATTGAAAATCTTCTTGGAATAGACTCCATTCTCATCATAAAAATACGGAAGCATATTTCTGTCTACAAGGCTGGTAGGTACAATGTATCCGGTTGCATCCACTGCCTGGGTAAAAGCCTCATTCAGAACGGCACCAGTAAACGCAGTATTGAAAATATCAAAGTATGCGTTCTGTAGGTTATCGCTACCTACCTGCTCGGAATAATACTGAACCAAGGAGGTGAAGTAGGTTCCCTGCTTATATTCAATGGGTTTCTTATTGTAATAACCGAGAGGGGGGAGCTCACTTCCCCCTGATTGAACCATAGCCGGAATGAAGATAAACGAAATGGCTGCCAGAACAAGGATAATAATGGAACCAATGCTTATCAGGATCTTCTTGGGAGAAGACCCATTCTTCTTCTTTTCGATGTCACTCATGTAATATATTCCTTATTATAGAGATTGAAAATGCCGTTAATACTAACATATCAATAGAACAAATGTCAATGTAAGAAAAAAAAGTGATTTTTTTTTCAAAAAAAGCTGATTTGGTTGTTGACAAGAGTTACGGGGTGTGATATAGTCTCCATCGTTGTCACGA
>JAFQLB010000054.1 GCA_017396675.1 Lachnospiraceae bacterium
CCGATTGGCTGAAAAGCGCTTTCTCTTTCTACTTTACAGATTTTACACCGGCCTTTTCCTGAGCTTTTTCCACGGTACGTTTCCACCAGCTTTTTTTCACGGCCACAGCCGGAGTGGACTTGCCGTGAAGTCCTTTGAAACCGATGATATAGATACCGCTGACAGAGGCCTTTACTTCTTTTTTCAGAGGAATCGTGTCGAAGATCTTATCATCACAGAGCAAAGTTGTGATCTGAGGTCCTACCTTGGCTTTTACAATGGGGTATTTGGCAAAGCGTGCCATTCGGGGTGCCTGGTCAATGACTGTCTGAGGAAGACCGGAGTCCTTCAAACGCATCTTTTTCTTGTCTATAATCAGCATGGAGACGGTCTGCTTCATGGCTTCCATCTGAGCCTGCTGCTCAGCCTGCTGTTCCTGGACCTTTTTTCCCTTAAAATATAAAAATGCAGCGGCTATGGCCAATATCACTATTACAATGATCAATACGATCCATCCTGTGCTCACGTGTAGCCCTCCTTGATTGTATTCAAAATTATCCTAATTCTAACATTGTTTTTCTCTTTGTGCAAGGGATGAGAATAAAAATAGCGGTGTGGGGGAAAACAATAGAAAGCGGAGGGATGTGGTATTGTGATGGAAGTGTTGTATCGGTGCTTGGGATGGATGCAAAAAGTCTCGGAATGTTTTTTGATATGTAATGTACTTCTTTCCTTTCATCTTATATTTATCAACAAAAAAGAAGTGAAATCCATATGGGGCTGGCTGCTGTTTCTCGGGTTTTTGCCGATACCGGGGTTTTTTCTGTATCTCATGACGGGAGTTCCCCTTTACGGGAAAAAATTTCGCCGGATGAGAGAGGTCAATGACGCCATTCCCCGCGTTCTTGCGGCCGGCGGGGGTGCGTCCGATTCTTTGAAAAGGGAAACCACAGAGCGGATTCCGGAAGCATGTGAAGAATTGATTCGTTATAATCTGAAAGCGGCAGGCAGTATCCTGACCGCCAATAACGAGATTGTACTGTTCACAGAGGGCGGCCGTAAGTTTGCAGAGCTTATGGAGGATATCAGGCAGGCGCGTCAATCCATTCATCTGGAGTACTATATTATAAGGAACGATATTTTGTTTGGTCAGCTAAAGGAGCAGCTGTGCGAAAAGGTGAAGGAGGGAGTTGCGGTTCGTCTTCTGTACGATTCCATGGGATGCCACAGGGTAAAAAAGAGTGTTTGGAAGGAGCTGCAAAGGCAGGGTGTGCAGGTAGGGGAGTTTTTTCCGCCGGCGGCAAAAATTCTGCACTGGAGATTGAATTACAGAAATCATAGAAAGCTGGTCATCATTGACAATTGTATCGGATATCTGGGAGGATTTAATATCGGCAGGGAATATGTAGGTCTGGATTCTTCCTTTGGCAGCTGGCGGGACACCCACCTGCGTCTGAGAGGGGATGCGGTGATTGCTCTGCAGCTGCGTTTTTTATTGGATTGGAATTATGCCACGGGAGATCGCCTGAGGATGGAAGCATTTCCGGAGGCAAAGGTGAGCAGGGGAAGGGCAATGGTACAGGTTGTTGCCGGTGGGCCGGATTTTTCATATCCCCACATCCGCAACAATTATCTGCATCTGATTCATAAGGCAAAAGAGATGATCTCCATTCAGACGCCCTATTTTATTCCCGATGAGGCCGTGATGGCGGCACTGAAGATGGCACTCCTGTCAGGCGTACGGGTCAGACTGATGATTCCCTGTAAGCCGGATCATCCGTTTGTGTACCGTGCCACCATGTCCTACGCCGGAGAATTGCTGGAAGATGGTGCGGAATGCTATATTTTTCGACAGGGATTTCTGCATGCCAAAGGTCTGATCATGGATCGTCTTGCCTATTGTTATGGGACAGCCAATGCGGATATCCGCTCTTTTTCCTTGAATTTTGAAGTAAATGCCGTGGTTTACGGGGAGAGGGAAACGGAAAAAATGCTGGCGGCTTTCGAAAGAGATGTGGAAAACTGTACAAGGCTGACGCCGGAGGAATACAGCGGGCGCAGCCTGTCCGACAGGCTGAAGGAACGGGGAAGCCGCCTGTTATCGCCCTTGCTATAACATCATAAATATGGTATAAATGTAATGTTAATATAAATGCTGCCGAAGAACGGGGCAGCGGGAGGATATTATGAAAATGAGACGTATGGGATGTGCTGCGGCGGCAGTATTGGTATTGCTGTTTGTTTTTCTCGGACTGCAGATGGCAGGCTGCGGGAAAGAAACGGTGACGGAGAAGGGGGAGGCTTCCCCTTCGGAAAATACTGCAGCGGGAACAGAAATCGTGACGGAAGAAGCCTCGAAAGAGACGTCAGAGGCCGAGGAAAACAGACTTTATCTAAATCGGCTTTCGGCAAAAGAGTACGTGACGTTAGGAGAATATAAAGGTCTGACAGCACAGGGAGAGAAAGCGGAGGTAACCCAAGAGATGGTGGAAGAGTCCATCAGCTACGTACTGGCTTCCGATGTGCAGAAGGTTGAAATTACAGACAGAGATGTGGTGCAGGAGGGAGATATTGCCGACATCAGCTATGAGGGTAAAAAAGACGGTGTGGCATTTGAGGGAGGAACGGCAGCAAATTACCATCTGGCCATAGGCTCCGGATCTTTTATCGAGGGATTTGAAGAAGGCCTGGTGGGAGTGAAGGTGGGAGATACGGTAGATTTGGATCTCACGTTTCCGGAAGGATATCCCAGTGAAGCGTTGGCCGGCGCCGATGTGGTATTTACCGTAACAGTACACCGGATCCTGGAGGAACAGATACCGGAGCTGACCGATGATTATGTGAAGACGCTGGGAATCGAAGGTGTTACAAATACTGAGGAATATCGTGACTATGCCAGAAGATCCATAGAGGAGGCAAATGAAGAAAGCTTTGTTTACGACATTCAGCTCCAACTGATCAGTCAGACGGTGGAAAATGCCACGGTGTCCGAACCCCCTTTAGAACTGGTGAACCACTATCAGGCGGTGACCAGACAGCAGATGGAAAGTCAGGCATACTATTCCGGGATGGATCTGGAAACCTTTCTTGGTGCTTATTACGGGTTAACCATGGAAGCTTTTGAGGAGGAGATGGCGGCGGGTGCGGTAGAGACAGCCAAGCAGGCATTGGTCTGCAAACGGATTGCGGAAACCGAAGGGATCCAGGTGACGGATGCAGAGCTGGCAGAGCATGTGGCAACGATATACGGTGATGCGGGGGTCGGTTCTGTGGAGGAGTTTTTCGCCCATGTGGACAGGGAGGAGTACAGGGACAGCCTGCTGATCGAAGAGGTACTTTGGTTTCTGTATGACAATGCCGTAATCACAGAATAGAACAGAAGGAAGAAAAGGATAGAAAGAAGAGGGAAGGATCATGGAATTGACAAGTATAAGAGAACTGTATCGGAACGCGGAAGCATATGCAGGCAAAACAGTGACCACAGGAGGATGGGTGAGAAATAACCGGGACTCCAAAAGCTTTGGTTTTCTTGTCATCAATGACGGTACTTTTTTTGAACCCTTGCAGATCGTGTACGGAGATCAACTGCCCAATTTTGAAGAGATTACAAAATATAATATCGGAGCCGCAGTGATCGTCACCGGTGAGATCGTATCCACGCCGGGAGCCAAGCAGCCCTTTGAGATGCAGGCAAAGGAAGTAGTGCTGGAAGGTGCCTCCAGAGCCGATTATCCCCTGCAGAAGAAGCGCCACAGCTTTGAATATCTGCGAACCATCAGTCATCTGAGGCCAAGGACCAATACCTTTCAGGCTGTGTTCAGGGTGCGCTCATTGGCTGCTTATGCCATACACAAATTTTTCCGGGAGAGAGAATTTGTATATGTCCATACGCCCATTATCACCGGCAGTGACTGTGAAGGGGCGGGAGAGATGTTTCAGGTGACCACACTGGATCTGAAGGATGTACCGAAGACAAAAGAAGGTACGGTGGATTTTTCCCGGGATTTTTTTGGAAAACCGGCCAATCTGACCGTCAGCGGTCAGCTCAACGGAGAGACCTATGCCTTTGCCTTTAAAAACATCTATACCTTTGGACCTACCTTTCGTGCCGAGAATTCCAACACCACCCGGCATGCTGCCGAGTTCTGGATGATAGAGCCGGAGATGTGCTTTGCGGATCTGAAGGATGATATGATACTGGCAGAGAGCATGATCAAATATGTGATTCGCTATGTACTGGAGCATGCCCCGGAGGAAATGGCATTCTTTAACCAGTTTGTAGACAAGGGGCTGATCGAGCGGCTGAATCACGTGATAAATTCTGATTTCGGACATATCACATACACGGAAGCCATTAAAATTTTGGAGAAGCATAACGATATCTTTGAGTACAAGGTGTATTGGGGTTGTGATCTCCAGACAGAGCATGAACGATATCTGACGGAACAGGAATTTAAGCGTCCCGTATTTGTTACGGATTATCCCAAAGAGATCAAGGCCTTTTACATGAAGCTGAATGAGGACGGCAAAACGGTGGCTGCCATGGATTGCCTTGTGCCGGGAATCGGCGAGATTATCGGCGGCAGTCAGAGAGAGGATGATCTTAAGCTGCTGGAAAATCGCATGGAAGAGATGGGCTTGAATAAGGAGGATTACGGATTTTATCTGGATTTGAGAAGATACGGCTCTGCCCGTCACGCCGGCTTTGGTCTCGGCTTTGAACGCTGTGTCATGTATCTTACCGGAATGAGTAATATCAGAGATGTGTTGCCATTCCCCAGAACAGTCAATAACTGCGAGCTGTAAGCGGACTTGCATCATCTGCAAAGGGAAGAGAGGAGGCGCTGTCATGAAAAAGAGTGTGTTTGTATGGAGCCTGACGGCTGCACTGTTTCTTGCGGCCTCTTTTCCCGTGTTTGCCACCGGTATTTCCGAGATCAGACAAAAGCAGCAGCAGCTGCAGGAGGAACAGCAAAAAACCAGGCAGGAGCTGGAAGCAATCAGCGGAGAAATCTCGGGTATGGAATCCCATCAGCAGGAGCTGGAGTCACAGCTGGAGGCTCTGGATGCGCAGCTGGTAGAGCTGATGGCCAGTGTCAGCCTGATTGAAGAAGAGATCACAAACAAAGAAATAGAGATTGAGGAGGCCCGGATACAGTACGAGGAGGCACAGGCGGAGGAAACGGCTCAGTACGAGGCCATGAAAACAAGAATCCGGTTTATGTACGAGCGAGGGGACCGGTCTTATCTGGAGCTGCTGCTGCAGTCGGAGGGTCTGGCAGACATGATCAACAAAGCGGATTATGTGGAAAAGCTGTACGCCTTTGACAGGGAGCTTCTGCTTAAATTTCAGGCGGCCAGAGAAGCGGTGGCGCTGGCAAAGCAGGCATTGGAAGAAGAACAGGCCATGCTGGAGGAGCAGCAGCATCAGCTGAAGGAAGAAGAAGAGGCTTTGGAGGCAGTACTGGATACGAAGCGCCGGGAAGCGGAAGACTATGAAATGCAGCTTGCAAGGGCAAGACAGGAGGCAGCCGCCTACAAGGCCAGGATCAAGCAGCAGAATGCGGAGATCAAGAAGCTGGAAGAGGCAGCTCGCAAAAAGGCGGAAGAGGAAGCCAGAAAACAGGCAGAGGCTGCAGCCGCATCGGGAAAGAATCAGGGAAAGGAAAGCGGCAGCAATTATACAGCCGCTATCGATTCCTCCTCAGGAAGTGCTACCGGTAAGGAAATCGCTAACTACGCCTGTCAGTTTATCGGGAATCCTTATGTCTATGGGGGTACCAGTCTGACAAACGGAGCGGATTGCTCCGGATTTGTGATGTCTGTTTACAAGAATTTCGGATATTCCCTTCCCAGATCCTCCAGTGGACAGAGAGGTGCGGGAAGAGAGGTCAGCTTTGCCGATGCACAGCCGGGAGATATCGTGTGTTATGCCGGTCATGTGGGGATCTATATCGGCGGTGGACAGATCGTCCATGCCAGTACGGTAAAAACAGGGATCAAAATCAGCAATGTAACGTACAAGCCTGTGATCTGTATCAGGAGGATAGTGTAGCTACGCCTTCCACACGCGGGGATGGAACAACAAAAGCAGCGGGAACAGCTCCAGTCGCCCGGCAAGCATGTCAAAGATCATAACATACTTGGACAGGGGCGAGAAGAAGCCGAAGTTGGATGCAGGTCCCACCAGCTCAAGACCGGGACCGATATTGTTGATGGTAGCCGCAACCGCTGTAAAATTCGTAATCAAATCATGACCGTCAAAGGAAATAACAAAGACGGATGCTGTAAAAAGGATGACAAAGGTGGCAATGTATACGTTCACGGAATGTATCATGGCGTCCTCCAGTGGTTTGTCATCCATTTTTATGCGCCGAATACTTTTGGGATGGATGTAGGAGGTCAGCTCTGCACGGATCGCCTTAAACAGAATCAGGATCCTGGATACCTTGATGCCGCCGCCGGTGCTTCCGGCACAGGCACCGATAAACATCAGGAGAACCAATACCACCTTGCAGACGGAGGACCAGGCGTTGAAATCGAGAGTAGAATATCCGGTGGTGGTAATGATGGAGGCCACCTGAAAGGCAGCATGGGTAAGGGCCTGAAATCCATTCTCCATGGTGTCCAGAATCTCCAGAAAGATCACCCCCGTAGAGGCGGCGATAATGGCAAGATACCATCGCACCTCCTCGATCTTGAAGGCCTGTCTGATGCTCTTGAAGAGGAGCAGATAATAGGCGTTAAAATTGATGCCGAAGAGAATCATGAAAATGGTAACCACCCATTGCTGAAAGGCAGTGTAATCGGCTAAGCTGCTGTTTTTTACTCCGAATCCGCCGGTTCCGGCAGTCCCAAAGCTAAGGGTAACGGAATCAAACAGAGGCATTCCACTGACGAACAGAATCAGAATCTCTATGATGGTCATGGCGAGGTAGATCAGGTAGAGGATCCTGGCGGTGGTTTTCATTTTCGGAACCAGCTTGCCCACCGAGGGTCCCGGGCTTTCCGCACGTAAAAGATTGATATGGGAGCCGCCGCTTAAGGGAATGATAGCCAGCAAAAAAACAAGCACGCCCATACCGCCGATCCAGTGGGTAAAGCTGCGCCAGAAAAGAGAACTGTGGGAAAGTGCTTCCACATCACTTAGGATACTGGCACCTGTGGTGGTGAAGCCGGATACGGTTTCAAAGAGGGCGTCTGTAAAGCTGGGAATCTCGCCGGTGAAATAAAAGGGCAGACACCCCAGAAGGCTGAGAGCAATCCAGCTCAAGGCAGTGGTGACGCAGCCCTCTTTCAGATAAAATACGGTATTTTCAGGCTTGCGTCGGGTCAGCAGAAATCCAATGGCAAACCCTGCTACAGCCAGAGAAAGGTACGTGTAGGCTGTGGATTCCCGATACAGAAGCGCTACCAGAAAAGGCAGCAGCAGAAACAGCCCCTCCAACTTAATGATATGGCCCAGAATATAGCGGATAATCGGAAGATTCATAATGCATTCATCCTTGTGTATTTTACGAATTTTTTAAGTTCAGGAAGACTGTCAGGAGTTGAGGATGTCTTCAATATCGTGAAAACCGGTATGGGTGGTGACCACCATGACCGTATCCCCCACCCGGATGCAGTCCTGACCGCCGGGAATGATGATGGTTCCGCCGCGATTGATGCAGGCGATCAGAAGATCCTTTTTCAGTGAAAGCTCCATCAGAGGAATATTTGTCACCTCGGAAGCCTGCTTGATTCTGAATTCCAGAGCCTCCGCACGGGAATCAAACATATGATAAAGAGTTTCTACGTTGTTGCTGTCCATGGAGTTGGCTTTGGCACGAACGTAAGCAACGATGGCTTCACAGGTGATCAGCCGGGGATAGATGACACTGCCCAGATCCAGAGTACTGATCACATCCTTGAAGGTAGGGCGGTTGATCTTAGTAATGATCTTGGCTCCGGAAACCTGACGGGCGTAAAGTGTCAGCATAATATTTTCTTCATCAATCCCTGTCAGGGGAACAATGGACTCCACCGTTTCCAGTCCTTCCTCTTGTAAAAGGTCTGCATCCGTGCCGTCTCCGTGGATAATGGTGGCCTTCGGAAGGAGCGTGCTCAGTTCCTCACAACGCTCGTAATTCTGTTCGATGATCTTAACGGTAACCCCCATCTGAAGCAGGAGATTGGCCAAATAATATGAAGACCTGCCGCCTCCGATAATCAACGTACTGCGGGCATGATTGGTCTTCATGTTGATATGCTGAAGGAAGCTGCGGATGGCTTCCCTGGGAGCGGCAAAGGAGATGATGTCACCGGATTCCAAAACAAAATCACCGGAGGGGATGTGTACCTGTCCGCCTCGCTCGACGGCGCAGATCAGGACATTCACCGGCGACTGCTGTGACATGGAGACAATGGACATACCGCTTAATATATTGTTTTCCGGAATCTTGAACTGGATCAGCTCGGCATGACCGTGGGCGAAGGAATTGACCTCCAGTGCAGTGGGAAGAGAGATCAGTCCTGCGGCCTCCCTTGCAGCCTCCAGCTCCGGATTGATGATCATGGCAAGTCCCAGCTTTTCACGAAGATAGGGGGCTTCCTTGCTGTAATCGGGGGTACGTACCCGGGCGATGGCAGCACAGTCTCCGGCCTGCTTGGCTACGGTACAGCAGAGGAGATTCAGCTCATCGGAAGCGGTTACGGCGATCAGAAGATCCGCATCTTCTATGCCGGCCTCCATCTGTACGCTGTAGCTGGCTCCGTTGCCGGCCAGTCCCATAACATCATAAAGACCGGCCAATTCCTGAACTTTTTTCGGATTCCGGTCAATAATGGTGATCGCGTGGCCTTCCCGACTCAGCTGTTCCACAAGAGTGCTCCCAACCTTGCCGCAGCCTACGATGATAATATTCAAGCCTTTGCGGGATTGTTTGTTTTTACCTAGTATGCTCATCGAAGCTCCTCACAATCTGTCGATATTTGATAAGGGAAAGTATAATACATGGGACAGGAAAAGACAATAAAAATTAAGTATCGAAAGAGTGATTTTACCGAATCTTATACACGTGTATCGTATAGGGAGAAACGGGATCGCTGTAGGTACCGATAAGCTCCATATTAAGCACCTCGTAATTGCTGACAGGAATTCTGGAAAATACATATGTTCCTCCCAGACTGCGGAATGCATCACTGTCGATGGAAAGCGTATAGTCAGTGACATGCATGGTACGGACAGGATTCCAAATACTTTCATCGGTGCCGGAGAAAAGATAGACGCGGCCGCCCCATTCGTCATAATACGTTCTGGCCGCTTCGGATTGTTCCAGAGCAGGAGCGATGATGCGTCGGAATTCTTCCTTATAAGAAAGCGGATAGTAGCTGAAACAGGCATCCAGAGTGGCAATACCGTTATACTGAAGCACGGCCGGATGCATGCCGTAGGCTGCGCTGTATTCTCCCGCATACCCAATCTCCTGCTTGATGGTTTCAAACAAAGAAGGAGAATAAAAATCCCGGTAGGAGAGACTCTCTGAGTCCTTCTGCCGAACCAGCTCCCAGGTATGGGTGTAAACCGTATTATAAAAATCGTTGTAAAGAGACTGAGAGCCCAGGATGATCAGGATGCTTCCCAGAGCCAGTGCATTGGCCCACCGAAAGCGGCGCTCATCGTACAGCTTGTACAGCAGCAGAAAAAATGCGGTGTACCACAAGAAGGGATTGAAAAATACGGTTCGTCCGAATTGCCAGCCCGTCAGAGGAGGAATCAGAGTCTCAAAGGCGACCCGCAGGGCCTCCCAGTTATAGAAGCCGTAAATGATACAGTTAAGAAGGATCAGAAGCAGGATCCCGTTGAAGGGCTCCCGCAGGATCCGGCAGGCTTCCCTTTCCCGTATATAGGTGAAATTGATCACAAAAAAACCCAGGATGCACACCGGCATGACCAGGAGCTTGTGAAAATCAAAGGCGTGGAAGACGCCGTTTACAAAGGAGTCCAGAATGGCGGAGGCGACCTGCAGGGCAGAGTAATCTCCCATTACCATGGTATCCCTGATGGTAGCCGTAGATTCTGACAGCATGGTATAAAAGAGGCGGTATTCAAATACAACATAGCCCATAGACAGAATGGCTATGGCGGCAACCAGTCTGCCGGGAAAGCTACGGCTGCGAATCCAGCGATAGAGCGTATACAGCAGCAGATACCCCAGAATAAACAATCCAAAAAACGTAAAATAG
>JAFQLB010000055.1 GCA_017396675.1 Lachnospiraceae bacterium
AGGGAGAACGGCATGAAACGGATTTTATTGAAATTGAGCGGAGAGGCGTTGGCCGGAGAGAAGGGAGCGGGCTTTGATGAGGCAACGGTTCGCAAGGTGGCACTTCAGGTCAGGACATTACGACAGCAGGGACTTGAGATAGGAATCGTGATCGGAGGCGGCAACTTCTGGCGGGGCAGAACCAGTGAGAACATAGATCGTACGAAGGCGGATCAGATCGGTATGCTGGCTACGGTAATGAACTGTATTTATGTTTCCGAGATTTTTCGTTCCGTAGGAATGGAAACGGAAACGCTGACGCCTTTTGTCTGCGGCGCATTTACGGAGCTTTTCTCCAAGGACAGAGCCAATCATCTGTTTCGGTCGGGCAAGGTAGTTTTTTTTGCGGGAGGTACGGGGCATCCGTATTTTTCCACAGATACCGGTGTGGTGCTGCGAGCCATTGAAGTGGAGGCAGATGTGATTCTTTTGGCAAAAGCCATTGACGGTGTGTATTCGGATGATCCCAGAACACATCCTGAAGCGGTAAAATATACGGAAGTGACCATAGGGGAAGTGATTGAAAAAAACCTTCAGGTTGTGGATATGACAGCCTCTATTCTTGCGAGAGACAATAAGATGCCCATGTGGGTCTTTGCACTTTCGGAAGAGAACAGTATTGTGAGCACGATAAACGGAAAGTTTACGGGAACGAAAGTATCAGTATAAGGAACGGAGTGAGCGTATGGACGAGAGATTACAGCAATTTGATGAAAAAATGAAAAAGGCATATGAGTATTTGTTGTCGGATTACCAGACGATTCGTGCCGGACGTGCCAATCCCCACGTGTTGGACAAGATCAAGGTGGATTATTACGGAACTCCCACCCCCCTTCAGCAGGTAGGCAATATTTCCGTTCCGGAGCCCAGAATGCTCCAGATCGCACCTTGGGAAAAGACATTGATTCGTGCCATTGAGAAGGCGATTCTGGCTTCAGATCTGGGGATTACACCCAACAATGACGGCTCCGTGATCCGTCTCGTATTCCCGGAGCTGACGGAGGAACGCAGAAAAGATTTGGTAAAGGATATTAAGAAAAAAGGGGAAGAGGCCAAGGTCGCCGTACGAAATATTCGGAGGGACGGCAACGATACCTTTAAGAAGCTGGCCAAGCAGGATGTATCCGAGGATGAGATCAAGGAACTGGAAACACAGCTTCAGAAGCTTACCGACAAATATGTAAAGGATGTCGAAAAAGCAGTAGAAGAGAAATCAAAAGAAATACTTACCGTATAAGTAAAGGGAGACAATGATAAGAGGGGAGAGGGGCAGCGATTGTTCTTCCCCCTTTTTCCGACATTTTATAAGTGTATGGTACCCTTGTCAAGAGACGGTAGGATCAGAGGAGATTGTGTTGTTATGAAAATTCCGAAACACGTGGCGATTATTTTGGACGGCAACGGACGATGGGCAAAAAGCAAAGGGATGCCAAGAAATTACGGTCATATCCAGGGCGCCAAAACGGTAGAGGTGATTTGTGAAGAGGCCTACAAAATGGGAATTTCCTATCTTACGGTCTATGCTTTTTCCACGGAAAACTGGAATCGTCCGCGGGAAGAAGTGGATGCCTTGATGAAGCTGCTGCGCAATTACTTAAAGACCTGCCTGAAAACGGCTGCCAAGAATAATATGTGTGTCAGGATTCTGGGAGAGAAGGGGCGTCTTGATGCGGATATCAGAGAACGGATAGAAGAGCTGGAGGCAGCTACGGCAGAGAATACGGGACTGCATTTTCAGATTGCATTGAATTACGGAGGTCGGGATGAACTGACCCGGGCAATGGAAAGAATGGCAGCCAAAGTATCTGCAGGGGAGCTGCATGCCCACGAGATCACGGAAGAGTTGATCGGAAGTTATCTTGACACGGCAGGTATTCCCGATCCGGATTTGCTGATCAGAACCTGCGGGGAGCTGCGTCTTTCCAATTTTCTGTTGTGGCAGGTGGCCTACACGGAATTTTATGTAACGGATGTAGCATGGCCCGATTTCTCCAAAGAAGAATTGGAAAAAGCCATAGAGGCATATAATCATAGAGACAGGAGATACGGACTGGTGAAGGAGGAGTAACGATGGTGAGAACACGTATCATCAGCGGAGCTGTGCTGGTGCTTCTTGCAATACTTACGATTTTGCCCGGAGGATATATATTGGCGGCAACTCTGTGGGGAATCTCTATGATCGCGTATCGGGAGTTGTGCAGCGCCTGTCATATTCTGGGAGAAGAAGCCCGTGGGAATAATTTGGTGACGGCAGGGTATCTTTTTATTAGCTTGTATTATTTCTTTATGGCAGCTTTTTCGGATCGGACTTACTTGGTTTTCTGTGTGGTCATGGCGATGATCGCACAGCTGTTTGTCTATGTCTTTACCTTTCCGCGGTTTCAGGCACAGCAGGTGATGGGAGCCTATTTTTCTTTCATTTATGCGCCTGTCATGTTTTCCTTTGTTTATCTGACAAGGCAGCTGCCCCAGGGACTTTATCTTGTCTGGATGATTTTCGTCGGTTCCTGGATCAGCGATACATGTGCCTACACCGTGGGTATGTTGTTTGGAAAGCATAGACTGGCGCCTGTGCTGAGCCCGAAAAAATCTGTGGAAGGCTGCCTGGGAGGCATTGTGGGTTCTGCCTTGGTAGGAGGTATTCTGGGGTATGTATTGTTCCTGGGTATGTCTTTGAGCAGCACCACGATCTGGGTCTGTGCTCTTTTGGGGGCGATGGGAAGTATGGTATCCCAGATCGGAGATCTGGCAGCATCCGCCATCAAAAGAAATTATGAAATCAAAGATTACAGCAGTCTGATTCCCGGTCACGGTGGGATTATGGATCGTTTTGACAGTGTGATCATAACAGCACCCATCGTATACTTTATGTGTGTATTGCTGTTGTAAAGGGACGTAAAAAGGATGAAGAGATGAAAAAAAGAATTGCGATCCTGGGATCCACCGGATCTATCGGTACCCAGACATTGGACATTGTAAGAGATCATAAGGAGCTTGCGGTTACGGCGCTGGCGGCGGGCAGTAATGTCTCCCTAATGGAGAAGCAGATCAGAGAATTCGGGCCGGCGGTGGCTGTGATGTGGGATGAGGAAAGCAGCCGGGATCTTCGGGAGCGTATCAAGGATCTGCCGGTTCGTGTATTGTCCGGCATGGAAGGACTTCTGGAGCTGGCCGTTATGGAAGAGACGGATATTCTTGTAACGGCCATTGTGGGAATGATCGGCATCCGACCTACCATAGCTGCAATCCGGGCGGGGAAGGATATTGCGCTTGCCAACAAGGAAACGTTGGTAACGGCAGGCCATATCATTATGCCGCTGGCCGAAGAAAAGGGCGTGTCTATACTGCCTGTGGACAGTGAACACAGCGCCATCTTTCAATCCTTGAACGGTGAGAAGGCCTCTCAAATGGAAAAGATTCTGCTGACGGCTTCCGGCGGACCGTTCCGGGGCAGAAAAAGGGAAGAGATGGAGCATGTGACCGTAGAAGATGCGCTGCGGCATCCCAACTGGGCCATGGGGCGTAAGATCACCATAGATTCCGCTACCATGGTAAATAAGGGCCTGGAAGTGATAGAGGCCAGGTGGCTCTTTGACGCCGCTCCGGAACAGATCCGTGTGATCGTGCATCCCCAGAGCATCATTCATTCCATGGTACAGTTTAGGGACGGAAGTATCATTGCACAGCTGGGGATGCCGGATATGCGGCTGCCCATTCAATATGCATTGTTTTATCCCGAGAGGGAGTATCTGGATGGTCAGAGAGTAGACTTTTTCCGATTGTCCCGGATGACCTTTGAGGAACCGGATCTGCAGGCGTTTCCGGGATTGGCACTGGCCTACCGGGCATTGGAGACGGGAGGGAGTCTGCCTACGGTCTACAATGCTGCCAATGAAAAGGCAGTCAGTCTGTTTTTGGAACGTAAGCTCTCTTTTTTACGAATCCCGGAGCTGATCGGTGAAGCCATGGAACATCATAGGCTTATACAAAATCCTACAGTGGAGGAGATTTTGGAAACAGAACGGGAAAGCTATGAATTTATTATGAAAAGAATTGAAACCACAGAAAGGCGCGGTTGCTTATAATGACACTCGTATTTTTTATTCTGGTGTTCGGATTGATCGTTTTATTCCATGAATTCGGACATTATTTGCTGGGAAGGATGAACGGCATCCATGTAGTGGAATTTGCCATTGGTATGGGGCCTAAGATTGTTGGTTTCAGAAAGAATGATACGGATTATGTAATCCGTCTTCTGCCCATCGGAGGTGCCTGTATGTTTGAGGGAGAAGACGGTCTGGAACGGACGGAAGGGAATGAAGTGCCTGTGGGAGACAGGCCGGGAGAAGGTGCATTCAATGAAGCTAAGGTGTGGGGGAGATTTGCCACGGTACTGGCGGGGCCGCTGTTTAACTTTGTTCTGGCATTTTTTCTGGGGCTCTTTCTGGTAGGAATGGGCGGTTCCGATCGACCGGTGATCAACGGTCTTATGGAGGGATACCCGGCTCAGGAGGCAGGTATACAGCCGGGGGATGTGATCCGCAGAATGAACGGAGAACGGATTTACCTTGCAAGAGAGATCCTGCTGAATACCTATGTCAATGGCGGAGCTCCCATGACCATTGAGTATGAACGAGAGGGCGAGATCTACACTACGGTAATCACGCCCCGTTATTATCCGGAAGAAGACCGGTATCTCATCGGTTTTCAGGGATACGGGGAATATGTGGAATGCAGGAACCTGGAAGTTTTTCGATACGGCTATTACGAGATCAGGTATAACCTGAAAGCCACGCTGAAGAGCCTGGTCATGCTGCTGCAGGGAAAGGCCGGAATGGATGATCTGTCGGGTCCCGTGGGGATCGCACAGATGATCGGAGATGTGGCGAAGGAATCTGCTCCCCATGGGCCCAAGGTTCTGTTCCTGAATATCAGCAATATTGCGCTGCTGCTCAGTGTAAATCTGGGAGTGATTAACCTGTTGCCCCTGCCGGCTCTGGACGGTGGGAGACTGATCTTCCTTCTTCTGGAAGCGGTAAGGGGAAAGCCGATCCCACCGGATAAGGAAGGCATGGTACATTTTGCAGGTTTCGTGGCACTGATGGCTTTCATGGTCTTTGTACTCTACCATGATATTATGCGATTAATGGTTTGAGAAAAGCTTTCAAAAAAGAAACCTCTATAATATGTATCTACGTAGCTTTCCAGGCGTCCGGATAGATTGCCTGTTGGCCGGGAAAATGCCGGGGCAATGCATCCGTCTCTTGTCAAGAGACGGATCCGGACGCTGGAAAAACTGCAGATCCACATTATGAGCTTCTTCTTTTAAGAAAAGAGTTTCTTTTCCCAAAACAGCCTTGACAACCTTACCCACCTGTTATATCATAAGCATAACAAAGAGCGATACACATTTTATTCACGGTTGATTTCACATTTCAAAATTCTAAGATCCTTACGGGATTTTACGATTCAAAGGCACATTGGATTGAGCCATTTCTTGTTTTCAGGGGTTTTCATGTATTTTTCCAAAAGCAATTATATTGCGGCCTGTTATTGGGAGAAGGGCAGGCGTAAAATCAATCAGGACTCCCTTGCACTCTGGCAGCTGAAAAAGGGCAAAAGAGAGCAGATATTCGCAATTGTCTGTGACGGGATCGGAGGACTGCCGGAGGGAGAAAATGCCAGCGGCTATGTGGTGCGTCAGACCATAGCCTGGTTCATATCGGCGGGATATGGGATCCGTAAAATAAAATACAGAATATGCGGGCTGCAGCAGATTTTTTTTCAGATGCATGAAGAACTGAAGGAATACGGAAAGGAAAAGGGGATAGGCCTGGGCACCACAGCCACCTTTGTATGGCTGGAGGACGGAAACTATCTGTGGGGACATATCGGGGACAGTCGGCTGTACCACCTGGGTGGCAGGAGGGTAAGGCAGATAACGGAGGATCATACCCTGTCTTCCGGTGCCCTTGGCCGGGCGGTGGGAGCGGGAGAGTGGCAGCCCTTATCTGTGGGGGCGGGCAGATTAAGACGGGGAGAAGGATTGTTGATTTGCAGCGATGGATTTTACCGGAATATAAGATGGACGGATCGGGAGCTTTCAATGGGAACAGACATGGAGGAGGAGCAGAAGGTGCTTCGCAGGCTGCAGCAGTTGGGTGAGCGTAAGCTGGAGCAGGGAGAGAGGGATAATCTTTCGGCAGTGTACTGTGGCCGGATCAGGAAAAAAAGGAATAAGGGTGAAGGAGTATGATGAGAGTTTATCATCAAAAATATCAGGTTCTTGAGAAGCTGGGACAGGGAAGCAGCGGTCAGGTATATAAGGTACGGGATCTGCATCTGGATAAAATATGGGCAATGAAAGAGATACCCTCCGGAGGAAGCAGGGAGCTGCAGGCGTTAAAGAGGATGTCCCATCCCCGTTTTCCGAGGATTGTGGATGCCTTTCGGGAAGGAGGCAGAAACTATCTTGTGATGGATTATGTTGAGGGAAGGACATTGGAAGATATCCTGCATAGGGGGTCGCTGCCGGAACAGGAGGCCGTTTGGCTGACAGGACAGATTGCGGAAGCATTGCAGTATCTGCATGAGATGACACCGCCCCTGCTGTATCTGGATTTGAAACCCTCCAATATAATGGTGACACCTGAAAAAGAGGTAAAACTGATCGATCTGGGCAGCGTTGCGCTGCAGGGGGCAAAGGAACAGATCAGCGGTACCGTAGGATACGCATCTCCGGAGCAGATGCGCCTCGCCCGGGGAGCGGGACTGCATCAGGGGAGTGATATCTACAGCCTGGGTATGGTGCTGTTTGCCATGATTACAGGAAAGGTACGGGGACTTCCTCTGGTGACGGAAGGCAGCAGGAGAGGGATTCTTGCGGGCAGATATATGCCTGAGATTTCTTCCGGAACGGAGGCGGTCATTGAAAAGTGTACCAGAGGAAATCCAAGCAGAAGATACGGCAGTCTGAGAGAAGTGAGAGAGGAATTAAAGCATTGGAGAAAAAGAAGACGGCCGGGATGGTATCTGGGATGTCAAAGACAGTACTGGCACCAGGAAAAGAGTATTTTGTATACCGCAGGAAAATCCTGCATGGAAATGGCAGGGAAGCTGTTTTATTGGACGATCCCTGTTCTGCTGGCGGCAGCGGGGGGAATGATGCTTTACACTTCAAAGGAAAAAACATATGCGGCAGAGACAGAGAATGTCCCTCTGGAGGTGACGCTTCGGGATCCTCTCTGGCGCAAAATATTGATTCGGGCGGGAAGTGTGTACCGAACCGATGACAACCTGATTCTGGAAATCCCATGGGAGATGCTGGAAAAGGATGAGGTTTATGAGTTTGAGCTTTCCGGAAAAACTGGAGACGGACAGAAGAAAAGCTTTTCCTTTTTGTGTGCGTATAAAAATCAGGGATAGGCAAACGGATGTATTTCAAGTATACTGTATGTGGATTTGAAAGTGAATTTTTTGATAGAAAGCCAAAGGAGAGCCCTGTTATGCGCAATACATTCAGCACATATAGAATACACAGAGAACATACAAAAACAGTATCCATCGGAAACAAGGTGATCGGAGGGGGTAACCCCATCCTGATCCAGTCTATGACGAATGTACCCACCGAGCAGGTGGAGGCCTGTGTGGCTCAGATCCTGCGACTGGAAGCGGCAGGCTGCGAGATCGTAAGATGTACCGTGCCCACCCTTGAAGCAGCCAAAGCCATAGGTGAGATAAAAAAACAGATCCATATTCCTCTGGTGGCGGACATACATTTTGATTATAAGATGGCACTGGCAGCCATGGAAAACGGTGCAGATAAGATAAGGATCAATCCCGGCAATATCGGGTCACGGGAGAAGGTAGCCGCGGTGGTGGCAATGGCCGGGGAGCGAAACATCCCCATTCGAGTAGGAGTCAACAGCGGGTCTCTGGAAAAGGAACTGCTGGAGAAATACGGCGGAGTAACGGCGCAGGGAATCGTGGAAAGTGCGCTGGACAAGGTGAGGATGATTGAGGAACTGGGATATGAGAATCTGGTCATCAGTATCAAGTCCTCGGATGTATTGATGTGTGTAGAGGCACACCGTCTTCTGGCAGATCATACCGCCTACCCGCTGCATGTGGGCATTACAGAGGCGGGAACGGTGACAAGCGGCAATATCAAATCTGCAGTGGGTCTTGGCATTATTTTACATCAGGGAATCGGCGATACTATTCGCGTGTCTTTGACGGGAGATCCTGTGGAAGAAATCAAATCTGCCAAATTGATCCTTAAAACCCTGGGACTTAGAAAGGGCGGAATCGAAGTGGTAAGCTGTCCCACCTGCGGCAGAACGAAGATCGATTTGATACGTCTGGCGGCTCAGGTGGAGGATATGGTAGCGGATATTCCGCTGGATCTGAAGGTGGCTGTAATGGGCTGTGCCGTCAACGGACCGGGAGAAGCAAGAGAAGCGGATATCGGGATTGCCGGCGGAACGGGAGAGGGCCTTCTGATCAAAAAAGGCAAGATTGTTCGTAAAGTACCGGAGGATGAGCTGCTTTTGGTGCTGCGGGAAGAATTACTGCATTGGAATGAGTAGTGTATGAGCAAAGAAGTCAAAGAATACAAGGATTTTTCGGAAGTCTTTCCTACATTGCGGCTGGATCGGCAGCTAAGGGATAAAACGGAAGAGGTTTCTGTCAGGCGGATCACCTCCAATCGCGACCGCAGGCTGCTGAAGGTATACATAGAAAGCTGCCATCTGATTTCCAAAGCGGAGATTTATCAGTTGGAGGAAGAGATAGAAAAGCAGTTGTTTCCCAATCGGGAGATGTCCGTCAGGATATACGAGAAATACAGGCTTTCCTCCCAATATACGCCGCAGAATCTGATGGAGGCTTATCGGAGCAGCTTTTTGTTGGAGCTGTCCCGATTCGATCATCTGCTGTATACCATGTTTAAAAATGCCAGACCGGAATATCCCGGCGAAAGGACGGTTCGTCTGTGGATTCAGGACACGGTGCTGTATCGCATGAAGGAGAAGGAGCTTTCAAAGATTCTGGATCAGGTGTTTGCCCAGCGGTGCGGACTGGATGTTGTGTTTGCTATCGCTTATGAGTCATCGGCTTCATCCGGCAGCCGCAAAGAGGAGGACGAGCAAAGGATCCTGCGGCAGGCTGCTGCCATCAGTCAGCAGAGCCGCAGCGTTGCGGTACAGTCGGAAGGGGAGTCCGTACCGGCGGAGGAGATGAAGCAGAGCGGGAAAAGAACGAAACATTCTGCGGATGGGCCGCCGCAACGACATACAATTCGCCGCAGTGATCATCCGGATGTGATTTATGGACGGGATGTGGATGGAGAGGCCATGCTCATCTGTGATATTGTGGGAGAGATGGGAGAGGTTACCATACGAGGTAAGATCATCGACTGCGAACGTCGGGAGATCAAAAATGAGAAGAATATCCTGAAATTTGCGGTAACGGACTTTACGGATACCATTATTTTAAAGCTGTTTGTCCACAACGATCACGTAGATGAGCTGATGTCCCGCATGAAAAAGGGCAGCTTTATCAAGCTGCAGGGTCTGGCAGTGCTGGATAAATTCGACGGAGAGCTGATCATCGGTTCTGTGACGGGGATCAAACAGATTCCGGATTTTACGGCTTCCCGCATGGATTACAGCGTAAAGAAGCGGGTAGAACTGCACTGCCATACGAAGATGAGCGATATGGACGGTGTTTCCGAGGCCGGGGATATTGTCAGAAGGGCATATCAGTGGGGACATCCTGCTGTGGCTATCACGGATCACGGTGTCGTTCAATCCTTTCCGGATGCCAACCATGTGTGGGAGGGATTGTGGAAACAGGAAAAGGAGCGGAGGAAGAAGGCTGGAGAGCCGGAACCCCATCGACATGATTTTTTTAAGATAATTTACGGTGTGGAAGGGTATCTTGTGGATGACCTTCAGGAGATTGTCACCAACGAAAAGGGACAGCTGCTGGAGGATACTTTTGTTGTCTTTGATATAGAGACCACAGGGTTTTCTCCCGTCAATAACAGAATCATAGAAATCGGTGCCGTGAAAGTGCGGCAGGGAGAGATTTTGGAGGTTTTTTCCTCCTTTGTCAATCCTCAGGTACCGATTCCCTTTGAGATCGTAAAGCTGACAGGGATTGATGATGACATGGTGACGGAGGCTCCCGCCATAGAGGAGGTGCTGCCTTCTTTTCTGGAATTTGCCAAAGATTGTGTACTGGTGGCTCACAACGCCACCTTTGACATGAGTTTTATTATTGAGAATGCGGAGAGACTGGGGAGAAAGGAAGAGTTTACTTATCTGGACACCCTGCGTCTGGCCCGTGTGCTTTTGCCGGGGCAGGCGAAGCATACATTGGATGCCGTATGCAAAACGCTGAAGATATCTCTGGAGAACCATCACAGAGCCGTAGATGATGCAAAAGCCACGGCAGAAATATTTCTGCAGTTTGCAGAGCGTCTTCGCGATCGGGGAATGAGCAGGCTTGAGAGTGTCAACAGTCTGGGAGAAAACAGTCCGGAATCCATTTCCAGGCTGCCGGCCTTTCACGTTATCTTGTTGGCTGCCAATCACACCGGACGTGTAAATCTGTATCGATTGATTTCGGAATCTCATCTTACTTATTTTAATAAAATACCGAGGATTCCAAAGAGTCTGTTAAACAGAAATCGGGAAGGAATCCTGGTAGGAAGTGCCTGTGAGGCGGGAGAGCTGTACCGGGCTCTTTTGGATCAAAAGTCTGAGCGTGATATAGCCAGAATCGTGGGCTTTTACGATTATCTGGAAATACAGCCCATCGGAAACAATGCCTTTATGGTGGAGTCGGAACGGTTCCGGAACATCCGATCCACGGAGGATATCCGGAATATCAATCGGAAGGTGGTGGCGTTGGGAGAGGAGTTTGCAAAACCTGTGGTGGCCACCGGAGACGTTCATTTCCTGGATCCCGAGGATGAAGTATATCGCCGGATCATTATGGCGGGAAAGGGATTTAAGGATGCGGACGACCAGGCACCCCTGTATTTCAGAACCACAGAAGAAATGCTGCAGGAGTTTATGTATCTGGGAAGCGATAAGGCAGAAGAGGTGGTGATCACCAATCCCAATCTGATTGCCGACAGGATCGAGTCCATTTCTCCCGTACGCCCCGACAAATGTCCGCCGGTGATCCATGAATCGGATCGGATACTGACGGAGATCTGCTATGAGAAGGCGCACAGAATGTATGGAGACAGGCTGCCCGAGATCGTAGAAAAGCGATTGCAGAGGGAGTTGGACTCCATTATAAAAAACGGCTTTGCGGTGATGTATATCATTGCCCAGAAGCTGGTATGGAAATCTGTAGAGGACGGATATCTGGTGGGCTCCAGAGGCTCCGTAGGTTCTTCCTTCGTGGCTACCATGTCAGGTATTACGGAGGTGAACCCCTTAAGTCCTCATTACTACTGCAGCAGATGTCATTTCAGTGATTTTGATTCTCCCCAGGTCAGAGCTTATGCGGGAAAGGCAGGCATTGATATGCCGGACAGAGACTGTCCTGTCTGCGGAACAAAACTGGAGAAGGATGGATTTGATATTCCTTTTGAAACTTTTCTGGGCTTTAAGGGGGATAAGGAGCCGGATATCGATTTGAATTTTTCGGGAGAATACCAAAGCAGAGCGCATAAATACACGGAGGTGATCTTTGGTACCGGACAGACCTTTCGTGCAGGTACCATCGGAACACTGGCTGACAAGACGGCCTACGGATATATCAGAAACTATTATGAGGAGAGAGGAATCCGAAAGCGAACCTGTGAGATCAATCGTATGGTAGCGGGATGTACGGGGATTCGCAGGAGTACGGGGCAGCATCCGGGCGGTATCGTGGTACTGCCGGTGGGAGAGGACATCAATTCCTTTACGCCTGTACAGCATCCTGCCAATGATATGTCTACCGACATTATCACTACACATTTTGACTACCACTCCATTGACCACAATCTTTTGAAGCTGGACATTCTGGGTCATGATGATCCTACCATGATCCGGATGCTGCAGGATTTGACGGGAATCGATCCCGTTGCCATACCTTTGGATGATCCCAAGGTGATGTCGCTGTTTCAAAGTACGAAGGCGCTGGGAGTGACGCCGGAGCAGCTGGGAGGATGTCCGGTAGGCTCCCTTGGAATTCCCGAGTTCGGGACGGATTTTGTGATTCAGATGCTTCTTGATACAAAGCCTCAGAGCTTTTCGGATCTGGTGCGTATTTCAGGACTCTCTCACGGGACGGATGTGTGGCTGGGCAATGCCCAGACGCTGATCGAAGAGGGGAAGGCAACCATTGCCACTGCCATCTGCACAAGAGATGACATTATGACCTATCTGATTCATATGGGAGTGGACAGCAGCCTGTCCTTCAGCATTATGGAGAGCGTGCGGAAGGGAAAAGGCCTGCGGCCGGAATGGGAAGAGGCAATGCTGAAGGCGGATGTACCGGACTGGTACATCTGGTCCTGCAAAAAAATCAAATACATGTTTCCCAAAGCGCATGCAGCTGCCTATGTTATGATGGCATGGAGAATCGCCTACTGTAAAGTATACCATCCCCTTGCCTACTATGCTGCATTTTTCAGCATTCGGGCATCTGCCTTTTCCTATGAAATAATGTGCCGGGGAAAGGAACATTTGGAAAGTACCATGGAAGAATACAGAAGACGCAGTGACAGTCTGACAAAAAAGGAACAGGATGCCCTGCGGGACATGCGAATCGTCCAGGAAATGTACGCCCGTGGATTTGAGTTTGTCCCCATCGATATCTTCCGGGCCCATGCCAGAAACTTCCAAATTGTGGAGGGAAAGCTGATGCCCTCCTTAAGCAGCATTGAAGGAATGGGTGAAAAAGCGGCGGAATCTGTGATGGAAGCGGCCAAAGACGGTGCCTTTTTATCCAAGGATGATTTCAGAGAGCGGGCAAAGATATCCAAGACACTGGTGGATCTGATGGATTCTCTGCATCTGTTGGGAGATCTGCCGGACTCCAATCAGATCAGCCTGTTTGATTTTGTATAGAGGAGGAATGGAATGGAAGGTTTTTTAAAGGAATTATCCGGAAGTGCCCCCACACCGGGCGGCGGCGGCGCTTCGGCTCTGATGGGCGCATTGTCGGCAGCCCTGGGTTCCATGGTAGGCAATTTGACGGTAAACAGAAAAAAATACGCCTTCTGTCAGGCGGATATGGAAAGACTTCTGGGACAATTGGAAGAAGCCCTGTGGGAGATTTACGGTTATATTGAAAAGGATGCCAAGGCTTTTGCTCCCCTTGCCGCAGCATATCGGATTCCCAAAGAGGATCCGGACAGAGAAAGGATTCTGGAGGAAGCATTGTGGGAAGCCGCCGTTGTACCGTTGGAGCTGACGCAAAAAATATATGACCTGATTCCTGCTTTGGAGGAGCTGGAAGAAAAGGGCAATGTGATGGCCATGAGCGATGTTGCAGTGGCAGCAGCTGCCTGTCGTGCTGCAATGGAAGGCGCCGTTATGAATGTATATATCAATGCGGGCATGATGAAGGATAGGGCAAAAGCACAGCAGACGGTAATACGGGCAAGAGAGCTGGTTGAAAAGGGAAGCAGACGTTGTCAGAGTTTGTATGAGAGAATTGAAAAGAGATGCCTGAAGGAAGTGGAGGAATAAGATGCAGGAGTTGCGAGGGATGCCGGTAGCCAAGTCACTCAGAGAGGCGCTGAGTCAGGAAATATTACGGTTAAAGGAATCGGGTACCGTCCCCAGGCTGGCCATTGTGAGAGTGGGAGAGAGAGAAGACGATCTCTCCTATGAACGTGGTGTCTACAGACAGTTCGAGGCGGCAGGAGCGCAGGCGGAGACGACAGCTCTGCCGGAAACGGTATCTCAGAGGGAATTGGAGGATACGGTAAGACGCCTTGATGAGAATGAGGATGTGGACGGGATCCTGCTGTTTCGTCCGCTGCCCGGGCATTTGGATGAGGCTGCGGTTTGCAGTCTGATCAGCAAAAGAAAGGATATTGATTGCATGACACCGATGGGGGCTGCCCATATTTTTGTCGGAGACAAAGAGGGACATCCCCCCTGTACGCCGCAGGCAGTGATGGAGCTTCTCTCCTACTATGGTGTGGATCTGACAGGCCGTCGTGTAACCGTGGTGGGCAGAAGCATGGTAGTGGGAAGACCTTTGGCCATGCTGCTTCTGCAAAAAAATGCTACCGTTACCATTTGCCACAGCAAAACGGAAAATCTGGCAGAGGAATGCCGGAGAGCGGATATTTTGATCGTCTGTGCAGGCGTTCCGGAAATGATCACGAAAGAGTATATGAGGGAAGGGCAGATTATTGTGGATGTGGGGATACACGCTAAGGGGGATGGACTGTGCGGAGATGTAAAGTATGAACACGCAAGAGAGATAGCCGGGAAAGTAACCCCCGTCCCGGGGGGCGTGGGCAGTGTGACCACTGTGGTACTGCTTCGCAATACAGTGGAGAGTGCAAAGAAGCGTAATAGCAGGAGCTGCGGGAAAGGATAGGGAGGCAGCCTGCCCTATCCAAGCAGAAGGTTCAGGATAAACCAATGATGATCGGTACTGTATTCCAGGATACCGTTGTTTTTTTGCACAAAGGCTGCGATGCTTCGGGTGCCGTAGCCATGGCCGTTTTTATCGGAGACAGGCAAACCGGAGTCCGGATCAAATCGGATGGAACCGCAAAAGGTATTGGAGAGAGTCATAAAAAACTGTTTTCCGGTCACGCCGGCAAGGAGGCGAATGCTTCTTTCTTCCCCCGGCGGCAGGCAGGAACAGGCATTTAAAGCATTTTCCAGGGCATTTTTCATAGCCTCCAGAACACGTTCGGCACCCTGTGTGTCACCGGCTGAAAGACTTGCGTGCATCATGGTCAGAAGATGACGCTGGTCGTGACGGAAGGTAGCGTTGTTTTTGTCGGCCGCGGCCGCGATTTCTGCCTGCCGTCCCAGAACATTGATCTGAGTCTGCAAAAGGGCAGCGTCTCTCTGCAAGTCATACTGCCACTGGACGGTCCGGAAGTATTGGTACAGGTGTACATAAAGAAGTACGGCGATGGCGCATAACAGCAGACCGCCTTTGTAATTAAGAGCAGAATGATCGTTGTTCAGCATAGGGAAAATGAATTCGGTCAAAAGTGAGAACAACAGAAGAAGAGGGAGCAAGGAGCGAATCAACCACCCGTCGGCAACACCGTGGAGCATTTTGTTAAAGGGCTTTCGGAAATATCGTTCCATAAGAAAGGCGATAAGGGTAAGGATCAGACACCAAAGCAAGGCCCACAGCAGGGAGCCGTAAGGGGTGATCAAGGTACACAGGGCAGAACAGATGGTACAGAGCAGAAGGATGCTGATACAGGTGAACAGGATACGACCGTCCCGATAGAGGCAGAGAGCCAAAAACAGAAAATAATAGGCGATGATGGGAAAGGTTCCGATAAACCTGCGGCTTCCCTCGCTGCCTCCCGCAAGAAGATAGACAAAAAAACACAGTAAGATATGGAAGACCACAAGACCCATAAAGATCCTCCGGATGGCCTTTTTGCTGACGCGGTAATGGTTCATCAGTATAGGCGCCAGAATGGCGCCAAGAGGTGGAATGCTGCATACGCAGACGTACTTGGACAGTTCGGTTACAGTTGTCATCAATGGCTATCCTCCTCCATCTGTCTTCGCAGAAATTCCAAATATCGTGTACGTATCTCAGATCTCCGCAAGCGGGATATGGGAACGTGCATATTATTCTTTAGTACGAATTCCTCGCGTTTCATCTCGGCGACAAAGGACATATTGATCAAAACGGACTGATGCGGCTGAAGAAAATCCGTCTGCCGAAGCTCTGGGGATACGGCCTCATTCAGAGCGGTCATACCGGGCAGTATGGCATCCAGCAAATAAAGATCCGCATGTAAACCGTCAGCTTGAATCAGAAGCTCCTCCGCATTGGAATAATAGGAGATTGTAAATTTCAGATCCTCTCTTGTTCTTTGATATTGGGCAAGTAATCCGGAGATATCCTCCCGATCTTTCTGTGTATCTTCGCATACAATAATCCGGCACAAAAAGACATCCCT
>JAFQLB010000056.1 GCA_017396675.1 Lachnospiraceae bacterium
CTGAGAATCACGCTGAGAGATGCCTCCGGTTTCGGTATCTATGAGCTGGCAGCTTCGGGAAGCCCGAAAGAGTTATTTTATCTTCCCTATCCGGATGCGGATCTCTGGATCCACAGCGCGGTGCTTTCCCAAGACGGGAGAAAGGTATATTACTGCCTTCAGAACGGAACCATCCTGTGCGATTCTTTGGATGAGGGTACAACGGAAGCGGTATATAGCAGCACAGTTGTGGGAGGACGTGAAAGTGTACCCAAGGAGCTCAGCCCGGGGAGTGGAGAGCGGATTTATTTTACGGATCTTGGCTTCAGGGATATCGGTATGATTGACGGGAAAGAAATCTCCTGGATGTGGGAAAAGAGCTCTTTGGATCAGGCGGATTTTCTGGAGCAGGAGATTTTTGAGGCGGTAAACGGAGAGCGTGCGTTGACGGGCTGCTCCCGCTACAGTGCGTATGTGATAAGAGAAGGGAAGCCCGTTGCCCTAACGACCCTGGAATTAAGCATTACCGCCATGGCGGCTTCCATGATCAGCAAAATAGCTCTGGGAATTATCTGTGTATTGGCGCTCTATTACCTGCTGTATTTTGTAAGAATCTTTTTTCAAAGATCGAAGCTCTTGGCAAGGGTGATTTTCGTACTGTGTCTGGCAGTGGGCATTATGGGTGTATTGTTTGTACATACGGCACTTCCCAAGTACAAAGCTCTGATGTTAACGGAGCTGGAAAACAGAATCGGAGATGTAGGGTATCTGGTGGCGCAGAGAATTCCTTCCGATCACCTTTTGGCACTGGACTCCGTAAAGGATTACAGGAATGAGGATTACCTTGCTGTTAAGGAGAGGGTGGATGAAATGTTCTTCTCCGGGAACGGCCTTTCGGATTTCTACTGTGTTATCTATACGGTTCGGGAGGATGTGATCACGGTGAATTACTGTTCAAAGGACAACTGCGGTGCCCGGTATCCCTATGACTGGCGCTTTGAGGGCAGTGATGAACAGGAGATCATGGAAACGGGTCGTGGGAAAATCTTTACCAATCGAAGCAGCTTTGAAGGATCCTACAGCTTCTCGCTGTCCCCGATTTTCGGAGAAGAAGGAGAGGTGGTAGGTTTGGCGGAGGTGGGAGTCAATGCCAGACAGTTCGAAGAGGATGTCAACAGACTGACAGCGGATCTGATGATTAGCATATTGGTTATAACCGTGGTGACGGTTCTCCTGATCATACAGATCTTCAGGCTGTCACAGAACAAAGGAAAAGAAGAGGATGAATGAGGTATTTTATTACGTAAGGAGTATTACAACGAATCCCATTGCGGTGTTTTTAAGCGTGGTTCTGGCCAGTGAATGGTGCTTTATGTACTTTGGCAGACTGGTTTACAATAAGAAGTATTTCCGCTTTGAGGAGATCGCTCTTTTCTCGGCTCTAAACGGTGTCCTGCTGACCATTTTTACATTACATGTGGGAGAGATTGCGCCTACCTTTCTTCTTCTGGCCACGCCTGTGCTGTTGGTCATGGAACTGCGGATCGTATCCGCGGATCAGCCCTTTACGTATCTCTTTCTTTTTATCAAGATTCAGAGCAGCTTTATCAGCTTTTATTGGATTCTCGTTTCTGTGGTGGGGCTGCTGTCTCCTTCCTATATTACCGGTGAAGTGATTTTTCCCCTGACAGTGTTTGTCAGCGGACTGTGGTGCTACGCACTGGTAAAAAATAAAAGCTATCCCATTGAGGAGTTGAAGATCATGCTCCACAACAGAAGGGTAGGATTCTCTTATTTTCTCTTCCTGGCAGTCTGTGTGGCTTCGCTGTTTTTTTCCACACTGGTGCTGCGTCCCATCGTGGTAGAGGATCTGGGTGAAATGGGAAGGATACAGAAGATTTTTTTCGGAGAGATTTTTTTGAAGACCTCTCTCGTGTTTTCCAGCGGATATCTGCTGTTGTATATGCGGGCCAGAGAGCTGGATCAGAAAGAGAATATCCGATTGCTCAGTCTGAATCTGGAGCGGGAGGAGGATTTTCGAAGGAGTACATGGCAGGATACCTTTCTGTCCTTTTATGTGAATATCACAGGCAATCAGATTCAGGAGGGAAGGGATCATTTCACGGCGTTGATGTGGGAGGATGTGAACAATTATGCGGAGTTGTTCCAGAAAATGGCTTTTTACTGCGTTCATCCGGAAGATGTAACAAAATTTACGGAGCTCAATGATGTGACGGAAATTGAAAAGAATCTGGAAGAGGACATCACCACGGGAAGACAGGATCTGCGTGTTTCTCCGAAGGAAATGGTGCGTCTTTTCCATCTTCCGGAAGAACTGAGGGAAAAATACACTGCCACGAAGGAGGAATGGGTCTGGATCAGAACGAAATATGTCTATACCAGAGATTCCCAGTCGGAGGATATTTTTACTTATATCAGTATTGGAGACATTCATGAAAAGATTAAAAAGTCCCAGCAGCTGAAGGCGGCAGCCACCATTGACCGACTGACCGGGATTTATAATCGTGCCATGCTGGAGGGTATGATAGAGGCCAGGCTGGTGAAGGCGGCCCGGGACAATGTATCTGCCGGAACCATGATTCTTCTGGATGTGGACGGATTCAAGGGCGTCAACGATTATCTCGGACATCCCATGGGAGACAAGGTTCTGCAGATGGTGGCAGGCAATCTGAAGGAAATCTTCAGAGGAGAGGATATCATAGGGCGATTGGGTGGAGACGAGTTCTGTGTGTTTGTCAATGGTGTTTCCGATGTCAGGATCGTCCGGGAACGGCTGGATCAGATCAACAGTCGATGCCGCCGGGAGTATCAGGGGCCTTCCGGAGAGATCATCCCCGTGTCTGTGAGCATCGGAGCAGTTCTGTGCAAGCCGGGGCAGGCAGACTACCGGGAACTATATCAATGCGCGGATCAGGCATTGTACGGGACAAAGAAGAGAGGGAAAGATGGCTATACACTGTATCATGAGATGCAGAATGCGGAAATATAGAAACGAAGCATGTGGGTAATCGGCAGTGAGAATAAGAAATCCTGAAACGGAAAGAAGTGCCGCTGGGATGACCACCTTCTGTCCCGGAGGAATCCAACTTTGACTTTCGAGATTTATCGCCTCCTGCTTTTCAAATGCCCGTTAGCGACCCTGCACGTGAACTCACCCTTAGGAGCCCGTAAATATAATCATCACAGTAGAATACAAACAGCTATCATAAGAATGCCTTGAAAAAAGCCCGGTCATTTGCGCTTGGGAGGCACAGGCGC
>JAFQLB010000057.1 GCA_017396675.1 Lachnospiraceae bacterium
AGACATCCGGGAGATGCTCTGAAGGATGAAGAAGGGATGCAGGTGATGCGGATTCTGGCCAAAAATATGGCATTCCTGATGAAGAGCATCGCTCTGGGGAAGGAGAAGTACGGACTGCCGGAGAAAGAAGAGGCTGTTAAAACGAATTTTATTCGGTGAAGGAGGACAGGATGAAACGGACGGACAGGATCTATCAGAGTTATGTGGCAATTTTGGAGGAAGAGCTGATTCCCGCAATGGGCTGTACAGAACCCATTGCAATTGCATATGCGGCTGCTGTTGCACGAAAACACCTGGGCCTTCGACCGCAAAGGATCCATATCGGAGTGAGCGGCAACATTATAAAAAATGTGAAAAGTGTGGTGGTGCCGCATACGGGAGGACTGCGCGGAATTCCTGCCTCGGCGGCAGCAGGTATTGTGGCGGGAGAAGCGGACAAAAAGCTGGAGGTTTTAAGCCGGGTAGGGAAGGATCAGATTGCAGACATAAAAGAATATCTGAAAGAGGCACAGTTTCTGGTGGAGCAGCTGGACACGCCCAATATTTTTGATATTCAGATTACGCTTACCGGCGATAAGGACACAGCTTCGGCCAGGATTGTGGGAACACATACAAATCTGGTTCGTATCACCCATAACGATAAAATCCTGCTGGATCTTCCCTGTGTGGAGCAGGTCTCCCCACAGAAGACAGACCGCAATCTTTTAAATGTATCAAGTATTGTGGACTTTGCCGAAAGTCTTGCACCGGAGGATGTGGCACACATTTTTGATCGTCAGATACAATACAATTGGAAGATTGCCGAAGCCGGGTTGGAGCATTCCTACGGAGCAAACATCGGCAAGGTGCTGCGGGATACTTACGGAGAGTCGGTACATAACAGGGCACGGTACATGGCGGCAGCAGGATCCGATGCCAGAATGAACGGATGCGAGCTGCCGGTTATCATCAACTCCGGTTCCGGCAATCAGGGGATCACTGCTTCTGTTCCGGTCATGGTTTACGCCAAAGAATTACAGGTGACAAGAGACAAGTTATACCGGGCGCTTGCCATATCCAATTTGGGGACGATTCATCAGAAAACCCGGATCGGCACACTCTCCGCCTATTGCGGCGTAGTCAGTGCGGGCTGTGGTGCTGCGGCAGGCATTGCCTATTTATACGGCGGCGGACAAGAAGAGATAGAGCATACCCTGGTAAATTCCATGGCCATTGCATCGGGAATGATATGTGACGGAGCCAAAGCCTCCTGTGCCGCTAAAATTGCAACAGCGGTAGATGCCGGACTTTTGGGGTACCATATGTTTTGTATGGGAAATCAGTTTTACGGCGGAGACGGTATTGTCAAGAAGGGGATTGAGAACACGATTATGACGGTGGGTGAGCTGGCCAATCAGGGTATGGCAGAAACCGACAGAGAGATTATTCGCTTGATGATGCAGGATTCCTGCTGATTCTCACAGGAAGGAAGGACGATGGAAGCAGAGACGGTAAGAATCAATAAATACCTGGCGGAGGCAGGTGTTTGCTCCCGGAGAGAGGCCGATAAGCTGATAGAAAAGGGACAGGTTGCCATCAACGGACAGCCGGCAGAGGCCGGGCAACGGGTGGGAAGAAAGGACACGGTCACACTGCGGGGCAAAAGGGTGGGAGGTCCCGAGAAAAAAGTGGTTCTGGCCTATTACAAGCCGGTGGGAGTTACCTGCACGGAGCGTGATGTGCATGCCGAAAAAACAGTGATTGAGGATCTCGGATACCCCATTCGTGTTACGTATGCGGGACGATTGGATAAGGATTCGGAAGGGCTGCTTTTGATGACCAACGACGGAAGGTTGATCGAGCAGCTGATGCGGGGAGCCAACCATTGTGAAAAGGAATATATTGTCAAAGTGGACAAAGAGCTGAAAAAGGATTTTTGCTCCGTCATGGAGAAGGGGATTTATCTGAAGGAACTGGATCGCACCACACGGGAATGCAGGGTGGAGATTCTGGGAGCACGTACCTTCCGTATTATTTTAACGGAAGGACTGAACCGCCAGATCCGGCGGATGTGCGGGAGCCTGGGGTACAGGGTAAGAAGGATCAAAAGAGTACGGATAGCAGGCATACATCTGGCGGATCTTAAGCCGGGGGAGTATAGAAGCGTTACGGAAAGGGAATTGGGGAATATAATGATGGGATCCGGAGGAGAAGCATGAATCGATTGCAGCGAATGAAAGAATTGGTGGGGCTGCTGCAGGCAGCATCAAAGGCGTATTATGCGCAGGACAGGGAAATCATGAGCAATCTGGAATATGACAGGTTGTATGATGAATTGGAAGGGCTGGAGAAGGATACGGGCATCGTTCTTTCCGGAAGTCCCACAGTAACGGTAGGATTTGAAGCAGTGGATTATCTTCCCAAGGAAGCCCATGAGGTACCCATGCTGTCTCTGGATAAGACAAAGGACAGAGAACAGCTGAAGGAGTGGCTGGGGGAGAAGGAAGGGATTCTTTCCTGGAAGCTGGACGGACTTACCATTGTACTGACCTATGAAGGGGGAGAGCTGCAAAAGGCGGTTACCCGGGGCAATGGGGAAACGGGAGAAGTGGTAACCGGCAATGCCAGAGTTTTTTCCAATTTGCCTTTGCAGATTCCCTACTCCGGGAAGCTGGTGCTTCGGGGGGAGGCAGTCATCACCTATGAGGATTTTCAGTCCATCAATGCCTCCATAGAGGATGGGGAGGCCAGATATAAGAATCCGAGGAATCTTTGCTCCGGCTCCGTCCGTCAGCTGAACAGTGAAATAACTGCCCAAAGAAGAGTACGGTTTTTCGCTTTTTCCTTGGTGCGTGCCCGGCGTACACAAACCGCCCCCATTGTACACAACGGGGGTTGGGAAGAAAGCCTTGAGGATTCAAGGGAAAACCAGCTTCGATTTTTGCAGGAACAGGGATTTGAGGTGGTGGAATATCGGAAGGTGACGGCAGATACCATACGTTCGGCAGTGGAGGAAATGGAAAGCAGGATCCCCGGTCTGGGTCTGCCCTCAGACGGCCTTGTGCTGACCTACGAGGACATATCCTACGGACAGTCCCTGGGTGTCACCTCCAAATTTCCCAGGGATTCCATCGCATTTAAGTGGGCAGATGAGCTGAGAGAAACGAAGCTGTTGGAGATTGAATGGTCTCCCAGCCGGACGGGGCTGATCAATCCCATTGCGATATTTGAACCGGTGGAGCTGGAAGGAACTACGGTAAGCCGTGCTTCCGTACACAATTTAAGCGTCCTGCATGAACTGCGGCTGGGAGTGGGAGATACTGTCACCGTATACAAGGCCAATATGATTATACCGCAGATTGCGGAAAATCTGACGGGAAGCAATACCGTAACCATCCCTGCCCACTGTCCCGCCTGCGGAGAACTGACCGAAGTCCGGCAGACGGGAGAAGCGAAGACGCTGCATTGCACCAATCCGGACTGCAGTGCCCGGCGGATCAAGGCCTTCACTCTGTTTGTCAGCAGGGACGCCCTGAATGTGGATGGGCTGTCGGAGGCTACCCTGGAAAAGTTTATCGGAAAAGGATTCCTGCGTGAGTTTGCGGATATTTTTCATCTGAAAAGATATGCGGAAGAAATCAGAGCCATGGAAGGCTTTGGAGAAAAATCCTGCGATAACCTGCTGCAGAGCATTGAAGCTGCCAGAAGAACCACTCTGCCCAGGTTGCTTTACGGTTTGGGCATTCCCAATATCGGTCTGTCCAATGCAAAGCTGATCTGCAGACACTACGGATTTGACCTTGAAAAAATGAAGCATGCCTCGGCAGAGGAATTGAGCGAGATCGAAGGTGTGGGAGAGGTAATCGCCAATGCCTTCTGTCAATACTTCGGGGATCCCGGTCATGGGGAGCAAATAGATCGTCTGACAAAGGAATTGGAGTTGGAGCGGGAGACGGCGAAGAAGAGCCCTCAATCCCTGGAAGGCCTGTCCTTCGCTATCACGGGAAGCCTGTACCGATATGAGAACCGCAGTCTGCTGAAGGAAGAAATAGAAGCCAACGGAGGCAGAGTGACGGGAACGGTGACGGGGAAGACCACGGTGTTGATCAATAATGATGCATCTTCTGATTCCTCCAAGAATAAAAAAGCGAGGGAATTGGGCGTAAAAATCATGACGGAAGATGAGTTTCTGAGGGAATATCTGGAAAAAGACGCATAAAAATACATTTTCTTCTTGCAAAATGTAAAATAAGGAGATATAATAACCGATGCATGTGATGAAAAAGCCTTTATCCGATTAAAGTGATAAAAGCAAATCAATGAAAGGGAGGATTAATCCATGAAGAAAATTATTTCTATGCTGCTGATTCTGGCAATGGCATTCAGCATGGTTGCATGCAGCAGTGCCGGCACTACGGAAGAAGCCGCAACAGAAGCACCTGCTGAAGAAGCTCCTGCCGAAGAGAGCGCGGAAGCAGAAGCACCTGCCGAAGAGGCAGCCGCCGATTACAAGATCGGTATTATCACAGGTACTGTTTCTCAGGGTGAGGAAGAGTATCAGGCAGCTCAGAATATGAAGGCTAAGTACGGTGACATGATCGTTACCGCTACCTATCCCGACAACTTCTCTACCGAGACTGAGCAGACCATTGCTACCGTAACCAATATGGCAGCAGATCCGGATGTAAAGGTTATCGTATTCGTACAGGCCGTTCCCGGAGCAACCGCAGCTATCAACAAGGTAAAAGAAACCCGTGATGACATTCTGTTCATTACCGGTGTATGTGCCGAGGATCCGGGCGTTATCGCAGCAGCAGCAGACATCTGTATGCTGGTGGATGAGATTGCAATGGGAACCACCATCATCGATCAGGCTCAGAAGCAGGGTGCAAAGACATTTGTACACATTTCCTTCGAGCGTCACCTTGGTTATGCTACCATTTCCGCACGTCAGCAGGGCTTCAAGGATCGTTGTGCCGAGCTGGGCATTGAGTATGTAGAAGCTACCGCTCCCGACCCGACAGGTGATGCAGGCGTTACCGGAGCACAGGCATGGATCACAGAGAACATTAAGGTACTCGTGGATGAGCACGGCAAGGATACTGCTTTCTTCTCCACCAACTGCTCCATGCAGGTGCCTTTGATCCAGCAGGTTGCTGAGTTGGGTGCTATCTATCCTCAGCAGTGCTGTCCTTCTCCTTACCACGGATATCCGTCAGCCTTCAATATTTCCACAGAAGGTCATGAGGGTGATGTTCCTTACATGCTGGAGCAGATCACTGCCAAGGTGGAAGAGTATGGCAACAGCGGACGTATGTCCACATGGGAAGTACCTGTTAACATGATGATGATCGAAGCCGGTGTAGAGTACGGTATCAAGTGGGTAGAAGGCGAGATCACGGATCGTTGTGACGAAGCCGCTCTGCTGGCTGAGATGAAGAAGATCGCAGGCGATGCTACCACCATCTCTCACTACTCCGATGATTCTGTAGGCGAACTGGACAACTTCTTCATGATTCTGTGCCCGTTCTATGATTTCTAAGAATCGGTTGATCGCACAGTAAAGATAGTTTATTTCAGCTCATGCGCTCATTGGCTGTATGTCAATGGGCGCATGAATGTATGTAAAATATACAGACATGTAAGCGCTGAACATACGGTACGAGCGTACAGCCGCATCGCCTGTTCAACGCTTACGAAGGGAATGGGATAACAAAATGGAAACGAACTACGTATTGAAGATGGATAACATCTCAAAAAGGTATGGTGAAAGCAGAGTACTGAAGGATGTTCAGCTTCATGTGGCAGCGGGAGAGATTCATGCTTTGATGGGTGAAAACGGCGCCGGCAAATCCACATTGATGAACGTTCTTTTCGGAATGCCGGTGATTCATTCTACCGGCGGCTTTGAAGGAACCATTGAATTTGCGGGAGAAAGGGTGGATATCAGCAGTCCTCAGAAAGCCATGGAGCTGGGCATCGGAATGGTGCATCAGGAATTTATGCTGATTCCCGGCTTTACTGTTGTGGAGAACATTAAGCTGGGAAGGGAGATCACGACACCAACCATAGCCAGCAGTGTATTCGGGGCTTCTCTAGAAAAGCTGGATCGTTCGGCTATGGCTGCCGATGCCCGTAAGGCACTGGATACCATAGGACTTGGTATTGGGGAAGATCAGCTGGTAAGAGGAATGCCGGTGGGCTATATGCAGTTTATCGAGATTGCAAGAGAGATCGATAAAACGGGAATGAAGCTGTTGATCTTTGACGAGCCTACCGCAGTATTGACGGAAAGCGAGGCGGATCGGCTTCTGGAGACAATGCAGTTGATCGCCTCCAAAGGAATTGCCATTATCTTTATAACGCACCGTATTGATGAAGTGATTCGGGTCAGTGACAGTATGACCGTATTGCGAGACGGCAGCTTTGTATCACGTCTCACAACAAAAGAGTCTACGGCAGCTCAGATCGCGGAATTGATGATCGGCCGTAAGGTGGAGAAGCTGGTAGATGATGTGGGAGAAGATACCCGCAGCATTCAGGATGATGACATTATGCTGCGCCTGACGGATTTTCATGTGGATATGCCGGGTGAACGTGTTCGCGGGGTGGATCTTACGCTCCGCAGAGGAGAGATCCTCGGCATCGGCGGTTTGGCAGGACAGGGAAAAGTAGGAATTTCTAACGGAATTCTTGGACTGTATCCAAGCCGCGGAACCGTAGAACTGGATGGAGAAAAGATCGATACCGCAAAACTGGGGGAGGCATTGAAGAAACGCATTGCTTTCGTATCGGAAGACCGCCGGGGCGTGGGATTGCTTCTGGAGGAATCCATTCAGGAGAATATTGCCTTTACCTCCATGCAGATTCAGAATCGCTTTTTGAAAAACTACGGTCCCGTCAAATTGATGGATAAGGCCGGAATCCGGGCTCATGCCCAGGAAATGATTGAAAAGCTGGATATTCGCTGTACGGGACCCGATCAGTATGTGGGAAGACTGTCCGGCGGCAATCAGCAAAAGGTGTGCCTTGCCAGAGCACTGACCATGAATCCGGCACTTCTGATTGTTTCGGAGCCCACCAGAGGTATTGATATCGGAGCAAAGAAGCTGGTTCTGGAGCTGCTGGGCAAGATGAATCGTGAGCAGGGGATGACCATTATTATGATCAGTTCCGAGTTAAACGAGTTAAGAAGCCTGTGTGATCGTATTGCCATTGTGTCTGATGGAAAGCTGACGGGAATTTTTGCTCCGGATGCGTCCGATGCGGAATACGGTATGGCTATGTCAGGGATGAAGAAAGGAGGGGAGACACAATGACAAAGGAAAAATTCAAAAAAGCGATTGATGTGATCGGTCTGCCCCGATTGATTGTGTTTTGTTTCTTTATTGCGATTATTATCACGGCTTATGTGAACGGAATTAACGTTCCTTCCTTTTTCTCCTCTACCATTAAGTATTGGGGAATGTGGTGTGTTCTGGTGTTGGCTATGATTCCCACCATTAAGTGTGGAATCGGCCCCAACTTCGGTATCAGTCTCGGTATTGTATGCGGAATCCTGGGAACATTGCTGGCCATTGAGTTTGAGATTACGGCTCTCGTGGATGGTATGGTTCCGGGACTGGGTCCGTGGGTGGCCATGCTGTTTGCCATGGTAATTTCCGCAGCGGTAGCTTGGCTGGTGGGGATCGGATACGGTAAGCTGCTGAACCTTGTGAAGGGCTCCGAGATGACGGTAACCACATATATCGGTTATTCTGTGATTTATTTGATGTGTATTGTATGGTTCCGTGCGCCTTTTTCCAGCGGTGAGATCATTTGGAATCTGGGCGGTAAAGGTGTACGTAATTCGGTATCTATGGAAAGCAGCTTCGGGAACCTGCTGAACGATGCATTTGGTTTTTACATCGGAGGAGAATCCGGGATTTACATTCCTACGGGATTGATTCTCTTTTGTTTGTTGATGTGTCTGGTGGTGCACCTGTATTTTAAGAGTAAGACAGGCTTGGCCATAGCCGCCTCCGGATCCAATCCCACCTTTGCCCGTGCAAGCGGAATCAATGTGGATAAGATGAGGGTGAAAGGGATTGCCATGTCAACTATGCTGGGAGCTGTCGGTATTGTGGTCTATAATCAGGGCTTTGGCTTCCTGCAGGCCTACGGTGCTCCGCTGCAGATGGGCTTCCTGTGTGTAGCCTCCGTATTGATCGGTGGTGCCACCACAACCAAGGCAACCATTCTGCATGTCATCATTGGTACGTTTCTGTATCAGGGTCTGATTATTTTTACACCTCCCGTGTCCAACGAGCTGTTGGCAGGAACGGATATTTCAGATACCATGCGTCAGATCATCCAGAACGGCGTTATTCTGTACGCTCTGGCGAAAGCGAAAGGAGGTTCTTCGCATGAATAAGAATTCCGTGGCCGGAAATAATTCCGGAGAATCTTTAAAAAGAGCCTTATTCGACAATAAGGTTATCATTATGCTGGTTGTGCTGTGTTTTGCATGTATTCTTATTGCGGATACCAACGTCTCCTACATTGCATCCGAAGTATTTACCAGATTCGGTCGTAATACCTGTCTTGTACTGGCGCTGATCATTCCATGTCTGGCGGGACTGGGAATGAATTTCGGTATCGTAATCGGGGCCACGGCAGCTCAGATTGCCATTTTCTGGGTCGTACACTGGGGCTTTACGGGTATCTTCGGTTTTCTTCTGTGTGTTGTACTTTGTACGCCTCTGGCTCTTGTATTCGGTTATCTGCTGGGAAAGCTCTACAATAAAACAAAGGGCGCAGAAATGATTACCGGTCTTGTGCTGGGATTCTTTGCAGACGGTTTGTATCGCCTGTTCGTCCTTTATATAATTGGCGGCGTCATTCCTTACGATGATCCCAACCTTTTGGATCGTGGCTTCGGCTTGAGGAATGCCTTTGATCTGACGGGGAATATCAAATATGCGCTGGATGACATCAGCTTTTTGACGGTGCTGGCACTCGTCAGTATTTTGATGATTCTTTCAACTCTGGCTGTCAGTCTGCATGATAAGAAAAAGGGCAACCCCATGGACAGCAAAAAAATCGGAATCCGATTGGTGACGGGTGCAGCCGTGCTGGTTTTCAGCTTTGTTGCACGTATGATCCCCATCACCAACCAATTGTTCGGAGGAACAAGACTGATCTTTACGGATGCTGCCCTGTTTGGCGGCCTGGGCTTGATTCTTTATGGGATCATGGGATTCCTGATCCGTCGTTCCAAAGGAGAAAAGGGTCCTGGAAAAGCCATAGGTACTGCCGTACTGGGAGGACTGCTGATGGCAGGTACAGTAATTGCGCCCGTCAGAGAGATTTATCAGTCTATCCAGCTGCCGGCTGCGGCCTACGCTGTGATCTGTATTTTCTGTATGTTCAATAACTGGATCACAAATACAAGGCTGGGACAGAACATGAGAACCGTGGGACAGAGCAGGAGTGTAGCCACTTCCGCAGGTATCAATGTGGATAAAACACGTATCATTGCCACCTGCATTTCCACTGTTTTGGCAGCCTGGGGACAGATGATTTTCCTGCAGAATCTTGGAACCTTCAATACCGTACAGCAGCAAAGTAATGTGGGACTGTATGCAGTAGCTGCCATTCTGGTGGGCGGTGCTACGGTACAGAAAGCCAATAACAAGCAGGCAGTCATCGGTGTATTCCTGTTCCATACGCTGTTTGTGGTGGCTCCCCTGGCCGCTACCAAGGTGGTGGGAGATTCTGCCATCAGTGAATATATCCGAATGTTTATCTCCTATGGAATTATCGCCGTATCCTTGGCCATGCATGCCTGGAAATCGGCGGGAGGAAACAAGAACAAGGGTGCGGATGCACAAACTGCCGCTGCTGTGGCGGTGACCTCCGGTGCATCGGATCTGCCGGATTCTTCTTCATAAGGAGTTTGTTATGCCCATTAAAACGCAAAGTGATCTCCCTGCAAAGGAGATTCTGGAGAATGAAAATATATTTGTAATGGATGAGTACCGGGCCATTCATCAGGATATACGGCCCCTGCAGATTGCTATTTTGAATCTGATGCCCATCAAGGAGGATACGGAGCTGCAACTGCTGCGCGCCATGTCCAATACACCGCTGCAGATCGATGTGACTTTTGTAAAGATGAACAGCCACCTGTCTTTGCATACCTCTGCCAACCATCTGAACCGTTTTTATGTCACCTTTGATGAGATCAAATATCGCAGATGGGACGGTCTTTTGATTACCGGGGCGCCGGTGGAGCATCTGCCTTTTGAAGAGGTGGATTACTGGCAGGAATTATGCGAGATCATGGAATGGTCTAAGACCCATGTAACCTCTACACTGCACATCTGCTGGGGTGCGCAGGCAGGGCTGTATTATCACTATGGGCTGGATAAGGTGCTGCTGCCGGAGAAGATGTTCGGTGTTTTTGAACACAGAGTGATGAAACGGAAAAACCCGTTGGTTCGGGGGTTTGATGATTACTTTTTTATTCCTCACAGCAGACATACCACGGTTCCGGCAGAAAAGTTCCATGAATGTGAGGCACTGACAGTGCTTGCGGAATCCGATGAGGCCGGTGTGATGCTGGCCATTGCGGAGGAAGGAAAGTATATCTTTGTTATGGGACATCCGGAGTATGACAGACTGACGCTTCGGAATGAATATTTCCGTGATAAAGAAAAAGGACTTCCCATCAATCTGCCTAAGAATTATTTTCCGGATGATGATGAGACGAAGAAGCCAAAGCTGCAGTGGAGATCTCACAGCAACAATCTGTACAGCAACTGGCTCAATTACTATGTGTATCAGATAACGGATTATGAATTGTAGAAAATCGGGATTAAAATAAGCCGGGACAAAAGGCTGTGGCCTTTTGTCCCGGCTTTTTGGCTATTCTTCTCCGAATCCCTCCTGAATCAAAGCGATCAGTTCTTTGACTGCGGCCGTTTCGTCTTCACCCTCCGCACACAGGGATATTTCGGTACCCTGTGTCAGTGCCAGAGTCATGACCTGCATCAGAGCCTTTGCATCGGCGGCTTTCCCTGTTTTTAAATTCTTAATTGTAATTTGGGATTTATAGTTTCTTGCGGCCGTAACGAAAGCGGCAGCGGGACGGGCATGAAGTCCTGTTTTGTTGGTAATGGTGGTTGTTTGTTCGTACATGTTTGTATCCTTTCAGAAGAAATAATTTGATGATTTTAAAGTTATCCTTATCCACCGAGCGTGCCCTTACCAAGCTACGGTATAAATATAAAATGATTACAAATATCTGTCAAGTGTATTTAAAAATTGGAAAATATAGAAAAAGAATGAAAAATGGAAGAAATTGTAATACGATTCATGGAAATTTCAACAGATGGGCGGAACGGCAAGAAAATTCGCTGTAAACAGGTATTGACAAACGACGCCTCTGCGGTGACAATCATTATACGCTATACTCGTGAAAAAGGAGGAAGCATAGGGGCAATGATCCAAGGAAGAGAAATATCCCTGGAATTTATAAAAAAGGAAGCATATACCGGCAGCTATCAAGGTATGCGTTATCTGCTGGAGACAGTTACTCCGCCGGCAGAGGAGGGAGAAGGGAGAGAAGAAAGCGGGCAAAAATGGGAGAAGGCAATTCGGGCGGTAATTTGGCCGGAGCCTTACAATTACGGAAAAACACCGGAGCAAAGGAAGCAGCAGCGGCTTTTCCCGCTGTCAAGCGAGGGAAAAGACGCTGCCGTAGAGTGGCTGAATGAACAATATGTGCAGCAGAAGAGCTTGTGGAACACGTCAAGATAGTCGGCGGTGAAATAAGAAATCGTAAGCTGAAAAAGTGCCGCTGGGACGACCACCTTCTGTTTCGGCGGAATCCCACTTTGACTTTCGAGATTTATCGTCTCCTGCTTTTCAAATGCCCGTTAGCGACCCTGCACGTGAACTCAGCCTTAGGATACCGTCTCCGCAAGCTTCTTTTTTGCGGTGGAAAGCATCAATTTGATTCGGTTCAGCTGATTGACCTCACTGGCACCGGGATCGTAGTCGATGGCTACCACATTGGACTGCGGAAATTGTCGGCGCAGTTCCTTGATCACGCCTTTTCCAACCACATGGTTAGGCAGACAGCCGAAGGGCTGTGCACATACGATATTGGGAACGCCGCTGTGGATCAGCTCGATCATTTCCCCCGTTAAAAACCATCCTTCTCCCGTCTGATTGCCGATAGAGACGATGGAGCTGGCGTATTTGGCAAGCTGCCGTATCTTGGCAGGGGGCACAAAATGCCGGCTCTTTTTCAGTGCTTTGGCTGCAGGCGCACGCAGCATCTGCAATGCGCTGATCCCGAGTCCGCAGAGATAGGCGGCTTTTTTACTGGTACCCAGTTGCCTGGCCTTGTAAATCTGATTATAAAAGCAATACAGAATAAAATCCAAAAGATCCGGCATGACAGCCTCCGCACCCTCCGTCTCCAACAGCTCAACAAGATGATTGTTGCCGGCGGGAGAGAATTTTACAAGAATTTCCCCGACGATCCCGACTCTTGGTTTTTTCAGTTCCTCCTGAATGGGAAGGCGGTCGAAGTCCCGGATGATGCCGTGGCAGATTCGGGCAAATTCCAGGAACTGAGGATGTTTTTTCTGAACAAAGGTCTGACAGACCGAGAGCCATTTCTGATGGATGGCTTCTGCGCTGCCGGGCGTTTTTTCATATGGGCGCATACGATAGAGACAGCGCATAAATAAATCTCCGAAAATAGCGCCGTAAACCACTCTAAGCAACAAAGAGGGGGATATATGAAAGCCGGAATTGGTCTCGATACCGCCAAAGTTTAAAGAGATTACGGGAACCTGAGTCATATCCGCTTTCTCCAGAGCTCTTCGAATAAATCCTATGTAGTTGGTGGCACGACAGCCGCCTCCTGTCTGAGTAATAATAACGGCGGTTTTATTCAGGTCGTATTTACCGCTCTGCAGTGCTTCCATAATCTGCCCCACTACCAGCAGAGAAGGGTAGCAGGCGTCGTTGTTTACATATTTTAGTCCGATATCGATGGCCTGTCTGTTATCATTGTCAAGCACCTCAAAATGATATCCGCAGTGCCGGAAGGCAGGTGCGATAATATCAAAATGAATGGGAGACAGCTGCGGACAGAGAATGGTATATTCCGGTTTCATGTCCTCTGTAAACTCTCTCCTGCAGATGGCAGAGGATGCCACGGTTCTTTCGGCATTTGATTTTTTCTTTTCCTCAATGGCGGCCAACAGAGACCGGATCCGGATGCGGGCAGCGCCCAGATTATTGACTTCATCAATCTTCAGGCAGGTGTAGATCTTCTCCGATCCGCTCATGATATCCCGCACCTGATCTGTGGTAACGGCATCCAGACCGCAGCCAAAGGAATTCAGCTGTACCAGATCAAGAGAATCCGTTGTCTTCACATAAGAAGCTGCAGCATACAGACGAGAGTGATACATCCACTGATCGGATACCAGCAGAGGGCGTTCTGGCGCTTTCAGATGAGAGATGGAATCCTCCGTTAAAACAGCCATATCATAGGAAGTGATCAGTTCCGGAATTCCATGGTTGATCTCGGGATCCAGATGATAGGGACGGCCGGCAAGAACAATGCCGTGGCTGCCTGTTTCTTCCAGCCAGGAGAGTACTTCTTCCCCTTTCCTGCGGATATCCCTGCGCATAGCGTCCTGTTCCAGCCAACCGGCATGGATGGCTTCTGCAAGCTGTGCGGAGGGAATATCGGGAAATTCCTTTTCCAATGCCAGAAGGATGGTATCTTCGGAAAGGAAGGACATAAACGGGTTCTTGAAAATCACGCTGCCGCCTCTGATCTCCTCCACATTGTTTTTAATGTTTTCCGAGTAGGAGGTTACAATGGGACAATTATAATGGTCATTGGCTTCCGGAAATTCCATCCGCTCATAGAACAGAGCAGGATAGAAAATAAAATCCACTCCCTCATGAATCAGCCAGCTGATATGGCCGTGAACCAGCTTGGCAGGGTAGCATTCCGATTCGCTGGGAATGGATTCCATGCCAAGCTCATACAGCTTGTGGGTAGAAACGGGAGATACGACAACCCGGTACCCCAATCGGGTAAAAAAAGTAAACCAGAAGGGATAGTTTTCATACATGTTCAGGACTCTGGGAATCCCCACAGTTCCTCTGAAGGCTTGGTCAGCCGGCAATGGTTCATATCCGAACAATCGTTTCTGCTTGTAAGCATAGAGATTGGGGATGTGGGAGTTTCGCTTGTGATTGCCGATGCCCCTTTCGCAGCGGTTGCCGGAAATATACTGACGGCCGCCGGAAAAACGATTGGCGGTCAGACGGCAGGCATTGGTGCAGCCTCTGCATTTGGAGGTGCTGGTCTCAAACACAAAAGAGTTCAGCTGGGACAGAGATAAGAGTGAGGTGCGATATCCCTCCGCATGCCGTGCTCTGGCAATCAGGGCAGCACCGAAGGCTCCCATGATCCCGGCAATGTCGGGACGAACCACCTGACAGTCTGCGATGACCTCCAGACTGCGAAGGACGGCGTCGTTGTAGAAGGTACCTCCCTGTACCACGATATGGGTTCCCAGATCGGAAGCATCCGAGACTTTGATTACCTTGAACAATGCGTTTTTTATGACGCTGTAAGCCAGACCTGCGGAGATATCGGAGACAGGCGCACCTTCCTTCTGAGCCTGTTTTACCTTGGAATTCATAAATACGGTACAGCGTGTGCCAAGATCGATGGGGTGCTGAGCAAAAAGCGCAGCGGAGGCAAACTCCCGGACATCCATGTTCAGGGAATTGGCAAAGGTTTCGATAAAGGAACCGCAGCCGGAGGAACAGGCTTCATTCAGCTGTACACTGTCCACGGTTCCGTTCTTTATTCTGATGCATTTCATATCCTGACCGCCGATGTCCAGAATACAGTCTACCTGCGGGTCAAAAAAGGCAGCTGCATGATAGTGGGCAACGGTTTCCACTTCTCCCTCATCCAGTAAAAAGGCGGCTTTCATCAGTGATTCACCGTAGCCCGTTGAGCAGGAATGAACGATCCGTGCACCCTCCGGAAGCCGGTGATAGATCTCCTTTAGAGCATCCAGAGCCGTTTGCAGGGGGCTGCCGTTATTGCTGTTGTAAAAGGAATACAGCAATTCGCCCTGCTGCGATATGAGAGCGATTTTTGTGGTTGTACTGCCCGCGTCAATGCCAAGATAGCAGTCGCCCCGGTAGGTCTCAAGATCTGCGGTACGTACCTTACCGGCGCTGTGGCGCAGTGTAAAATCCGCATACTCCTCCCGGGAGGAAAACAGCGGTGAGAGACGCTCCACCTCAAATCCGATGTCTACCTTCCGCTCCAGAATCCCAAGTAAGTCATCCAGAGCAAGGGTGACGGAGGTTTTCGCATTCATGGCGGCTCCCATGGCGGCAAAGAGATGGGAATGGGCAAGATCGATGACATGAGCCGCATCCAGCTTCAAAGTACGGATAAACGCTGCTTTCAATTCCGAAAGGAAATGGAGAGGCCCTCCCAAAAATGCAATGTGACCGCGAATGGGCTTTCCGCAGGCCAGACCGCTGATGGTCTGATTCACCACAGCCTGAAAAATGGAAGCTGCCAGATCCTCCTTGGCGGCCCCTTCATTGATCAGAGGCTGGATATCCGACTTTGCAAAAACACCGCACCTAGCCGCAATGGTGTAGAGGGACTGATAGCTTTTGGAATACTCGTTCAGTCCCGCCGCATCCGTCTGCAGCAAGGAGGCCATCTGGTCGATAAAGGAACCGGTTCCTCCGGCGCAGATACCGTTCATCCGCTGCTCGATGCCTCCGTTGTCAAAATAGATGATCTTGGCGTCTTCGCCGCCCAGTTCAATGGCAACATCTGTCTCGGGGGCCAAGGTCTTCAGAGCCGTGGAAACGGCGATTACCTCCTGTTCAAAGGGGATCCCCAGTAAATTGGCCAGTGCAAGACCTCCGGAGCCGGTGATCACGGGATGGAGGGAGACCTTGCCCAAATGCTGTCCGGCTTTGGAAAGCAGAGCATGCAGGGTTTCCTGAATATTGGCAAAATGCCGTTCATAATCTGCAAACAGCAGTGTGTTTTTTTCATCTAAGACGGCGATCTTCACGGTGGTGGAGCCGATGTCGATGCCCAGTGTATGGCTTGTATTCATCTGTAAGTACCTCTATGTTATAGGAATATTGCGGTTTTTATGTAATCTGAACTATTATATACTGCACATGAATAAAATTCAATAGGACAATATTTAAGGTTTGGTAAAAAATAAGCTTGGAATGATAAAAAAGGCGGAAAACAACATAATAATTGAGAAATAGAAAATCGCAACATTTACATTTGATACTTCCAATGATAAAATAACTATATTTCAACGAGAAAGGAAGTACACAATATGAAGCAAAGCTTTTCTGATAAAATGGAGAGAAAGCTGGGAAAATACGCCATCCAGAATCTTTCCCTGTATCTGATCATCTGTTACGGCTTCGGTTATATCATTCAGATGGTGAATGCGGATTTCTTCGGATATCTGATCCTTGAGCCCGCTTTGATCCTGAGAGGACAGATCTGGAGACTGATTACCTGGATTCTTGTACCGCCCTCCTCCGGCAATCTGTTCCTGGTGTTGATCATGCTGTATTTTTATTATTCTCTGGGTACCTCTCTGGAGAGGGTGTGGGGAACCTATCGATACAATCTCTATATATTTTCGGGGATGCTGTTTACCATTCTGGGAATGTTTGTGCTGTATGTGATCTTATACATGCGTTATGGTATGCCGGTGACAGGGATCGGCTATGTGGCAAGCACCTATTATATCAATATGTCAATATTTCTGGCTTTTTCCGTTACCTTTCCGGATATGCAGGTACTGCTGATGTTTGTGATCCCCATCAAAGTGAAGGTATTGGGTATTATTTATGCGATCATGCTTGTGATCGAAGCCATGGGAACACGCATGGAGGGAAGGATCGTAATCCTCGCGTCCTTACTGAATTTTATTGTTTTTTTCCTGACCTCCAGAAAAAAGATTCACATGTCTCCGAAACAGTTCCACAGGAGGCAGGTATATAAACAGCAGGTACAGAAGACTCAGGCGGTAGCCAAGCATAAATGTGCGGTCTGCGGCAGAACCAGCATTACACATCCTGAGCTGGAGTTTCGTTTTTGCTCCAAATGTGAGGGGAATTACGAATACTGTCAGGAGCATTTGTTCACCCATGAACATATCCGGTATGATGGCAGTCATAAGGGCTAAAATGATACAGATTATGACAGAAAACAGGAGCGGACGGTAATGAATCGGGAAATGGAATTTGCGGAAACGCTGGAGCGGATCAGGAAGCTGGCAAGGATCCAGGGAGGCTATGTGACAAAGGAGCAGGTGGAAGAAGGCTTTGGCGCCATCGGACTGAACGGTGATCAGCTGCAGCCTGTTTACGAATACCTGAAGAATAAAAAAATTGGAATTGACACTCCGCCGGAGGCAGAGGAGGTGCTGTCCCGGGAGGACAGAGATTATTTGCAGACCTATCTGCAATCTCTGAAGGAATTACCCCGGCTCTCAGAAAAGGAAAATGAGAGATACGCCCTCATGGCCATAGACGGGGATGCCCATGCCGGAGCTCAACTCCTTACATCTTATTTGCCTATGGTGGCAGAGATTGCAAGACTGTATACGGATCAGGGGGTACTGCTGGAGGATCTGATCGGAGAAGGGAATCTTGCGCTCACCGCAGGGATGGAGATGCTGGGATGTGTGGAAACGCCGGAGGAGATTCCCGGAATGCTGGGAAAGCTGATCATGGACGGGATGGAAAGGTGCATTGCGCAGACGGAGGAGGACAGAAAGCGGGATGCCTGTCTTCTGGAAAAAATCCGGCATGTTTCAGATCAGGCCGGAGAGCTGAAAGAGCTTTTGGGACGTGACGTAACGGTGGCAGAGCTGGTGAAGGAATCCGGAATGAAGGAAGAAGATATTCGTGAGCTGATTCGGCTTTGCGGCGGAAAAATGGAGTATGTTCAACAGGAAAAAGAGGGTGAATCGGTTGAGTAAATTGAGTAAAAACAGTAAAAAGAGAATTGAAGATGTGGCAGCCTATCAGGTGCTTACAAAAAAAGAATTAAAGGAATTAAAATCCACGGGATATCTGTGCCGGCATAAGAAAACGGGAGCAAGAGTGGTACTCCTCTGCAATGAGGAAGAGAACAAAGTGTTTTCCATCGGCTTTCGGACAACGCCCAGAGAGAGTACGGGTGTCTCCCATATTCTGGAGCATTCCGTATTGTGCGGCTCCAAAAACTTTCCCGTAAAGGATCCCTTTATTGAGTTGGCCAAGGGATCTTTGAATACATTTTTAAATGCCATGACATATCCGGACAAGACAGTGTATCCGGTGGCCAGCTGTAATGACAAGGATTTTGATAATCTGATGCATGTGTATCTGGATGCCGTGTTTTATCCCAATATTTACGATCACGATATGACATTCCGCCAGGAAGGCTGGCATTATGAGATGGAGGATGCAGACGGTGATCTGACCATCAACGGCGTGGTATACAACGAGATGAAGGGAGCCTTTTCCTCTCCTGACGATGTGCTGGAAAGAGAGATCATGAATTCCCTGTTTCCGGACAATGCTTACAGCGAAGAGTCCGGCGGTGATCCTGACAGGATCCCGGAACTGACCTATGAGCATTTTCTGGAGATACACCGGACCTACTATCATCCCTCCAACAGCTATATTTATCTTTACGGGAATATGGATATGGCAGAAAAGCTGCAGTTTATCGATGAGCAGTATCTGTCTGCCTTTGAGGCGATTCAGATCGATTCAAAGCTGACGCCGCAGGAAGCCTTCCGGGAGCCTGTGGAGGTAATCAAAGAATACTCCGTGGCAGAGGGAGAGCCGCTGCGGGCCAACACCTATTTAAGCTACAATACGGCCATGCGGGACAATCTCAACAGAGAGCATTATCTGGCCTTTCAGGTGCTGGATTATGCCCTTTGCTCGGCACCGGGAGCTCCCTTGAAGCAGGCGCTGCTGGATGCGGGGATCGGTAAAGATGTCTACAGCTACTATGAAAACGGAGTATTACAGCCCTACTTCAGCATCGTGTCCAAAAATGCGGATTTGGAGCAGAAGGAAGAATTTGTGCATCTGATCCGGGAGACACTGGAGGAGTTGTGCCTGAAGGGACTGGACAGGAAAGCCTTAAAAGCGGGATTGAACTACTATGAATTCAAGTACCGGGAAGGAGATTTCGGCTCCTATCCGCCGGGGCTTATGTACGGACTGCAGATCATGGACAGCTGGCTGTATGATGACGCCAATCCCTTTCTCCATGTGGAATCGGATGATACCTTTGAAAGTCTCCGGAGTAAAATAGAAACGGGATATTACGAGGAACTGATTCGGGAATTTTTACTGAACAATCCCCATAAAACCATGGTTTGTGTAAAGCCTGTGGAAAATCTGGCCCTGCATAAGGAAGAAGCACTGCATGCCCGTCTGCAGCAGTACAAGGCCTCCTTGAGCAGAGAAGAAAGAGAGCGGATCGTAGAGGAAACAAAGGCCTTGAGGGCCTATCAGGAGCAGGAAAACACACCGGAGGAGATGGCCTGTATTCCGATTCTGCAGCGAGCGGATATTAAAAAAGAAACGGGCAGACTGTACAACGAAGAGGGTCTTTTGGGAGATGTTCCCATATTGTATCATGATGTCTTTACAAATAAGATCAGTTATTTCCGGGTGATGTTTCAGGCAGACGGAATTCCCCTTAAGCTGCTTGGGTACCTGGGAATGATGAAGAGTATGCTGGGCTATGTGGATACAGAGAAGTACAGCTACAGTGAGCTGTTCAATGAGATCAATATCCGAACCGGCGGGATGACCTCTGTCATCAATCTGTACACCGATTCCAAGGATTTGTCCAATTGCCGGGTATTTTTGGAATGGAAGGTAAAAACACTGGAGCATCAGCTGGAGTCTGCCTTCGCTCTGTCGGATGAAATTCTGCTTCACTCGCAATTTACGGATGATAAGAGACTATATGAGATCATAGCGGAAATGAAGTCGCGGATGCAGTCTTCCATGACGCAGGCGGGGCATCAGGTGGCCATGACAAGAGCCGCGTCCTATTTCAGCACTTCAGCTGCTGTTTCCGATGAGATCAACGGCCTGCCCCTGTATCAGTTGGTGGACAGCATTGAAAAAGATTTCGAGAACAAAAAGGAAGAACTGAAGGCTTCCCTGAAAGAGGTGTGTCGCTATCTGTTCCGCAAAGAGAATCTGCGGTACGATTTTACGGGCAGCCGAACCTCCTATGAGGTATTTACCCGCCTGGCAGAAGGTTGGGAGGAGAAGCTCTGCAGTCTGCCTATGTCCGAAGCTCCTTATCGGGTGACACCCTGCAGAAAGAATGAAGGTTTTGTAACCGCGGGACAGGTACAGTACGTAGCCAGAGCCGGTAACTTTACAGAGAAGGGCCTGACCTATACCGGTGCGCTGCGGGCGCTTCGGGTGATCATGGGATACGACTATCTGTGGAACCGGGTACGGGTGAAGGGCGGTGCCTACGGTTGTATGTGTAATTTCGGCAAAAACGGAGACAGCTATTTTGTTTCCTATCGGGATCCCAATCTGGAAAAGACACTGCAGGTATTTCTGGGGGCGGTAGAGTATATTCGCTCCTTTGATGTGGATGAACGCACCATGACCCAGTATATCATCGGTGCCGTCAGTGATCTGGATACGCCTCTGACTCCCGCAGGAAAAGGGCTTCGCTCTCTTACGGCCTACATGACCAATCAGACGGAAGAAGACTTCCAGAGAGAGAGAGACCAGCTGCTGGCCGCTACACCGGAGGATATTCGTGGATTGGCGGATCACGTGGAGGCTTTTCTGGATCAGGATTGCGTCTGTGTCGTGGGAACCAGGAATAAGATAGAGGAAAACAGAGAAGTATTTGATAAAATACAAAATCTTTTCTAAGGAGTTGCGTATGAAAAAGTTTCGGAAGATGATAGTATTACTGACGATCTGCTGTCTGTTTTTTACGGCTTGCGGAGGAAGCTCCGATTCTGCCGGCAGCAGTGGATCCTATAAAAGCACGACATCCTATGATATGGCGGCAGCGGAAGAGGCGGCACCGGCAGAGGCACCGGCTGCCCTTGAAGAAGCCATAGAGACAGAAGCCGGAGCAGGAGGACTGGACAGTGCAGCTACGGTAGAGGGCAGCACTGCGGAAACGGAAAGAAAACTGATCCGTACCATTGATATGAGCGTGGAGACGCAGCACTATGATGAGCTGCTGACTACCCTGCAGCAACAGATCCGGGAGCTGGGAGGTTATATTGAACACAAGGATGCCTATAACGGCAGCCAGACCTCCGGTGCCCTGCGTTATATTTCCATGACGGTGCGTATCCCTTCGGACAGACTGGATGCGTTTGTGGACAGAGTGGGAGAGGAATGCAATGTGATCCGGGAAAGTGAATACGTGGAGGACGTGACGCTGACCTATGTGGATATGGACAGCCACAGACAGATGCTGGCCGTCGAACAGCAGCGTCTGCTGGAGCTGCTTGAGAAGGCAGAAACCATCGAGGATATCATTGCTCTGGAGAGCCGGCTTTCCGAGGTCAGATATGAAATTGAAAGCATCGCATCCCAGCTTCGTACCTATGACAATCTGGTGGATTACAGCACTGTGTATCTGTACATAGATGAGGTGGAGCGATATACTCCCGTTCAGGAAAAAACGGATCTGGAGAAGATCAAAAGCGGCTTCGGGGAGAGCCTGTATCAGGTTGGAAGAGGCATCAAGAACTTTATCATTGAGTTTATTATCTCCATTCCCTATCTGGTAGTATGGGGAGCGGTGCTGGTTGCCCTTGCTTTCCTGCTCAGGCTGATCCGGAAGAAAAGAAGAGAAAAAAGAAGCCATGATCCATCCCCGGAGACCGGCAAGAAGGCAGCAGGCACGCTCTTTAGGAGCAGACGGGAAAGCAGATGGAAAAGAAAGGAAAAGGAGACGGAGGAATCCCATGGATCAGAGGAACCCCGGTTATAAGGCTGGCTTTGTCAGTCTCATCGGCCGCCCCAATGTAGGAAAATCCACTAAGATGAATGCGCTGGTGGGACAGAAAATTGCCATCACCAGCAACAAGCCCCAGACCACCAGAAACAGAATACAGACCGTCTATACGGACGAGGAAGGGCAGATTGTTTTTCTCGATACGCCGGGCATTCATAAGGCTAAAAATAAGCTGGGAAGCTATATGGTCCATGTGGCGGAGCGCACTCTCTCGGAGGTGGATGTGATCCTCTGGTTGGTGGAGCCCAGTACCTTTATCGGTGCCGGGGAGCGACATATCATTGAACAGCTGAAAAAGACTCATACGCCGGTGATACTGGTGATCAACAAGACGGATACGGTAAAACGGGAGGAGATTCTGTTATTTATCGATACCTATCGCAAAGAATTGGATTTTGCGGAGGTGGTGCCCGTATCCGCTTTGAAGAAGGACAATACGGATACGTTGCTTGCCTGTATTATGAAGTATCTTCCTTACGGAGAGCCCTTTTACGATGAGGACACCATAACGGATCAGCCTCAGCGTCAGATCGTGGCCGAGTTGATTCGGGAGAAGGTACTGCGGTGTCTGGAGGAAGAGATTCCTCACGGTGTGGCAGTGGCCATCGACAGTATGAAATTCAGAAAAAAAATCTGCCATATTGAAGCGGTGATCGTCTGTGAGAAGGACAGTCACAAAGGGATGATCATCGGAAAGAACGGTTCCATGCTCAAAAAAATCGGTTCCATGGCCAGACCGGAGATGGAAAAGCTGCTGGAATGCAGGGTCAATCTTCAGCTTTGGGTAAAGGTGAAAAAGGATTGGAGAGACAGCGATTTTCTCTTAAAAAATTTTGGATATAATCCCAAAGATACGGAATAGAAATTTAAAAACGGCAGACCCTATCTGTAAGGAACAAGTGAGAAAGACAGGAATTACTTAGAGAGCGGGGATGCAGGATGAATGAGAACAATTACTGGAAGCAGTTTATGAACACCGGTAAGATAGAAGACTATCTGCTGTTTGCGGGAATGCGCACACAAGACAGAAAGGAAGCCGACACAGAGCAGGCGGATGTGGGGGGAGAAAAACCTCATGGGAGAAACCATAAGTGTGACCGGAATGGTGCTGCAGGCGGCACCTATCGGGGAATATGACAGAAGAATCGTATTGCTGACAAAGGAAAAAGGAAAGATCACTGCCTTTGCCAGAGGTGCCAGAAAGCAGAATTCCCGACTGTCGGCAGCCACGGATTTGTTTGCCTTCGGTGTATTTCGGATATTTGAAGGGCGAAGCTCCTATTCGGTGACGGAAGCGGAGATCACCAACTATTTTGAAGAGCTGCGTAAGGATTATGAGAGCGCCTATTACGGCATGTATTTTCTGGAAGTGGCAGAATATTACACCGGAGAAAACAATGATGAGACGGAGATGCTAAAGCTCCTCTATCAGTCCCTGAGGGCTCTTTCGGCACCCGGCCTGGAAAAACCGTTTGTGCGAAGCATCTTTGAGATCAAGGCCATTGTGATCAACGGAGAATTTCCCGGCTTTCCCGCAGAGGGAACATGGCAGGAGGCCACCCGGTACGGGGTGGCTTACATAGAACGCTCCACCATTGAAAAGCTGTACACCTTTACCCTGAAAGAAAGCAGTAAGAGGGAGTTGTATCTGCTGGCGGATCGATACAGAAAGACTTGTATGGACAGGAGATTTAAAAGCCTTCAGTTTCTGGAAGGGTTGGAAGCTTTCTCTTGAAAATAGGAAAAGGATTCGCTATAATGGCAGAAGTGAACATAGTGCGTAGCAGGAGGAGAACATCATGGAAAAGACTATGGAGAAGATTGTCGCCCTGGCCAAATCCAGAGGCTTTGTATATCCCGGATCGGAGATTTACGGCGGACTGGCCAATACCTGGGATTACGGCAATCTGGGCGTAGAACTTAAAAATAACGTAAAGAAGGCCTGGTGGCAGAAATTTGTTATGGAGAATCCCTATAATGTGGGTGTGGATTGTGCCATATTGATGAATCCTCAGACCTGGGTGGCCAGCGGACATCTGGGCGGATTTTCAGATCCCCTGATGGATTGTAAGGAATGTCACGAGCGTTTTCGTGCGGACAAACTGATTGAGGATTATGCGGGAGAGCAGGGAATTACATTGGAGGGCAGTATTGACGGCTGGAGTCAGGAGGAGATGAAAGCCTTTGTGGATGCTCATAAAGTACCCTGTCCCACCTGCGGCAAGCATAATTTTACGGATATCCGACAGTTCAACCTGATGTTTAAAACCTTTCAGGGGGTCACGGAGGATGCCAAGAATACGGTGTATCTGCGACCGGAGACGGCTCAGGGAATCTTTGTGAACTTTAAGAACGTACAGAGAACCTCAAGAAAGAAGATCCCCTTCGGTATTGCTCAGATCGGCAAATCCTTCCGTAACGAGATCACCCCCGGCAACTTTACCTTCCGGACCAGAGAGTTTGAGCAGATGGAGCTGGAATTTTTCTGTGAACCGGATACGGATCTGGAGTGGTTTGCCTATTGGAAGAAGTTCTGCATCGACTGGCTGCAGACTTTGGGAATCAAGCCGGAGGAGATGCGGGTACGGGATCATGATCAGGAGGAGCTGTCCTTCTATTCCAAAGCTACCACAGATATTGAATTCCTCTTCCCCTTCGGATGGGGCGAGTTGTGGGGCATTGCCGACAGAACGGACTACGATCTGACCCAGCATCAGAATGTTTCGGGTGAGGATTTAAGCTACTTTGATGATCAGAAAAATGCAAGATACATTCCCTATGTAATCGAGCCCTCGCTGGGCGCCGACCGGGTGGTACTGGCCTTCCTGTGCGCCGCTTACGACGAAGAGGAACTGGAGGGTGGAGATATGCGTACGGTGCTGCGATTCCATCCCGCTTTGGCACCGGTGAAGATCGGCGTGCTGCCGCTGTCCAAGAAGCTGAATGAGGGAGCAGAGAAAATCTACACCCTTCTCTCCAAAAAGTACAACTGTGAATTTGATGACAGAGGCAATATCGGAAAGCGATACCGCAGACAGGATGAGATCGGGACTCCCTTCTGTATTACCTACGATTTTGATTCGGAAGAGGACGGCGCCGTGACGGTACGTTTCCGCGATTCTATGGAGCAGGAGAGAGTGAAGATCGAGGAGCTGCCAGCCTACTTCGCAGACAAATTCGATTTCTGACAAGGATTATGCCGGAACCCTTGAGCATGGGGTTCCGGCATTGTTGCTTATCCGGATGGAGGTTGTTTCCTTCCATCACTTCCATGTATAGTGAAGCTCATAGTCCTTTGTAATAAAGATTCCCTCCGCTTCCGGATATTGTGCAAGAAGCTCCATGCCCTTTTCCAGCCCCAAGGCAAAGCAAGAGGTGCTTAATACATCACCCTGCAGAGAACTGTCGGAAAGGATGGTGACTCCCAGCAGTTCGTTGTCGTAAGGGTAGCCGGTAGCCGGATTCAAAATGTGGTGATACAATCGATCCTCCCACATAAAATACCGTTCATAGATGCCTGAAGATACCACGGATCGATCGCGAACGTCCAATACCGCAGCGGTTTCCTGGGAGGCGCCGAAGGGCTTTTGAATACCGATACGAAAGGGACTGCCGTCAGGCTTTTCTCCGATGCACAGAACATTGCCGCCAAGACTAATGACACCGCTTGTTACCCCTGCGGCCACCAGATGTTCCTTCAGCCTGTCTGCAATATAGCCCTTGGCAGAGGCACCCACATCCACGCCCATACCTTCCTTTGCAAAGGTGATGGTTCCGTCCTTCAAAAGAACATCCCGATGGGAAAGTAAGGGCAGGATAGAAGCCAGGGATTCCGCTTCAGGCGGTACCTTGGAGCCGGCAAAGTCCCAAAGCCCGGTAAGGGGGGCAAGAAAGGGAGAAAAAGCTCCGTTGGTTATCCGGCTGTACTGATGGCAGTAGGTCAGTAATTCATAAGCTTCCGATGAAAGCGGATAGGCGACACCGGCTTCGTAGGTGTGGTTCATACGGTATATTTCGCTGTTTTCAAGAGTGCGGCTGAAGATTTCTTCATATTTTATGCACAGCTGACGACATTCTTCCAGACACTCCTGCAGTTCATCCCGGGAGAGTGTAGTCTCCTTTGTAGCATACAAAGTAATGGTGACGGATGTATCAAACTGCAGGAAGGTGGCAGAAATTGGTGGCTGATCTGTAAAATCGGTGTTGCATCCGGAGGAAAACAGGAGTAATAATAGAAGGAGTAAACAAAAAATTCGGCGCAAAATAATTTCTCCATGATGATAAAATAATACTGACCGGAGCAGATGCTTTCGGCAGGTATTTCAACTCCCAGTTTATATAAAGGAAATACATCGTGTCAAGAAAAGATAGACAAAAAACGAAAAAAGCGGAAGTGGCCTTTGTGTCTCTGAGTATATTTGCGGCGGTTGTCTGCGGTTTCAACTATTATCGTACCCATGGTGTAGGTAGAGAAGCGGGAGAGCATACAAAGGGACAGGTGGAGATCTATGTGGGAAAGGGACTCTACGGAACCTATTCCCTGCGGCAGGATCAGAGCATTCCCGTAGGGGATTCCAATGTGGTAACCGTTGAAGGCGGTACAGTTGCCATGACTGAGGCGGACTGTCCGGATCATACCTGTATCCGGCAGGGGCCGGTCAGCAGTCCCGGACTGCCGATTGTATGCCTGCCCAATGAGGTAGTGGTACTCATTAGGGGAGAGGGAGAAGAAAAGATTGATGCAATGGTACAGTAAATACACTGAAGAGAGAAGAACGGAAAAAGTGGCTTTTCTGGGAATGATGATCACACTGGCCTGCCTGATCAGCTATGTAGAGGCCTGCCTTCCGCTGACTGTGGGAATTCCGGGGATTAAGCTGGGGCTGGCCAATCTGGTGATTTTGTTTGTGTTAAATTCTGCCGGACCAAGGCCCGCACTGACGGTTTCCTTCCTTCGCATTCTGGTGGTGACATTTTTGTTCGGTAATCTGAATATGGCCATCTACAGCTGTGCGGGAGCCGCTGCCAGTCTGGCAGTGATGTGGTTCCTGAAGCATTTTCTGCAGTTTTCCGTACTCGGCATCAGTGTGGCGGGAGGGATCATGCATAATGTGGGACAATTGACGGCTGCCGCCTTGCTGCTTAGGAACCAAGGGGTTTTCGGTTATTTTCCCGTACTGCTGGCCTCGGGAGTGGCAACGGGACTGGTGGTGGGTCTGCTGGAGCGGGAAATCGAAAAGCGGCTTCCGCAGAAATTTTAAAAATAATGTGGAAAAGGTTTGAAATTTGTCAAAAATGGTGATAGGATAAACAGGTAGAACGATTTGTCAACAAAGGAGACCCGGGAATGGCTAAGACAATTTTGATTTGTGATGACGCTGCATTTATGAGGATGATGCTGAAGGATATATTGGTCAAGGGAGGCTATGTGATCGCCGGTGAGGCGGTCAACGGTGCGGATGCCGTTGAAAAGTACAATGCATTGAAGCCGGATCTTGTGACCATGGATATTACCATGCCGGATATGGACGGGATCAACGCATTGCGGGCGATTAAGACAGCGTACCCGGGAGCCAAGGTGATTATGTGTTCCGCTATGGGCCAGCAGGCCATGGTGGTGGACGCCATTCAGGCCGGAGCCAAGGACTTTATCGTAAAGCCCTTCCAGAAGGACAGAGTACTGGAGGCGGTGAAGAAGATCATCGGATAAGAAGCATAAGAGGACACCTTCCGCTCACTGAGGCCGGAGGGTGTTTTTGTTGGCAGGGTATTGAAAAATACGGTGTTTTTTGGTAATATACGGACAATAGTCTGCGGTCTGCAGGTCCGCAGGCAGATGGAGGATAACGATATGAAAGCATATGGTGTAAATGAATTAAGAAGAATGTATCTTGAATTTTTTGAATCCAAGGATCACTTATCCATGAAGAGTTTTTCCCTGGTGCCTCATAACGATAATTCACTGCTTTTGATCAATGCGGGAATGGCTCCCTTGAAGCCTTATTTTACGGGACAGGAGATTCCTCCCAGGAATCGTGTGACCACCTGCCAGAAGTGTGTCAGAACGGGAGATATTGAGAATGTGGGAAAGACAGCCAGACATCTTACCTTTTTTGAGATGCTGGGTAATTTTTCCTTTGGAGATTATTTTAAGAAGGAAGCCATTGCATGGAGCTGGGAATTCCTCACGGAAGTGATCGGGATGGAACCGGAGAGACTGTATCCGTCCATCTATTTTGAGGATGATGAGGCTTTTGAGATATGGAACAAGGATATAGGAGTTCCGGCAGAGAAAATTACCCGTTTTTACCGGGATGAAGACGGAAAATGTGACAATTTCTGGGAGCACGGCGCAGGACCCTGCGGTCCCTGTTCCGAGATCTACTACGACAGAGGGGAAGCATACGGATGCGGCAGTCACGACTGTAAGGTAGGCTGTGAATGCGATCGCTTTATTGAAGTGTGGAATAACGTATTTACCCAGTATGATGGAGACGGTAAGGGCAATTATGTGGAGCTGGCCAACAAAAACATCGATACCGGTATGGGGCTTGAGCGTCTTGCTGCGGTGGTACAGGAGGTAGACTCCGTTTTTGATATTGATACCATGAAGGCAATCCGTGACCGCATCTGTGAAATCGGAGGCTTGGTCTATCGCAAGGATGAGAAACAGGACGTTTCCATCCGTCTGATCACGGATCACATCCGTTCTGCAACCTTCCTGATTTCCGACGGTGTTATGCCTTCCAATGAAGGGCGGGGGTATGTCCTGCGGCGTTTGATCCGCCGTGCTGCCAGACACGGAAGACTCTTAGGGATTCAGGAGAAGTTTCTGGCCAATCTGAGCCAAACCGTGATCGCGGAATCCAAAGACGGTTATCCGGAACTGGAAGAGAAGAAGGATTTTATTTTAAAGGTTCTGACGGAGGAAGAGAACAAATTTGATAAGACCATTGATCAGGGACTGGCCATTCTGCGTCAGATGCAGGAGGAGATGGAGAAAAAAAGCAGCACTGTTTTAAGCGGTGAAGATGCCTTTAAGCTGTACGATACCTACGGCTTCCCCTTGGATCTGACAGAGGAAATCCTTTCGGAAAAAGGATTGACGCTGGATGCGGAAGGCTTTCAGACTGCCATGAAGGAACAGAGAGAGAAGGCCAGAAAAGCCCGTAAGGTGACAAACTACATGGGTACCGATGCTACCGTATACGAAGAGATCGATCCTTCCGTAACATCGGCCTTTGTGGGATATGATGCTTTGAGCCATACCTCCGTCATTACGGTGCTGACAACGGAAACAGAACTGACGGAAGCCCTGAGTGATGGTCAGGTAGGAACCGTCATCGTGGAGGAAACTCCTTTTTACGCCACCATGGGCGGACAGAAGGCAGACATCGGAAGGGTGGTTTCGGCAGAAGGTGAGTTTGAAGTCAGTGATACCGTGAAGCTGCTGGGCGGTAAGGTGGGTCATATCGGCCGTGTGACGAAGGGAATGCTGAAAACAGGTGATAAAGTGAGTCTGCAGGTGAATTCCGAGAATCGTAAGGATACCTGCAAGAATCACAGTGCTACACACCTTCTTCATAAGGCCTTGCGGGAGGTACTGGGTACCCATGTGGAGCAGGCAGGCTCTTTTGTGGATGCTGACAGATTGCGATTCGATTTCAGTCATTTTTCTGCAATGACCAAGGAAGAGCTGGCTCGTGTAGAACGGATCGTCAATGAAAAAATTGAAGAGGATCTGGCTGTAACGACACAGAACATGCGTGTGGAAGATGCAAAGAAGAGCGGTGCCATGGCGCTCTTTGGAGAGAAATACGGGGAGACCGTTCGGGTCGTATCCATGGGAGATTTTTCCACCGAGCTTTGCGGCGGGACGCATGTAGACCATACAGGGCTCATCGGAGCCTTCAAGATTCTTTCGGAGAGTGGAATTGCGGCGGGGGTACGCCGGATCGAGGCATTGACAGGCAACGGTGTCTTCGCCCATTACAGAGAAGCGGAAGAGATGCTGGAGAAGGCAGCCAGAACGATGAAGACCACTGCAGCCGGTGTGAATGACAAGATCGAGCATCTTCTGTCGGAGCTGAAGCTGCTGCAGAGCGAGAACGAGGCGTTAAAGAGCAAGCTTGCCAAGGATGCGCTGGGAGACGTGATGGATCAGGTGCAGGAAATGGGAGGCGTGAAGCTCCTTGCCGCCGCTGTTTCCGGTGTGGACATGAACGGACTGCGGGGGCTGGGGGATCAGCTGAAGGAGCGTCTGCAGGAAGGTGTGGTGGTACTGGCTTCCGACAGTGACGGTAAGGTAAATCTTGTGGCTATGGCCACAGAGGGAGCTATGGAAAAGGGTGCCCATGCCGGTAATCTGATCAAAGGAATCGCGGCTCTGGTTGGCGGCGGCGGCGGCGGAAGACCCAATATGGCGCAGGCCGGAGGCAAGAATCCGGAGGGTATTCCTGCAGCGGTGAAAGAGGCTGCCGTAGTCTTGAAAGGGCAGCTTGGCATATGATCCGGACAAGGAAAGAAAAATACAGATAAGAAACAGATAAGAAAATTAAAAAAAACAGTTGACGAACTTCCAAAATTTGATATAATGTTTATTGTGTATGTGAACGTATGCATATAATAAACCCAAATCAGTCATGTTACTAGGAAGGGACTGAAGGGAGGTTGGGGTGTAGGATGTCAAACGTAATCGTAAAAGAGAACGAGACTTTAGACAGCGCTTTACGTCGTTTTAAAAGAAGCTGCGCTAAGGCCGGTATTCAGCAAGAGATTCGTAAGAGAGAGCATTGCGAGAAGCCTAGCGTAAGACGTAAGAAGAAATCCGAAGCTGCAAGAAAACGTAAATATAATTAATTCAAAGCGGAATCCCTGATGTGTTTGTCAGGGATTTTCTTGTAGGCGGGAGCTATGCGCCATCTCCCGGAAGGATGGAAAATAAGATGTTATATGTTGTAGTTCTTTTCATGGTTCTGCTGTTATTCTTCCTTATGGTGGCAGCAGTGGATACAAACAGATTTAAGATCAGCCGATATACACTGGAAAGTCGGAAGATTGTATCTCCCTATTCTTTTGTGGTACTGGCGGATTTGCACAACAAACAGTACGGTGCTCACAATTGGAAGCTACTGCAAGCCATTGACCGGCTGCATCCGGAGGGTATCTTTTTGGCAGGGGATATGCTGACCTCCATCAAGGGCAGAGATTTCACCCCGGCTCTGGAGCTGATTCATCGTCTGGCAGAGAAATATCCCATTTTTTACGGGGCGGGAAACCATGAGACGAGACTGTTTCTGTATCCGGAAGTATACGGTAAGATGGGAGAGGAATATGAACGGAGTCTTCTGGAAAAGCAGGTAAGGATACTGCACAATGAAGGCTGCGGCTTGCCCGAATATAATATTCATGTAACGGGACTGGAGCTTACAAGAGAGTATTACAGGCGAATGCAGAAGGTGAGGATGGCTTCCTCCTATCTGGAGGAGACCCTGGGAAAGCCTGATAAAGAGGTTTTCCAGATTCTTCTGGCGCACAATCCGGAGTATTTTAAGGAGTATGCAAAATGGGGTGCTGATCTTGTACTTTCCGGCCATCTCCATGGCGGCATTATGAGACTTCCCCTTCTGGGAGGTGTTATTTCTCCCTCCCTGAAGCTGTTTCCCGGGTATGACAGCGGTATGTATCATCAGGGGGACTCCGCCATGGTGCTCAGCAGAGGACTTGGCGTACACACCATTCCTTTAAGAATATTCAATCCCGGAGAATTGATTCTGATAGAGCTGCTGCCTGCAAAAAAGAAAGACGGCATATGAGGTATCTATGGCAATTAAGGTAAAATTGCAGATGTTTGAGGGGCCTTTGGATCTGCTTTTGCATTTGATCGAAAAAAACAAAGTGGATATTTACGATATTCCCATTGTGGAAATTACGGAGCAGTATCTTGCCTACATCCGTCAGATGGAGACGGAAGACATGAACGTTATGAGTGAATTTCTACTGATGGCCGCCACGCTGCTGGAAATCAAATGCCGCATGCTGCTTCCCCGGGAGGTCAATGAAGAAGGGGAGGAAGAGGATCCGAGAGAGGAACTGGTCCGCAGGCTTCTGGAATACAAGATGTACAAATATATGTCCTTCGAATTAAAGGACAGACAGCAGGATGGTTGGAAGAATTATTTTAAAGGACCTACACTTCCCCAGGAGGTGGCTGCTTATCAGCCGCCGGTGGATTATCAGTGTTTGCTGGGAGATGTGGATCTTGTCAGGCTTCAGAGTATTTTTCAGGCCACACTAAAGCGGCAGGCAGATAAGATCGATCCCATCCGCAGTCGCTTCGGCAATATTGAGAAGGATGAGATTAATATGGAAGAGAAGGCGGAGTATATCAGAAATTATATCCGAACGCAGGGGATGGGAAAAAGCTTCAGCTTCCGTAAACTGCTGGAGCATCAGGGAAACAAAGGAGAGCTGGTGGTAACCTTTCTGACTGTCCTTGAAATGATAAAGATCGGGCAGATTACCATTCGACAGGATGCATTATTTGAGGATATTATCATTACCACGGTTGCGTAAGGAGAGAGAAGAATGGAGAGAGAAAAGCAGGAAGCCGTTTTGGAAGCCGCGCTGTTTACCATGGGAGATTCCGTGGAGATCGGCAGACTGGCAGAACTGATTGAAGAGGACAAAGAGGTAACGAGAGCCATTCTGTATGAAATGAGAGATAAAATGTCGGAGTCCTGTCGGGGGATTACTTTGGTAGAATTGGACAATGCCTTTCAGATGTGTTCCAAAACAGAGATGTATGAGTATCTGATCCAACTGACGAAGAACCGGGCACAGTACACCCTAAGTGACAGTGCCTTGGAAACCCTTTCCATCATTGCCTATAAACAGCCTGTGACAAAAGCGGAGATTGAAAGGGTGAGGGGAGTCAACTGTGACCACGCTGTGAATCGTCTGGTGGCTTTTGATCTTGTAAAGGAGCTGGGACGGCTGGATGCGCCGGGACGTCCTTTGCTGTTTGGTACTACGGAGGAGTTTTTAAGGAGATTCGGGGTCAGATCTCTGGAAGAACTGCCAAGAATCAGTACGGTGCAGATGGAAGAGTTTAAAGAGCAGGCACAGCAGGAAGCCGGTATACAGATACCGGTGTAAAAATACCAAGCGTAGAAATTTAGAAGTGTAGAAATGTAGAATTGCAGAAATATAGAAGTGTCAGAGATTCCCGCGTTCTAAACGACGGGAATTTTTCATATAAATAGGATAAAATATAAACGTAAAACAGTAGGGAAATCATGAACTTTAGTAAAGTCAAAGGGATGATCATACTTTCTTTCCTGTTTATGCTGGGGATCTGCAGCCGCCCCCTGCAGTGTCATGCCATGGAAGAAGAGAGCCTTCCGCAAGAGGCACTGTATGCCGGAGCGGCGGTGCTGATGGACGGAGTCAGCGGGAGAATACTGTATGAAAAAAACGGAGAGGAGTTTCTCTCCAATGCCAGTACCACAAAAATTCTGACCTGTATTCTGGCGCTGGAGGAGGGGAGAATGCAGGATTTGGTCACGGTATCTGCCTATGCGGCCTCCATGCCGGATGTACAGCTGAATATCCGGGAAGGAGAGCGGTATCTGCTTAAGGATCTTCTGTATTCCCTGATGCTGGAGTCTCACAACGACTCTGCTGTGGCAATTGCGGAGCATATCAGCGGCTCCATCGAAGCCTTTGCCGTTAAAATGAATGAAAAGGCGGCTGCCATCGGATGTGAAAACACCTTTTTTGTAACCCCAAACGGACTGGACGGAACGGCCATGGTAACGCTGCCGGAGGGCACCCAGATACAAATGAGTCACGGAACCACCGCAAAAGACCTGGCTGCTATCATGCGTTATTGTATCCGTATTTCTCCTGCCAGAGAGGAGTTCTTAAAGATTACGAGAACACCATCTCACAGCTTTTCCTCCCAAAAGACGCAGGAGGGAGACCGTGTCCGATCCTTTTCCTGCTACAACAGAAATGCCTTTCTTTCCATGATGGAAGGGGCTTTGAGCGGAAAAACGGGATTTACCAATAAAGCGGGATATTGCTATGTAGGAGCCCTGCGGCAGGGAGAGGAAGAGTATGTGATTGCATTGCTGGCCTGCGGCTGGCCCAACAATAAAACCTACAAATGGAAGGATGCAAAAGCACTGTTTACTTACGGTCTTTCACAGTATGAATACATACCCTTCACGGAAGCGGAAGAAGACATTGGAGAAATGACGGCAGTGGAGGTGGAAAGGGGACAGACAAAAGGCTTGGGAGAGTAGGCGGTAACCGGAATCTGTCGTGAGGCAATGGAGGGAGCGCCGGAGGGACTTGTGCTGAAGCAAGATGAAAGGCTCATTGCCAGAGCCCGACTGCAGCCGCTGAAGGCTCCTGTAGAGAAGGGACAGGAAGTGGGCAGGCTGCAGTACCTCCTGGGAGAAGAGGTGGTCAGAGAGGATCGTCTGTTGTCTGCCGAAGAGGTAAAAAAGATTGATTACGGCTGGTGTCTGAAACAGATAATCGATAAATTTCTTTTTTAAATCCAGTTAAGATTCGCAATAATTCTTTCTATTTGACAAAATATGTGTTATACTGACTTCATGCGGGTTATCCTCCCGCAATAGGAGTTATTTATCAGCTATAATTATAATAAATGGAGGTCCTAAAGATGAGTAATTCTACGCTTGCGAGACAGAGAATTCTCGCTCTGCTCGATGAGAACAGTTTCGTGGAAATCGGTGCTCTTGTAACTGCCAGAGCTACGGATTTCAATTTGAAACAAACGAAGGCTCCCTCGGACGGCGTGATCACCGGCTACGGAGTTATCGACGGCAATCCGGTGTATGTTTACAGCCAGGATGCGTCCGTATTGGGCGGAAGCATCGGTGAGATGCACGGCAAGAAAATTGTAAAGCTGTATGATCTGGCGATGAAAACGGGTGCTCCCGTCATCGGTTTGATTGATTCTGCCGGACTCAGACTGCAGGAGGCGACAGATGCCCTTAATGCCTTTGGAGAAGTGTATCTGAAGCAGACATTGGCCTCGGGTGTGATTCCCCAGATTACGGCTGTCTTTGGAAGCTGCGGCGGCGGTCTGGCACTGATTCCTGCACTGACAGACTTTACCTTTATGGAGAAAACAAAGGCAAAGCTGTTTGTTAACGCACCCAATACACTGAACGGCAACGAGATCTCCAGATGTGATACCTCATCGGCAGACTTCCAGAGTGAGAAAACAGGTCTTGTGGATGTGGCGGATGAAGAGGCACAGCTGTATGCACAGATCCGCGAGCTGGTAGGTATGCTGCCCTGCAATAACGAGGAGGACGGCGCCTACGATGTATGCAGTGATGATCTGAACCGTCTCTGTCCCGATCTGGCAGGCTGCGCAGCGGATGCTGTGCTTGCTTTGTCAAGGATCGCAGACGATTTCAGATTCTTTGAAACAAAAAGAAGTTATGCGGAAGAAATGGTAACGGGATTTTTGAAATTAAACGGCGTTACGGTGGGAGCCGTAGCCAATCGTACCTGCAAATACGACGAACAGGGAGAAAAAGCCTGTGAATTTGATCCCGTATTGACGGTACGGGGCTGCTATAAGGCAGCAGAGTTTGTAAACTTCTGTGATGCCTTTGGGATTCCCGTTCTGACCTTGACCAATGTTAAGGGATTCCGGGCAGATATCTGCTCCGAGAGAAATATTGCCAGAGCAGCCGCCAAGATGGTATACGCATTTGCCAATGCCACGGTGCCCAAGGTCAATGTAATTACAGGCAGTGCTTACGGCAGCGGTTATGTGGTTATGAATTCCCGCAGTATCGGAGCGGATATGACCTTTGCGTGGCCGGAGGCTCAGATCGGAACAATGGACGCCAGGCTGGCAGCCAGGATTATTTGCGACGGTCAGGGAGCGGAAGCCATTGAGACCTGTGCCAAAGAATATGCAAAGCTTCAGAACAATGCAGAAAGTGCGGCGGGGAGAGGGTATATCGATACCATAATCGCTCCGGAAGAGACGAGAAAATATGTGATCGGTGCTTTTGAAATGTTGTTTACAAAGAAGGAAGAACGCCCGGTGAAAAAGCACGGTACAGTATAGAAAGGATGATACTTAATATGAAAAAACTGATATTAATATTAGGTATGATTGCCTGTATGATCGGCCTTGCGGCCTGCGGCGGAACTGCCGAAGAAACGGAAACCTTCGGGATGACGGAAGAGATCGCCGCCACGCTGGCGGAAGGTGTGGTGGCAGACATGAACACGATCGTTACTTCCGGAGGGCAGGCACAGTATGAAAGCGATCCGGTGATCCTTTCGGCATTGAACAGCTGGGAAGCAGCATTGGCGGAGATAGGAGAGCTGCAGTCCGTGAACGGTCATGAAGTAACCTATCAAAACGACGGTGTTATCGTTTTGGTAAGTGTCAGCGGAATGAAGAAGGATGCGGAGGTAGAGATCATTCTGGATGAGGATCTGATGTATACCTCCATTACCACCAACGTGATTTATACCTTGCAGGAAACCATGGTGAAGGCTGCCATGAATACGCTGCTCGGTATGGGAACCGTGTTTGCGGTCTTGATTCTGATCAGCCTGATTATCTCCTGCTTTGGATTCATTCCAAAGATACAGGAAACCTTCCGTAAGAAGGCAAAGCCGGTGGCAGAGAGTGTTCCGGTATCCGTACCTGCGGTGGAGACATTGCAGACGATTCAGCCGCCTGCCGGCGACAATCCGGAATTGATTGCGGTGATTGCAGCTGCCATCGCAGCAAGCGAAGGTGCTGCTTCGGCGGATGGATATGTGGTAAGAAGTATCAGAAGAAGAAACAGATAGAACCGTAAAACAGTAGAAAAAGGAGAATGAAAATGAAAAATTATACCATTACCGTAAATGGCAACGTATACGATGTTGTAGTAGAAGAAAAAGCCGGACAGGCAGCCTCTCCGGCAGCTTCCATTCCCGTGGCAAGACCTGCCGCTGCGCCCGCTCCGGCGCCCGCTCCGGCGGCACCGGCATCGGCTCCTTCTGCAGCCGGTGGTATTCGTGTGGAAGCAGGAGCCGCAGGCAAAATCTTCAAGCTGGAAGCTTCTGTGGGACAGGCGGTGAAGAAAGGTGATGCCGTAGTGATTCTGGAAGCCATGAAGATGGAAATTCCCGTTGTAGCTCCCGAAGACGGAACGGTAGCCAGTATCGAAGTGTCAGTAGGCGATGCTGTGGAGGCAGGAGCATTACTGGCAACCCTAAACTAGTCCCGTTTATATTCTGATAGGAGGTCAACGTAATGGGATACATAGAAACGACATTGGGAAATCTGCTGCATCAGACGGCCTTTTTTAACCTTACCGTCGGCAATTATATTATGATTGCGGTGGCATGTATTTTCCTGTATCTGGCAATCAGAAAGGAGTATGAGCCTCTTTTGCTGGTACCGATTGCCTTCGGTATGCTGCTGGTGAATATCTATCCCGATATCATGCTGCATATTGAGGATTCTGCAAACGGTGTAGGCGGTTTGCTGTATTATTTCTATTTATTGGATGAATGGGCAATTCTTCCCTCCCTTATCTTTATGGGGGTGGGAGCCATGACGGACTTCGGTCCTCTGATTGCCAATCCAAAGAGCTTTTTGCTGGGAGCTGCGGCTCAGTTCGGTATTTATGCCGCCTATTTTCTGGCAATCTTCATGGGATTTAATGACAAGGCAGCTGCAGCCATCTCTATCATCGGAGGCGCTGACGGACCTACCTCCATCTTTCTGGCAAGTAAGCTGGAGCAGACGGCCCTGCTGGGACCGATTGCGGTAGCGGCCTATTCTTACATGGCGCTGGTGCCGATCATTCAGCCCCCCATCATGAAGCTTCTGACGACGGAGAAGGAGCGTAAGATAAAAATGGAGCAGCTTCGGCCTGTGTCCAAGATGGAGAGAATTCTCTTTCCCATCATTGTTACCATTGTGGTTTGTCTGATTCTTCCTACAACGGCGCCTCTGGTAGGTATGCTGATGCTGGGCAACCTCTTCCGTGAATCCGGCGTGGTACGCCAGCTGACGGAGACGGCATCCAATGCGATGATGTATATTGTGGTGATCCTGCTGGGTACCAGCGTGGGTGCCACTACCAGTGCGGAAGCATTTTTGAATATGGATACCATTAAGATCGTGATTCTGGGTCTGGTGGCCTTTGCCTTTGGTACAGCAGCGGGAACACTTTTCGGTAAACTGATGTGTGTGGTCACCAAGGGTAAGGTGAATCCGCTGATCGGTTCTGCCGGTGTATCTGCGGTACCCATGGCTGCCCGTGTATCCCAGAAGGTGGGAGCGGAAGCAGACCCTACCAATTTCCTGCTGATGCATGCCATGGGACCTAATGTAGCAGGTGTTATTGGTACGGCTGTTGCTGCAGGCACCTTTATGGCCATATTCGGAGTAATGTAAAACAGAAGGAGGAAACAGGATATGTCAGAACAAGTGAAAAAACCCATCGGTATTACCGAGACAATACTGCGTGACGCCCATCAGTCTCTGATCGCCACAAGAATGCCTACAGATATGATGCTGCCGATTCTTCAGAAAATGGATCGTGTGGGCTATCATTCCGTAGAGTGCTGGGGCGGTGCCACCTTTGATGCTTCCCTCAGATTCCTAAAGGAAGATCCCTGGGAGCGTCTGAGAAAGATCAGAGAGGGATTTAAGAATACAAAGCTGCAGATGCTGTTTAGAGGACAGAATATTCTGGGATACCGTCCCTATGCAGATGATGTGGTATATAATTTTGTAGAGAAATCCATTGCAAACGGTATCGATATCATCCGTATTTTTGACTGCCTCAATGATCTGCGTAACCTTCAGGCGGCGGTAGACGGTACCAATAAGATCAAGGTTCGCGAAGGAAGAGGCCATGCTCAGATCGCACTTTCCTATACACTGGGTGATGCCTATACGCTGGAATACTGGACCACGATGGCCAAGAGAATTGAAGAAATGGGCGCAGATTCCATTTGTATCAAGGATATGGCAGGACTTTTGGTGCCTTACAAGGCCACGGAGATGATATCTGCCATGAAGAGTGTAACGAAGCTGCCGATTCAGCTTCACACTCATTATACCTCCGGTGTAGCCAGCATGACGTATCTGAAGGCTGTGGAGGCAGGTGTGGATGTGATCGACTGTGCAATCTCCCCGTTTGCGCTGGGAACCTCTCAGCCTGCAACGGAGGTCATGGCGGAAACCTTCAAGGGAACACCCTACGATCCCGGCTTTGATCAGAATCTTCTGGCGGAGATTGCGGATTATTTCAGACCCTACAGAGATGAGTCTCTTGCCAGCGGTCTGCTGAATCCCAAGGTTATGGGTGTGGATATCAAGACACTGCTGTATCAGGTGCCCGGTGGTATGCTCTCCAATATGGTAAGCCAGCTTAAGGAGCAGAATGCAGAGGATAAGTATTATGATGTGTTGAGGGAGATCCCGAGAGTGCGTAAGGATCTGGGAGATCCCCCGCTGGTAACGCCTTCCTCCCAGATTGTAGGAACACAGGCGGTATTCAATGTCCTGATGGGTGAGAGATACAAAATGGCCACAAAGGAAACCAAGGCGATGCTGAGAGGAGAGTATGGCCAGACGGTGAATCCCATGAGCCAGGAAGTCATCGATAAGGTAATTCCGGGAGAAGAGAGAATTACCTGTCGTCCGGCAGATATGATTGAGAATGAGATGGATAAGCTGGAGGCAGAGATGAAGGAATGGAAGCAGCAGGATGAGGATGTCCTGTCCTATGCGCTGTTCCCTCAGGTGGCCGTTGACTTCTTCAAATATCGTCAGGCACAGCAGGAGAAGATGGATATGACCCAGGCAGATACGAAAAATGCGGCTTATCCCGTATAAAGCACAACATTAAATCTTGATTTAAAAGCGAGGCGCAAAGGATTTGGATAATCTCTTGTACCTCGCTTTTTCATATAAGGAGACGCTCTGTGTTTTGGAAAGGAGAGTGTGGAATACAATAATAACAGATGGGATTATATAAATTAAATCAAAAAATAATGCAAGGTTTTTCTGTGGATGCGGGTTGACAAATAGGGAATATAATAGTAAAATAACATACGTTACCAACATTGATTGTGGGGTGGCTTCATCATTTTATTATCCTGCAATGCTATGGTTTTATGGATTTGTACACGTTTTACACAGCGATGAAGGCTTGAAAGGAGCCGGAAAGGCAGGTTTGTATGGCAAGAAAAGAAATGGTATCCCGCAGTTTTCTGATCAATACGGCATTCGATATGATGTGCCAGGAGGGATTGGAGAATGTCACCGCGAGAAAGCTGGCTGCACGTGCAGGCTGCTCCACACAGCCGATTTTCCGTCTTTATGCCAGTATGGAAGACCTGTGGAGAGAATTATTTGAATTGGCCGTGGAGTATTTTGAAGACTATTATAAAGAAATGCCGGAAGCGGACAATCCTCCCTTTGTAAATCTGGGAATAGCCTATATTCGCTTTGCCATGGAAGAGAGCCATGTATTTAAGATGCTTTTTTTGGATGAACAGCGCTGGGGGAAAAGCCTGTATGAAATGCTGAACGGAAGAGAAGGTAATCTTACAAAGGAAATCAATGCCGCCAAGGCGGCCGGATGTAAATCTACGGGAGAGTTGTTTACAAAGATGTGGATTTTCATTCACGGTGCAGCTTGTATGTCGATTACGGGGGATTATGATTTGGAAGAAGAAGAAACAGTAAGACTGTTGCGTAGTGTTTACACGGCATTTTCAGGATAGCGGCAACCATTGGCGGGGCAGTATGAAGGCAAATGCGGTAAAAGGGCAGACGGTTTATGGAAAAAGACATTATTTCCCTGATTGATGAAAAATATCATTTGATGAGCAAAAGTCATAAAAGAATTGCCGAATTTATTAAGGTGCATTACGATCAGGCGGTTTTTATGACGGCAGCACGGATCGGAGAGAATCTGGGAGTCAGCGAATCTACGGTGGTGCGCTTTGCCTCCGGCCTGGGATATCACGGCTATCCCGATTTTCAAAAAACACTGGCGGCCTGGGTGAAGGATAAATTGAATACGGTTTCCAAGATGGATGCCAAGTACGGGAACAGCAGTCAGTCGGAGCTTTTGCTCACCATTCTGACCGGTGATATGGAAAAAATACGTCATACGCTGGAGATGCTGGATGCGGGAGCCTTCGAGGCGGCAGTCAATGCCATTGTGGAAGCACAGACGGTTTATATTGTAGGAATACGAACCTGTGAGCCTTTGGCAGGCTTTTTGGCGTTTTATCTGAATATGATACGGGGGAATGTGGTGCTGCTTCGTACCACAAGTGTCAGTGAGATGTTTGAACAGATGCTGCGGATTGATGAGAAAGATGTCTTGATCGGCATCAGCTTCCCCAGATATTCCATGCGTACACTGAAGGCTATGGAATTTGCCAACGACAGGAATGCCAGGGTCATTGCCATTACAGATTCCCCCCATTCTCCCATGAATCTGTATTCTTCCTGCAATCTTTTTGCAAAGAGCGAGATGGTTTCCATTGTGGATTCCCTGGTGGCACCTCTCAGCCTGATCAATGCGCTGGTAGTGGCACTTTGTTTGAAATGTCCGCAACAGGTGAAACAAAACCTGCAGACATTGGAGGAAACCTGGAACAATTATCAGGTGTATCTGAACGACGAGATCAATTTTATTGACCAGGCACCTGTGTTGGATTATACTCTTCACAGGCGGGAAGAGAGTGAATCCGGGGAAGAAGGAAGCTGAATATGCATGTGATCGTTGCAGGGGGAGGTGCTGCCGGAATGATGGCGGCTTTGGCCGCTGCCGGATGCGGGCACCGGGTGGAATTGCTGGAACAGAATGAGAAGCTGGGGAAAAAGATTTATATTACCGGCAAAGGAAGATGTAACGTTACGAATGATTGTGAAGCGGAGGAATTTTTTCGCAACATTGTAAGCAATGAAAAGTTTGTATACAGTGCCTTTCGGGGATTTGACAATCATGCGCTTATGGAACTGCTGGAAGAAGGAGGCTGTGCTTTAAAAACAGAGAGGGGGAATCGTGTTTTTCCCGTTTCCGATCATGCTTCCGATGTGACTAAGGCACTTACCGGTCTGCTGCATGAGAGAGGTGTGTCCGTCAGCCTGAGACAGCGTGTGGTTGCTGTCATGACCGAAAACGGAAGCGTTTCCGGTGTTGTTACGGAAAAAGGAGAGCATAAAAGATGTGACAGCGTGATTCTTGCTACGGGAGGATGCTCTTATCCCACCACAGGATCGGACGGCGGGGGATGGAAGATAGCAGAGGAACTGGGACATACCATCATACCTCCCAAGCCTGCGCTGACGCCTCTTTGTCTGAAAGAGGAATACGGCCGGCTGCTGCAGGGGCTGGCACTCAAACATGTGAGTCTTCGTCTGGTGCATGGAAAGAAAACCATCTATGAGGGCTTCGGAGAAATTTTGTTCACTCATTTCGGAATCAGCGGACCGCTCGTTCTTTCTGCCAGCAGCTACTATGTGAAGGCCTGCTATGAGCAGGAGATCACCTGTGTTTTGGATTTGAAACCGGCACTTACAAATGAGCAGCTGGATAAGCGGCTGATCCGGGATTTTGAGGCAAGTCGTAACAAACAGTTCAAAAATGCTCTGGACGGTCTGCTGCCTGCCAGATTGATTCCGGTTATAATAAAAGAAAGCGGTATTTTACCGGAGAAAAAAGTCAATGAGATCAGCAGAGAGGAACGGCAGCGGCTGGTGCAGAGGTTGAAGCACTGGTCTATGACGGTAACGGGCGTCCGGGGATTCTCGGAAGCTATTGTGACGCAGGGTGGAATTCATGTAAAGCAGGTGAATCCCTCTACCATGGAGTCAAAACTGGTGCCGGGTCTGTATTTTGCCGGGGAGATGCTGGATGTGGATGCCCTGACAGGGGGCTTCAACCTGCAGCTTGCCTGGTCTACGGGCTATCAGGCGGGAAGTGGCCTTTGCGACGGCTGAGGGAAAGCCGATGCAGGCGGAAGAAGAGAGTACACATACATGTGCACATGCATGTGCACATACAGGTGTACCTGCATGGGGAAAAGGAGAGAGAGAATGGGATACAGTGTAGCCATTGACGGCCCGGCAGGGGCGGGAAAAAGCACCATTGCCAAAAGAATCGCTGCGGAAATGGGTTTTATATATGTAGATACGGGAGCTATGTATCGTGCCATGGCACTGTTTTTGATCAGAAACGGTATCGGAGCACAGGAGACGGAAAGAATCGAGTCGGTTTGTGACAAGGCGGATATCACCATTGATTATCGCGGAGGAGAACAAATCGTGCTTCTGAAAGGAGAGAACGTGAACGGTCTGATCCGTACGGAAGAGGTGGGAAATATGGCCTCTGCCAGCTCCGTCAACGGCAGGGTCAGGGAAAAGCTGGTAGAACTGCAGCGCAGACTGGCTGCGGATAAAGCGGTGATCATGGATGGGAGAGATATTGGCACCTGTGTTCTGCCCGGTGCCGATGTAAAAATCTATCTGACGGCGGACAGTCGTGTTCGGGCAAAACGCCGCTATGATGAACTGAGAGCGGGGGGACAGGTCTGTGACCTGGATCGGCTCGAAGCGGATATCAAGGAGCGGGATGATCGTGACAGGAACAGAGAGATCAGTCCGCTGAAACAGGCAGAGGATGCGATCCTGATAGATACCTCGTATATGACAATAGAGGAAGTGGCAGAAAGGATCATGGAGCTCATAAGAGAAAACAGAGGAGCATGATTCGGGAGGAGTAAGAAATTGTCTGTGGAAATCAGAAAAGCAAAAAGTGCCGGATTCTGTTTCGGAGTGAAAAAGGCTATGGATGCGGTGTATGAACAGATTCGTACCGGAGGCGGAAAGCCTATTTATACCTATGGGCCCCTGATCCATAATGATGAAGTGGTAAGGGAATTAAAGGAAAAAGGTGTGGAGGTGATTCATTCACAGGAGGAGCTGCGTCAGTTGAAGGAGGGCATCGTCATCATTCGCTCCCATGGAGTCAGCAGGGAGATTTATGATATATTGACAAAAAACGGAATTACCTGTGTGGATGCCACCTGTCCTTTTGTGAAGCGGATTCACAAAATTGCGGAAAAAGAAAGTCTTGCGGGAAGACGGGTGATCATCATCGGAAACGAGGGACATCCTGAGGTAGAGGGCATCAAAGGCTGGTGCGGCACGCCTGCCGCCGTCATAGAAAATGAAGCGCAGGCACGGGAATTTACGTGTAAAACAGGGGAAAAACTGTGCATAGTTTCCCAAACGACATTTAACTACAATAAATTTAAAGATTTAGTTGAAATTTTCCAGAAAAAAGGTTATGATACTGTTGTTGTGAATACGATTTGCAGCGCAACAGAAGAACGACAGACGGAAGCAAGAGAGATTGCTGCGGATGTCGATGTAATGATAGTGATAGGTGGGACTCATAGCTCCAACACACGTAAGTTATATGAAATTTGCCGGAGCGAATGTGAGAATACACATTTCATACAGACACTGGATAACTTGCATTTAGAACTACCTGAATCTGTCCGAAGGGTGGGTATTACCGCCGGGGCGTCAACCCCCAACAATATTATTGAGGAGGTTCAAAATTATGTCAGAATTAACTTTTGAACAAATGCTGGAAGAATCATTTAAAACTATTCATTCAGGGGAGGTAGTGGAAGGCATTGTTATCGATGTGAAACCGGAAGAGATCATCCTTAACATAGGTCATAAGTCAGACGGTGTTCTTACAAGAAACGAATATACCAATGAGCCCAATGTGGATTTGACTACCCTTGTGAAGCCCGGAGATACCATGGAAGTGAAGGTGCTGAAGGTGAATGACGGCGAGGGTCAGGTTCTTCTTACTTATAAGAGACTGGCCGTAGAGAGGGGCAATAAGAGAATCGAGGAAGCGTTCAACAATCAGGAAGTTTTGACTGCCAAGGTAGCACAGGTATTGGACGGCGGATTGAGCGTGGTTGTGGAAGAGATGCGTATTTTTATTCCCGCCAGTCTGGTTTCCGACACCTATGAAAAGGATCTGAGCAAATACGCCGGTCAGGAAATTGAATTTGTTATCACGGAATATAATCCCAAGAGAAGAAGATATATCGGCAATCGTAAGCAGTTGATTGTGGCCCGGAAGGCAGAGATGCAAAAGGAACTGTTTGAGCGGATTCAGGAAGGCGATATTGTAGAGGGAACCGTTAAGAATGTGACGGATTTCGGAGCTTTTGTGGATCTTGGCGGTGCAGACGGACTGTTGCATATTTCGGAAATGTCCTGGGGCAGAGTCGAGAATCCCAAGAAAGTGTTTAAAGTGGGAGATACCCTTAACGTATTGATCAAAGAGATCTCAGGAAGTAAGATCGCGCTCAGTCTGAAGTTTGAGGATGCCAATCCCTGGAAGGATGCTTCCGTCAAATATGCGGTGGGAAATGTGGTCACCGGTAAAGTGGCAAGAATGACGGATTTCGGAGCTTTTGTGGAGCTGGAAACGGGTGTGGATGCACTGCTTCATGTTTCCCAGATTTCCAGAGAGCATATTGAGAAGCCCTCAGATGTTTTAAAGGTGGGTGACGAGGTCACGGCCAGAATTGTGGACTTTAATGAAGAAGATAAGAAGATCAGCCTCAGTGTGAAAGTATTGCTGGCTCCGGAACCGGCAGCAGAATCTCAGGAGGAAGCGGCAGCCGTACAGGAGGATGAGGATGCGGATGTGGTTTCCGTGGATATCGAAGCTGTGATCGCGCAGCAGAAGGCGGAAGAGGAAAAAGAGCTGGAAGAGGCTGAACAGACAGAAGAATAAGAGATTTACTCCCCGGATTTTACAGAACAAGCAGAATAGAAATACACACAACACATTGTTTTGGTTGTGTGTATTTTCATAGACAGAATGAGGGTTAGCAATGGTATACGATTATGAATATTTCAAAAAAGAGGTTTATGCACTGACGAAGATCGATTTGAGTTGCTATAAGCAGAATCAGATGAAGAGAAGGATCGATGCCCTGATCGCCAAGCATAAAATTAAAGGGTACGATAATTTTGTAAAAGCGATCCGCACGGATCACAAGATGTTTGAGGCCTTTGTCAATTACCTTACCATCAACGTTTCCGAGTTTTATAGGAATCCGGAGCAGTGGAAGACCCTGGATAAGGAAGTGTTTCCCGGATTGATTAAGCGTTTCGGAACGAATCTGAAGATCTGGAGCGCAGCTTGTTCTACCGGAGACGAGCCTTATTCTCTGGTCATGGCTTTGGCAGAGCATATTCCGATCAAGCAGATCAAGATCATTGCTACCGACATTGATAAACAGGTGATAGAGACCGCAAAGTTGGGGCTGTACGGTGCCAAGAGCATTGCGGCGGTGCCGGAACCTATGAAAAAGAAGTATTTTACCAAGGTGGGTACCTCTTACAGAATCTCGGATGAGGTAAAATCCAGAGTAGAGTTCAAGGAAAGCAACCTGTTGAAGGATCCCTACCCAACCAATTGTCATATGATCGTGTGCCGCAACGTGCTGATTTATTTTACGGAAGAAGCCAAGGATGAGGTGTTCGTGAAATTCCGTAAGTCGCTTGTCAAAGACGGTGTTTTGTTTATCGGAAGTACAGAACAGATATTAAACTACAAGGATATAGGATACGGACGGATGAGCTCTTTCTTTTATCAGGCAGAATAACAGTATCCCCTGCAGAGAAAATGTGAGATATGTGTATGATCTCGCATCTCTTTGCAGGGGATTTTTTTAATCCGGCTAATCCAGCTCTTCCACATATCGGAACCCTTCCAGATTTCGGATATTTTCCAGCAGTGTTTTGTGCAGCTTGCGTTTGCCCTGATCCAGCTCCAGCATGGCGCAGACATCAGAATCATACCATTTGTTTTCCGATTGTCTCTGGAAGGACAGAACTCTGATATGATGGGTGGAGAGGTACTGTTCCAGTCGCAGCATAAATTCCTCGTCGATTCCCTCTACATAGATCTTGATCTGACGGGAACGTTCGGAAATGAACCTGTCAATATATCGGAAACCGACAGAGGAAATGCACACGATAGCCAGTCCGATCAGTCCGCCCGCATAGAATCCGGAACCGATGGCGATCCCGAGTGCTGCGGTTACCCAGAGTGAGGCGGCGGTGGTCAGTCCCATCACTTGTTTGTGACCTGTCACCATAATGGAACCCGCCCCGAGAAAACCGATACCGCTGATCACTTGGGCGGCCATCCGGGTAATGTCTCCTTCTCCGGGGGAGACGTAAGTATATATGTAGTCATTGGTGATCATGACCAGAGCGGCACCCACACAGACGAGAGAGAAAGTTTTCAGTCCCGCCGGTCTTCCGCGCAGCTCGCGCTCCAGTCCGATCACGCCGCCGCATACGGAAGCCAGAAGTAGCTTACACAGAGCAGTGAGTTCAAAGTCGGATATTCCCAGTGCGAATAAATCATTCATCATAGTGTTCTAAAAGCTCCCTTTTTTGATAAAAATAGTATAGCATCTTTCCATGAAAAGAACAGTGATTATGTGATAAAAAAATAATAAAAAAGGTAAAAAAACAGTTGTTAATTCTTTAACAATATGATAAAATACAAAAGAATGAGAGTAAGAAAAAAATAAGTGAGGTAACACCATGAATCAGAAAACCACAAACAAAATCGTTGTCGTAGGCGCAGGAAAGGTAGGGGAGGCCATTTGCTACACATTGATGTTAAAAATACAGGTCAGCGAGATCGTCATCATCGATGTGGATGAGGAGAGGGCGGAGGGCGCCGCTATGGATATCTCCCACGGTACTGCCTATTACAGCCAGGTTAGGATCCGCCAGGGCGGATATGAGGAGTGCGCCGACGCAGCAGCGATTATAGTTACGGCGGGAATTCCCAGAAAACCGGGTCAGACAAGACTGGATCTGGCCAAGGTAAATACTTCCGTGGCAAAGAGCGTAGCAAGAAACATTATGCAGTATGCCGAGAATCCGCTGATCATCGTGGTGGCCAATCCGGTAGATGTGAATACATATTTGATCCGTAAGGAGACGGGACTGCCGGCGGGACGCGTCATCGGAACGGGAACCTCTCTGGATACCGCCCGTTTTCGCTTCCTGATCAGTGAGCTTTGTCATGTGGATGTACGGGATGTCCAAGGGTACATACTGGGAGAGCACGGAGATGCACAGGTGCCCATCTGGAGCGGTGTGAATGTTGCGGGAGAACCCATTGAGAACTTCCTTCCCATGGCACCCGATCATTGGGAAAAGATAAAAAGTGAAATTGCTGACAAGGCCAAGTCCGGCGGTGCCGATGTTATTTCCTTGAAGGGAGCCACCTTTGAGGGTATTGCAATGGCTACACTGCGCATCATAGAAGCGATTATCAAGGATCAGAACACGGTGCTTCCCGTAGCCCATGTACTGGGAGAGGAATACGGGGAGATGGCAGATTCCTGCATCAGTCTGCCATGTGTGATCAACAGCGAGGGAATTTCCAGGGCTCTGCAGCTGACCATGTCGAAATATGAGGAGCAGCAGATGATCCAATCTGCTCTTACTTTGAAGAGGTTTATCCGGAGTGTCTGCGGAGAGGATGAGGGCAGCGGAGAGAAGAAGACGAAGGAAACAAAGGAAACAAAAGAAACAAAAAAGTAAGCTCTACAAATTAAGCATAGGATAAAAACAAAAGCATAGGAAAGAAGGAGGAAGACAAATGGTGTATAGTTACTATCCGGGATGTACCTTAAAGAATAAGGCACAGGATCTGGACAAGTATGCCAGAATGTCGGCTGAGGCTCTGGGATTTACCCTGGAGGAGATTCAGGAGTGGCAATGCTGCGGCGCCGTGTATCCCATGGCGACGGACGAGATTGCCACCAAGCTCTCCGCAGTACGGGCCTTAAACGACGCAAAGGAGAAGGGGCAGGATCTTGTGACACTTTGCTCTGCCTGTCATCATGTGATCAAACGTGTCAATGATGATATGCAAAACGTGGAGGACATCCGGACCAGGGCAAACAACTACATGGAATTGAAGGAGCCCTACAGCGGAGAAACGAAAGTACTGCATTTTCTGGAGGTGATCAGAGACCGGATCGGTTTTGACGCGCTGAAGGAGAAGGTGGTGAAGCCGTTAACGGGAAGAAAGATTGGTGCGTATTACGGCTGTATGCTGCTCCGCCCCGGCAATATCATGGCTTTTGATGATCCGGAAAACCCCACCATCATGGAGGATTTCATCAGTGCTCTGGGAGCGGAAGCCGTAGTGTATCCGTACCGCAACGAATGCTGCGGAGGTTATATCTCCCTGAAGGATAAGGAACTGCCGGGCAAACTGGTAGACCAGGTGATGGCCTCCGCCGCTTATAAGGGTGCAGAGGAATTGATCACCGCCTGTCCTCTCTGTCTCTACAATCTGAAGCACAGCGGCAGCGGAAAGAAGCTGACGGTCTCCTATATCACGGAGCTGTTGGCAGAAGCACTGGGAGTAAAGGAAGAATAGGGGGTAGAAGCGTGCATAAAACAGAAAAAGATAAGGCTATACTGCTGAGAGAAATGAGCGGTGCCAATGTGGACAAATGTATGAAATGCGGAAAGTGTTCCGCCTCCTGCCCGTCTTATGACGAAATGGACATCCGGCCCCATCAGTTCGTCTCCTACGTACAGAATGAGGATGTAGAGGCACTGCTGGAATCGAAAAGTCTCTGGAAATGTCTTTCCTGCTTTGCATGTGTGGAACGCTGTCCCAGAGATGTAAAGCCCGCCATGATCATTGAAGCGGTTCGCCAGATGGTGGTTCGTCAGAGAGGCGGCAACTATCTGTTGCCCGATGAAGTGCCGGAGCTTTTGGACGAAGAGCTGCCTCAGCAGCTTTTGGCAAGTGCATTCAGGAAGTACAGTAAATAGGAGAAAGGTTGGAGGTGAATCAAGTGCAAAGAATCGGTGTATTTGTCTGCCATTGCGGAACAAATATCGCGGCCACGGTGGATATCAAGCGGGTATTGGAAGCGGCAGCGAAGGAGCCCGGCGTCGTTCATGCGGAAGACTATCAGTACATGTGTTCCGAAGCCGGCCAGCAGAAGGTTCGCGAGGCGATCAAAGAAAAGCAGCTTACGGGAGTCGTGGTTTGTTCCTGTTCTCCCCGTATGCATGAGAATACGTTCCGGGGAGCTGCCCAGAAGGCAGGACTCAATCCTTACATGGTTGAGATTGCCAATATTCGGGAGCATGTATCATGGATTCATAAGAATATAGAAGAAGGAACGGAAAAGGCCATCATCCTGACAAGAGCAGCCATTGCCAAGGTCATGCTGAATGCACCGCTGCAGGCAGGTCAAAGCAAGGTTGTAAAACGGGCATTGGTGATCGGCGGAGGTATTGCCGGTATTCAGACGGCACTGGATATAGCAGATGCGGGATACGAGGTGGATATCGTGGAGAAAACACCCAGTATCGGAGGCAGAATGTCTCAGCTGGATAAAACATTCCCTACGCTGGACTGCTCAGCCTGTATTCTGACACCTAAAATGGTGGATGCGGCTGCCCATGAAAAGATCACCATCTACACCTACAGCGAGGTGGAGAAGGTTTCCGGCTTTGTGGGAGATTTCCAGGTGGATATCCGCAAAAAGGCACGCAGCGTGGATATGAGCAAGTGTACCGGCTGCGGTGTTTGTCAGGAAAAGTGTCCTTCCAAAAAGATACCCAATGAATTCAACAGGGAGCTTGACAATCGGGCGGCCATCTATACGCCCTTCGCTCAGGCCATTCCCAATGTTCCCGTCATCGACCGGGAGAACTGTATCAAGTTCAAGACGGGGAAATGCGGCGTCTGCTCCAAGGTGTGTCTGGCAGGAGCCGTAGATTACGAACAGCAGGATGAGATCGTCAGTCAGAACTACGGAGCCATTGTAGTGGCCACAGGTTTTGATACCATCAAGCTGGATAAGTATGAAGAGTATTCCTATCAATCGTGTCCCGACGTAATCACCTCTCTGGAGCTGGAACGTATCATGAATGCTGCCGGTCCTACCAAAGGACATCTGGAGCGTCTTTCAGACGGAAAAGCGCCCAAATCCATGGTATTCATTCAGTGTGTGGGCTCCAGGTGCGCGGATGAGAGAGGCAAGAGCTACTGCTCCAAGATCTGTTGTATGTATACGGCCAAGCATGCCATGCTGATCCGGGATAAGTATCCCGATGTGGATGTGACCGTTTTTTATATCGATGTACGGACACCGGGAAAGAACTTTGATGAATTTTACCGCCGGGCAGTGGAAGAATACGGCGTCCACTATATCAAGGGTCAGGTAGGTAAGGTGGCGGAACATAACGGCAGACTGCTTGTGCAGGGAGCCGATCTGATCGACAACAGACGTATCCTGATGGAAACGGATATGGTAGTTCTGGCAACCGCCATTGAACCCAATCCGGATGTGAGAAAGATCGCAACGATGCTGACAGCCAGTATCGATACGAACAACTTCCTGACGGAATCCCATGCCAAGCTGCGTCCCGTAGAGTCGCCTACCGCAGGAATCTTCCTCTCCGGTGTCTGTCAGGGACCCAAGGATATTCCGGAGACGGTGGCCCAGGCAGGTGCGGCTGCCATCAAGGTAGTGGGTCTTTTGGCCAAGGATTATCTGGTGACCAACCCTTGCGTGGCCAAGTCCGACGAGCTGTACTGCAACGGATGCTCGGCTTGCGAGAAGGTATGTCCCTACGGTGCCATTTCCTATGAGGACAGAGAGGTAAATGATCATGGAATCCGTGAAGTCAGAAGAGTGGCAAGCGTAAACAGCGCCCTCTGTCAGGGGTGCGGCGCCTGTACCGTGGCCTGTCCTTCGGGAGCCATGGACTTGCAGGGCTTTTCAAACAGACAAATTCTTGCGGAGGTGGATGCGATATGCAGGTAGAGAACAAAAAGGAATTTCAACCGAAAATCGTGGCATTCTGCTGTAATTGGTGCAGCTATGCGGGCGCAGACCTGGCCGGAAGCAGCCGTCTTGCCTATCCGGCCGACGTTAAGATCATTCGCGTTCCCTGTTCCTGCCGCGTAAACCCCATGTTTATTCTGCGGGCGTTTCAGCGGGGAGCCGACGGAGTCATAATGTGCGGCTGTCATCCGGGGGACTGCCACTATACAACGGGTAATTATTATGCCAGAAGAAGAATGACCCTTCTTTTCTCCATGCTGGACTATCTGGGAGTGGAGCACGGACGCACCCGCGTGGAATGGGTGTCCGCAGCAGAGGGCGTCAAATTTTCCACGGTCATGAATGAGTTTGTGGAAAAAATATATTCTCTGGGTGAAAACGTAAGATTGGAGGACTTAAGATGCAAAGAGAGCTGATGAACCGAGCAAAAGAACTCCTGATCGACGAAACCGTGGTACGCGTTCTTGGCTGGAAAAAAGGAGATCTGGGTTACAACCACGAACCGGCCTATTTTGACAGCCCGGAGGAACTGGAAGAGAATTTTGTATACGATGCGTTTTGCGGAGCCAATTTGAGCAAATATATGATCGAAGCGGGAAAGCAGGAGGGAAAGACGCTGGTCTTTTTAAAGCCCTGTGATACATACAGCTTTAATCAATTGCTGAAGGAGCACCGGATCAAGCGGGAAAACACATATATCATCGGTGTGGGATGTCGGGGCAATCTGGACATTGATAAGATCAAGGCTGCCGGCATCAAGGGAATCGAGAGTGTGGATGCGGACGGAGATATGCTGAAGGTAAAAACCGTTTACGGTGAAAAAGAGATGCCTTTCGAAGAGGCGCTTCTGGAACGGTGTCTTGCCTGCAAGGGAAAAACCCACATGGTATATGATGAGCTGATAGGAGCCGGGGAGAAGGAAGAGGCGGGACCGAAAGGAAACCGTTTTGACAGAGTAAGTGAGCTGGAAAGTCTGTCTCCGGAGGAGAGGTTTGCCTTTTGGCGCAGTGAACTGTCAAAATGTATCCGATGTAATGCCTGCCGCAATGCCTGTCCGGCCTGCAGCTGTCTGAAATGTGTATTTGACAGCAATCAGTTCGATTCCAATCAAAAGGCAAATGCGGATACCTTTGAAGAGCAGATGTTTCATATTATCCGTGCCTTCCATGTGGCAGGACGCTGTACCGACTGCGGTGAATGCAGCCGTGTCTGTCCTCAGGGGATCCCGCTGCATCTTTTGAACCGTAAATTTATAAAGGATATTAATACCCTGTACGGAGAATATCAGGCCGGTGAGGATACCGACAGCCTTGCTCCTTTGACAAATTATACCTTTGAGGATGCGGAGCCGGGGATCGTGGCAGAAAGGGGGCGGAAATGATGTATAAGATCGATCAGGCAAGGTTAGGAGAGCTGTTTGCGGCAATTGCCGAAAAGAAAGACCTGTTTCTGCCCGTAAAAAAAGCAGATCAGACGGATTTTGCCCTCTGGACAAAAGAGGCGGAAGTGGATCTGGATACCTTAAGAACCGTTAAATCACCAAAGGACTGCTTCTTCCCCCAGAGTGAAACCCTGTATAACACTTCATTGGAAGAAGGAAAGCTGTCCATCGACGCCGCTGCCCTTTGCGACCGTGACTTTGTGGTATTTGGGATGAGAGCCTGTGACGTGCAGGCTGTCAAGGTATTGGACAATGTTTTTCTGGCAGATCCGGTGGACACTTATTATGCCGCCAGAAGAGAGCATGCGGTTCTGGTGGCCGGTGCCTGTCATGAACCGGAGGAGACCTGCTTCTGTAAGGTGTTCGGCATTGATGCTGCTGCACCGGCTGCGGACGTAGCAACCTGGAGGGTTGGAGAGGCGCTCTACTGGAAAGCGCTGACCAAGAAGGGGGAGGCACTTTCGGAGGTCGTGAAGGAGCACCTGACACCAGCAGAAGAGAGTGCAGTGGAAGAAGCCCAGACACAGATCAGAAGCATCATAGACAAGCTGCCCTATTCTCACCTGAAGCTGGATGTCTTTAAGGAAACACCTATGATGGAGCTGTTTGACTCTGATCGGTGGGAAGAGATGTATAAGCCCTGTCTGGCCTGCGGCACCTGTACCTTCGTATGTCCTACGTGCCAGTGCTACGATATCCGGGACTTCAAGACGAAGGACGGTGTACAGCGTTACCGCTGCTGGGATTCCTGTATGTATTCCGATTTTACGATGATGGCTCACGGAAACATGCGTACCAGCCAGATGCAGAGATTCCGCCAGCGTTTTATGCATAAGCTTGTGTATTATCCGGACAATTATGAGGGAATGTTTTCCTGTGTGGGCTGCGGCCGTTGTGTCAGCAAGTGCCCGGCGGCACTGAATATTGTAAAAGTGATCAAAACAATGGGAGGTGAAGGATAATGGGTGAATGTACCTGCGCAACCGGAACAGGGAATAAAAAACAGGATATACTGATCCCGATGATCGGTGTGATTACGGATATCCGCACGGAAACGCCGGATGTAAAAACCTTTCGCGTGGTGGGCCGTGACGGAAAAAAGCTGTTTGAGCATATGCCGGGACAGTGTGCTATGGTTTCCGTACCGGGGGTGGGAGAGGCCATGTTTTCCATCACTTCCTCACCTACCAATACCCAGTTCCAGGAATTCAGCATCAAACGCTGTGGTGTGCTGACGGATTGCCTTCACGGAATGAGCCCGGGAGACGAGGTGACCGTAAGAGGACCCTACGGAAATGCATTTCCGGTGGAGACAGCTCTGAAAGGAGAAAATCTTCTGTTCATTGCAGGTGGTATCGGACTTGCACCTTTGCGCTCCGTGATCAATTATGTGCTGGATAAGCGTGAGAATTACGGTACCGTGGAAATTCTTTACGGCTCCCGTTCCATGGAGGATCTGGTACAGCTGAAGGAAATTCAGGAAGTATGGTGTAAGACAGAAGGAGTGGATGTATATCTGACCATTGACCGGGAACAGGAAGGCTGGAACGGTCATGTAGGCTTCGTTCCCTCTTACCTGAAGGAGATTGGATTTTCTACCAATAAGACAGTGCTGGTCTGCGGACCTCCGATCATGATCAAGTTTGTACTGTCGGGATTGATGGAAATGGGATTTAAAAGAGAACAGATCTATACGACCCTGGAACTTCGGATGAAATGCGGCATCGGAAAATGCGGACGGTGCAACATCGGCTCCAAATACGTATGTAAGGACGGTCCCGTATTCCGTTTTGATGAAATCGATGAGTTACCGCCTGAATACTAGAAGCGGTGTACTGTGACAAATTAAGAAGGAAAGGAACAGTAAAAATGCAGAATATGGTAAATGTTTATTTTTATGGAAAACAGTACTCCGTGCCCGCTGAACTTACAATCATGACAGCAATGGAATACGCAGGTTATAAGCTGGTACGGGGCTGCGGGTGCCGTCACGGATTCTGCGGCGCCTGTGCAACAATCTACAGAATCAAGGGAAGCAATGAATTAAAGACATGTCTGGCCTGCCAGACGCAGGTGCAGGAGGGGATGTACATCTCCACACTTCCCTTCTTCCCGGCGGATAAGAGAACCTATGACATGGAAGAGATCAGCGCCGAGCAGCGTGTCATGATGGAGCTGTATCCGGAGATCTACAGCTGCATCGGCTGTAACGCATGTACCAAGGGATGTCCTCAGAGTCTGGAAGTAATGCAGTACATTGCCTATGCACAAAGGGGAGACTTTGCAAAATGTGCGGAGGAATCCTTCGACTGTATCAATTGCGGGATTTGTACCTCCAGATGTCCTGCCGGCATTTCCCATCCTATGGTAGGTGTGCTGGCAAGGCGCTTGAACGGCAAATATATCGCGCCCAAAACAGAGCATCTGGCAGAACGTGTGGAAGCCATCAACAGCGGTGCTTTCGATGAGATCATCGAAAAGGTGATGCAAAAGCCCATCGAAGAGATGAAAGAGCTCTACAACACCAGAGATATTGAGAAATAAGGAGGGAAGCGCATATGTTTACAGCAGAAATGTTGGAATCTATTAAAAAGGTAGAGGCCACAAGAGCCGCCAGGATCGGTGTGGAGCCGAGAAGAATGACGGCAGAGGAAAAAGATGAGCTTCTCCGCAAATTTCATCCGGATTACAGAGCGGAAGGATTCCAGGAAATCAAAGTCGGGCCTAACAAAGGTGAAAAGGCGCCTTACGAGCTGGGAACACTTCTCCACTCCAACAGCCGTCTGTTGGGAGCGCCCATCAATCTGGAGAAGGTGGACTACGATGTGGACGTACTCGTGATCGGAGGAGGCGGAGCGGGTTCCTCGGCTGCCATTGAAGCACACGAAGCCGGTGCCAATGTCATGCTGGTAACGAAGCTGCGGATCGGTGACGCCAATACCATGATGGCAGAGGGCGGAATCCAGGCAGCAGACAAAGAAAATGATTCTCCCCAGCAGCATTATCTGGATGCCTTCGGAGGCGGACATTTTGCAGCAAGACCGGAGCTTCTTCGCCGTCTTGTCATGGAAGCACCGGACGCAATCCGTTGGCTGAACGATCTGGGCGTTATGTTTGATAAGGATCCGGACGGAAGAATGGTAACCACTCACGGAGGAGGAACCTCCAGAAAGCGTATGCATGCCTGTAAGGATTATTCCGGTGCGGAGATCATGCGTGTGCTCAGAGATGAGGTATGGAACCGTCAGATTCCCGTAGTGGACTTTACAGCAGCCGTAGAGCTGATTATGGACGATCAGGGACAGGTAGCAGGTGCCGTCCTGCAGAATATGGAGACGGGCGTATATCTGGTGGCCAGAGCCAAGACCGTGATCATTGCAACGGGTGGCGCAGGAAGGCTGCATTATCAGGATTTTCCTACCTCCAACCACTACGGAGCCACGGCCGACGGCCTGGTGATGGGATACCGTGCGGGAGCACCCTTGCTGTATCAGGATACCATCCAGTATCATCCTACCGGCGTAGCTTATCCTGCACAGATCTTCGGCGCTCTTGTAACGGAGAAGGTACGTTCTCTGGGAGCCATGCTGATCAATGCGGAAGGTGAAGCGTTTATGCATCCTCTGGAGACCCGTGATGTGTCCGCTGCTTCCATTATCCGGGAATGCAGGGAACGGGGGAAAGGCGTTCCCACACCCACGGGATTTGGAATCTGGCTGGATACTCCCATGATCGAAATGATTCACGGCGAGGGTACCATAGAGAAGAGGATTCCCGCTATGCTCCGCATGTATTTAAATTATGACATTGATATGAGAAAGCAGCCGATTCTGATCTATCCTACGCTGCATTACCAGAACGGCGGTCTGGAGATCGGAGGAGAGGGCTTTACCAAGGCCATTCCCAACCTGCTGGTAGCAGGAGAGGCAGTGGGAGGCATCCACGGAAGAAATCGTCTCATGGGGAATTCCCTGCTGGATATCATCGTATTTGGCCGTAATGCAGGCAAGGCGGCAGCCGGAAAATGTAAGGAAGTGACTCTGGGAAGAATGAATCTGGATCATAGTCAGACCTATGCGGAAGAATTAAAGGCAGCCGGACTGGACACACAGGAGGTATCTCCGCTGCTTCTGCCCAAATATACATTCGGCATGCCCAAATAAAAGGAGGTAAGGATTCATGCGTGAAATTCAGGCACAACAGATTACGGATGTTGTGGAAAAGTTATGTATTGAAGCAAACCAGTTTTTGCCAAAGGATGTACAGGGCGCCATCCGACGCTGCCGTGAGTGTGAGGATTGGGATATTGCCAAAGGCGTGCTGGATCAGATCATCACCAATTTTGAAATTGCGGAAGATGAGCAGGTTCCCATCTGCCAGGATACGGGTATGGCCTGTGTCTTTCTGGAAATCGGACAGGATGTACATATCGTTGGCGGAGATCTGAGAGAAGCGGTAGATGAAGGTGTGCGCCGCGGCTATGACAAGGGATATCTTCGTAAATCCGTTGTCAAGGATCCGGTGCGCAGAGGCAATACGGGAGACAATACGCCGGCCATGCTGTATACGGAAATCGTTCCCGGCGAGAAGATCAAGGTAACGGTGGGACCCAAGGGCTTCGGCAGTGAAAATATGAGTGCCATTCGCATGTTCAAGCCCTCTGCCGGTATCCAGGGAATCAAGGATTTCATTTTGGAAACAGTGGAAACAGCAGGACCCAATCCATGTCCTCCCATGGTGGTAGGCGTGGGAATCGGCGGTACCTTTGATAAATGTGCGCTTTTGGCAAAAAAGGCATTGATGAGAAGCACCGACATTCGGAATCCTGACCCCTATTACGCAGAGCTGGAGGCAGAAATGCTGGAGAAGATCAACAGCCTTGGTATCGGGCCCCAGGGCTTTGGCGGAAAGACTACGGCACTGGCTTTGAATATCGAAACCTTACCTACCCACATTGCGGGTATGCCTTGTGCCATCAATATCAACTGCCATGTGACACGTCATCAAACGGAGGTGATCTAGAATGGAAAAACGTATTCAGCTTCCCTTAACAGAAGAAGTGGCAAAAAGTCTTCGTGCCGGCGACAGTGTATTGCTAACCGGTACCATATATACCTCCCGGGATGCCGGTCACAAGAGAATGTGTGAAACACTGGCACGTGGAGAGGAGCTTCCCTTCGATCCCAAGGATGCCACCATTTACTATGTGGGTCCTACGCCGGCCAAGCCGGGTCAGGTCATCGGATCTGCAGGTCCCACCACCAGCGGTCGTATGGATGCTTATGCGCCTACCATGATGTCCGTGGGAGCCAGAGGCATGATCGGCAAAGGTGCCAGACTTCCCGAAGTGGTGGAAGCCATGAAGAAATACAGCGGCGTATACTTCGGAGCCATCGGCGGTGCAGGCGCCCTTCTTGCAAAGTGCATCAAGAAGTGTGAACTGATCGCATACGAGGATCTTGGAGCGGAAGCCCTTCGTGAACTGTATGTGGAGGATATGCCTCTTGTGGTCATTATCGACAGTGAGGGCCGCAATCTCTACGAAGACGGTAAGGCTGCTTATCTTTCCCGGAAGAAATAGGAGGTCTCTTTAGGATCCACCCAAACGCAGCATGTAAAGGACATGGGAAGCGTATTTTGAAAGCGCTTCTCTGTCCTTTTTCATTTCCTCCTTCCATTCAAAAAACAGCAGAGGAGAATCATACCTTTGTTTGAAGAAGGGAGTAAACAGGACATCCCACTGGGGCAGATAGGAGGAATGCTTTCTCATATAACAGTTCTTGGCAGAGGCTGCTCTGCGATGGTCTTTGGCCACAAAGGAGGAGACAGATCTGTGGATGGCAATATCCTCCTCCGGCAGATAATCGTACTCCTTATAATTGTCATAGAAATGCTTCATTTCTTCCAGGTAGATGGGAATGCGCAGCAGTGCTCTGTTTTCCTCTGCGGTAAAGAAGCAGCCATTGGCATGGAAGGAAACGGGAAGGGGCAGACGGGAGGGAAGAGAAAGCCTCAGCACCAGCTCCTGTTTTTCCCGATTTTCAAGATCCAGGTATTGATTGGTCTCTGCCTGTGTCACAAGGGGACTGTGATCAAACAGATCTGCATAGGAGAGCATGGGAAGAAGCTGTACCATTCCCTGAAGATCCTCCCGGTTGTGAAGCAGGAGAAGAGAAAGCTGCTCTGGTTCCCGCTCCTTAAGATAGCTCTTGTAAACCTTGATCAGCTGTCCGCCGTCAAATTCGTCCTCCCGATGAATCTTCATAAACTGTTCCAAAGCCTTCTGACGGCAGCTTTGCAGCCGCAGAAAGCTTTTACAGGGAAGGATGCGTGCGTAAAGATCAATGCTGCAAAAGCCATCAAAAGGGAAAGGAATCCCATGCAGCTCCATGCGGGACTTAAGAAAGGGGAGATCAAACCTGGTTCCGTTAAAATGGATCAGTGTGGAAAAGCCGGAAAGATAGGAAGAAAGAGCCTTCAGGATATTTTTTTCTTCCCCCGGTGAATCCGCAAACCACTGGATCCCCTGCCACTGATTTTCCCCATAGAAGGCGCCGCCGATGAGGTAGACATAGGCGGATTTCGGGGAAAATCCCGTGGTTTCGATATCGAGAAAGAAGACGGAGCCGGGATCCGTGAGCGCATAGGAGGGTTGTATTTGTCCGAAAATGTAAGTATTTGTTTCCATGTCAGATATAGTATCATAATTTATCAAATTACTGTAGCATTTTTTTGAAAAACAGTGTATATTAGTAAAAAGGCATGTTCACATGCCGTGTTTTTGTGCGGCTTTTTTGTGAATGTCAATATGCGTATAGCAGAAAGGTATGGTGTAGAAATGGCAAAACTGACATTTGCCGGGGGGATTCACCCTTACGACGGGAAGGAGTTATCCAAGGATAAGCCGATTACGGATTATCTTCCCAAGGGAGATTTGGTATATCCCCTGTCGCAGCACATAGGCGCACCTGCAGCACCTATTGTAAAGCCGGGCGATCACGTCAAAACGGGACAGAAGATCGCCGAAGCAGGAGGATTTGTGTCCGCACCGGTCTACGCAACGGTTTCGGGCACCGTGAAGTCCATTGAACCGAGACGGGTCGTGGTCGGAGATAAGGTGATGTGTATTGTGTTGGAGAATGACCATCAATACGAGGAAGTCACCTATGAACCGGGTGATCCGGAAGAAATGTCGAGGGAAGAGATCCTAAGCCGCATCAAGGAGGCAGGGATCGTGGGAATGGGAGGAGCCGGTTTTCCCACCCATGTGAAATTGTCACCAAAGGAACCGGATAAGATTGATTACGTGATTGCAAACTGTGCCGAGTGTGAGCCCTATCTTACCTCCGACTATCGCAGGATCTTAGAGGAGCCGGAGAAGGTGGTAGGCGGTCTGAAGACCATTCTGGAATTGTTTCCCAATGCCACGGGAATTCTCGGTGTAGAGGATAACAAGCCGGACTGCATTAAGATTTTAAAGGATCTCACCAGAGATGAATCGAGAATCCTTGTTAAAGAATTGGCAACCAAATATCCCCAGGGTGCGGAGCGGCAGTTGATTTATGCCACTACCAAGAGGAAGCTGAATTCATCGATGCTGCCTGCTGACGTAGGCTGTGTTGTGAATAACGTGGATACGGTAGTGGCGATTTATAATGCCGTGGTTCTGGGAAGACCGCTGATGCACAGGATCGTGACGGTGACGGGAGATGCGGTTGCCGACCCCAGGAATTTCCGGGTATGCGTGGGTACCAGCTACAAAGAGCTGATGGATGCTGCGGGAGGATTGAAGGCGGAGCCGGAGAAAATCATCTGCGGCGGCCCTATGATGGGATTTTCGCTGTTTGAACTGGATGTTCCTACCACCAAGTCTGCCTCTGCCCTGCTTTGTTTGACAAAGGATGAGGTCTCCAGGATGGAGCCGTCTGCCTGTATCAACTGCGGAAGATGCGTGGAGGCATGTCCCAGTACGTTGGTGCCCAGCAGACTGGCGGATATTGCAGAGCGTCATAATAAGGAAGAATTTGTCAGACTGGACGGCATGGAGTGCTGCGAGTGCGGATGCTGCAGCTTTATCTGCCCTGCCAAGCGCCATCTGACCCAGAGCATCAAGTCGATGCGTAAAATAATTCTGGCGGACAGAAAGAAGTAGGAGGAATGAGCATGAGTGAGTTAAGGAGGGTTTCATCCAATCCCCACATCCGTTCCAAGGTGCATACCGGCGGGATTATGCTTTCGGTAGTGATCGCCCTGCTGCCGGCCGCCTGCTTTGGAATCTATAATTTCGGGATCAATGCCTTGATTCTGATCCTTGTGACTGTGGCAAGCGCCGTTTTGACGGAGCTGCTGTATGAGAAGCTGATGAAGAAGCCGGTGACTGTGGGAGATTTTTCCGCTGTGGTAACGGGACTTCTTCTGGCCTTGAACCTTCCCGCCTCCGCTCCCTGGTGGATCGGTGCGGTAGGTGCTGTTTTTGCCATATTGGTAGTGAAGATGCTGTTTGGAGGTCTGGGACAGAATTTCATGAATCCGGCTCTGGCAGCCAGATGCTTTTTGCTGATTTCCTTTGCCTCCATTATGACAAACTTTGAATGTGACGCCTATACGGGAGCCACCCCCCTTGCAGCCCTGAAGGCAGGAGAGAATGTGGATGTGATGTCCATGATCATCGGTACCTGTAACGGCACCATCGGAGAGACGTCCATGATCGCCATTGTTGCGGGAGCCTGCTTTCTGATTCTTCTTGGTGTCATCGATCTGCGTGTTCCGGGCAGCTATATCGTAAGCTTTGTGCTGTTTGTTGGGATCTTCGGCGGGCGGGGCTTTGATCCGGCATTCCTTTCCGCCCATCTGGCAGGGGGCGGTCTGATGCTGGGTGCCTTTTTCATGGCTACGGATTATACCACCAGACCAATTACGAAAAGCGGGCAGTATGTTTTCGGTATTTTTCTTGGAATCATGACGGGTATTTTCCGATTGCTGGGTCCTGCTTCCGAGGGCGTTTCCTATGCCATTATCCTGGGTAATATTTTGGTGCCTCTGATTGAGAAAGTAACCTGGCCCAAGGGCTTTGGAACAAGGAGGGCGGCCAAATGAAACAGATGATGAAAGATACCTTTGTTATTTTTATGATTACGTTAATCTCCGGTCTGTTGCTGGGGGGTGTATACGAGATCACCAAAGCGCCCATAGCCCAACAGGAGGCGCGCAGAAAAAATGAAGCCTGTCAGAATGTCTTTTCCGATGCCGCTACGTTTACGGCTCTGGAAACAGAGAAAGAGGAGGGGAAAGCCGCTGCTGAGGTGGAAGGTGCATACGAGGCTCTGGCAGCAGACGGCAGCCTGCTGGGATATGTGGTGGAGATAGTGACCCATGAAGGCTACAACGGAGACATTCAGTTTTCCGTGGGGATCAGGCTGGACGGTACCGTCAACGGCATTTCCCTGCTGTCCATTGCGGAAACACCGGGTCTTGGTATGCAGGCAGAGGATGTGATACAGCCTCAGTTTGAGGGAAAGACGGCATCCGTATTTGAAAGTACGAAGACAGGAGCTGTGGCGGAGCATCAGATCGATGCCATCAGCGGAGCTACGATTACCACGAACGCCATTGTAGAGGGCGTCAATACGGGAGTGGCTTATTTTCAGACGCAGCTGTTAGGAGGTGGTCAGTGATATGAAGGAAGCAAAAGAGAGATTTCTAAACGGGCTTTTCAGAGAAAATCCCACCCTGGTACTGATGCTGGGCATGTGTCCTACGCTGGCAGTCACCACATCTGCCGTCAACGGAGTGGGTATGGGTCTTACCACTACGGCGGTTCTGGTACTCAGCAATGCGCTGATTTCCATGCTGAGAAATATCATCCCCGATAAGGTAAGAATCCCTGCTTTTATCGTCGTGATCGCTACCTTTGTAACGGTGGTGGAGCTTTTGCTGGAGGGCTTTCTTCCGGCGTTGTATGATGCCCTTGGAATCTACATTCCCCTGATCGTGGTAAACTGTATTATTTTGGGAAGGGCGGAGGCATATGCCTCTAAGGCTGCCGTCATTCCTTCGATCTTTGACGGATTCGGAATGGGTCTGGGATTCACACTGGCGCTTACCTGTATCGGCAGTATCCGGGAATTGATCGGAATGGGAGAGGTCTTTGGCTATCGTGTTATGCCTGCCTCCTACGTGCCTTTCAGTATTTTCGTACTGGCACCCGGCGCCTTTTTTGTACTGGCGATTCTGACGGCTATTCAGAATAAGGTAAAGATCGCCGGAGAAAAGAAGGGCAAGGATATGTCCAGGATTCAGTCAGGCTGCGGGTCGGACTGCACAAGCTGCACAGGCTGCGGCGGGGATTCCGGAAAGGGGGAGGCATAAGGTATGGATGTGAAAGAATTATTGATGATCGCCATAGGCTCATCGTTGGTAAGCAATGTAGTCCTCAGTCAGTTTTTGGGTCTTTGTCCCTTCCTTGGCGTTTCCAGGAAGACGGAGACCGCGGTGGGAATGGGCGCTGCTGTTATTTTCGTAATTACCCTGGCCAGTGCGGTGACGGGTACAATTTATGAGTACGTATTGAAGCCCTTTGATATCACCTTCCTGCAGACCATCGTTTTTATCCTTGTGATCGCTGCGTTGGTGCAGTTTGTTGAGATGTTTTTGAAGAAATTCATGGTGGGGCTGTATCAGTCTCTGGGTGTGTACCTGCCGCTTATCACCACCAACTGTGCTGTTTTGGGTGTGGCATTGAACAATGTAAAATATGAATACAACGTACTGACCGGTATAGTCAACGGATTTGCCACGGCTGTCGGATTTGCCATTGCTATCGTGATTTTAGCGGGAATCCGTGAGAAGATTGAATATAATGATATTCCCCGTTCCTTTCAGGGAATGCCCATTGTTCTGATTACCGCAGGCTTGATGGCGATTGCTTTCTTTGGATTTGCGGGATTGCTGTAGGAGGAGGAGTCTGGTATGACAGGAATTATCACGGCAACCGCAGTGGTTGCGGCTGTGGGTTTGTTTATTGGAATTTTTTTGGGATTGGCAGCCATTCAATTTCGGGTGGAAGTGGATCCCAAGGAAGAGCTGGTACTGGAAGCGCTTCCGGGAAATAACTGCGGAGGATGCGGATTTGCAGGCTGTTCCGGTTTGGCTGCTGCCATTGCCAAGGGGGAGGCGCGGGTCAGTGCCTGTCCGGTAGGCGGTGCGGAAGTGGCCGGGAAAATTGCAGAGATCATGGGGGTGGAGTCTGAAGAGATGAACAGAATGACGGCCTTCGTCATGTGTAAGGGAACCTGTGACAAGACGGCCTCCGACTATGTGTATACGGGTGTAGAGGACTGTAAAATGGTATCCTTTGTTCCGGGAGGTGGAGCAAAGAGCTGTAATTACGGCTGCCACGGATACGGCAACTGTGTCAGAGCCTGCTCCTTTGACGCTATCCATATTGTGGACGGAGTGGCTCTTGTGGATAAGGAGGCCTGTACGGCCTGCGGCCGATGCGTGGAAGCCTGTCCCAAGCATCTGATCGAGCTGGTTCCTTATACGGCGAAGCATTTGGTGGCATGCAGCTCTAAGGACAAGGGGCCTGTTGTTATGAAGGCTTGCCAGACGGGCTGTATCGGATGTCAGATCTGTAAAAAGAACTGTCCTTCCGATGCCATTGAAATCACGGATTTCCTTGCAAAGATCGACTACGATAAATGTACCGGCTGCGGAATCTGTGAAGAAAAATGTCCGAAAAAGGCGATTGTATAATCAGGAGGAAACTACAGGTGCGTCAAACAGACGGATATGAAGACCGCAGCGGTGGATTACCGTTGATCTATATGGCTCTCGCTGTCTCATTCTTTGTACTTATGATTCTTTTGCTGGTTCTTTTCATGAATCGGGATCAGAGCAAGCCTGCCTACATTGCGGAGGGTGCCGGCGGAGGAACGGAGCAGGTCGCTTCCGGACAGGGAGGAGCATATCTTTCTCAGGGAAGTGATCTGACCGTAGGGGGAGAGGCGTATGCGCCGGAGGATTCTACGGCAGATTCTGCCGGCAGCGGAGGAATGGTGGCCGGTGATCTGGACTTTTGGGACATGTATCCCATGGGAGGAGAAGGATTGGAAGAAGAGAGCGGGGAGGAACGGGATGAGGACAGTAAGGAGCAGGAGAACGTGCTTCCCGACCCTTCTGCAGACGGGAATCACGTAGAGATCGTTTATGCTGACGGTACCAGTGAATGGGTTCCCATTAATCCCTATTGGAAGAAAAATACCTATGACTTTACAAATCTTGTCAGTAAGAATAAGCTGCTGGAGTATTACTCCGACGGAAAACAGGTATCCTTCCTTGGGGTTGACCTGTCCAGATACCAAAAGGATGTGGATTTCCGTGCACTGAAACGGGCTGGGATTGATTTTTGTATGCTGCGGGTGGGATCCAGAGGCTATGAAACGGGAGCGCTTCAGGCAGATGAATACTTCGATCAATATTTGGCCGGAGCCAAAGAGGCCGGTTTGGATATCGGTGTTTATTTTTATTCTCAGGCCGTTACGGAAGCGGAAGCCATTGAAGAAGCTTCCATGGTACTGCAGAAGATTGCCGGACAGCCTGTGAAATATCCCGTGGCCTTTGATATGGAATTTGTCAACAATGACGACGCCAGGGTAGAGACTTTAACAAGAGACGAAAGAACAGCCATTTCCTTAGCCTTTTTAAGAACCATAGAGGACGCCGGATATACGGGGATGCTCTACGGCAATAAGGAATGGCTGTTGAAGAGGATCGATCTTTCCAAATTTGAGAATTACGATATCTGGCTGTCTCAGGAGGATGATGTTCCGGATTATCCTTATGAGTATTCCATGTGGCAATATTCGAGACAGGGAGAGGTTAGCGGAGTGGACGGCTACGTAGATCTGAATATCAGCTTTGTGGACTATTCCGCACGATAATTCAGAATTCTGGGAGACAGCTTCAATTCGGAATAAATTTTTGCGTAAACAGAAGGCAATATGCCTTCTGTTTCATTTTGCAGAAAATTTTTACGGCATCCGTTGCGCTTGAGGATATCCACGGCCTTGTTGTAGGCGATGGCAGCCTCTGCTTCCGTCTTATAGTATCCGATGGTATAGTTGCCTTTCAGATGGATCTGCGCTTTATACCTTTGCTTTCCTCTGTGTGTCACTTTACTTACGCCGTGGTATGTATTGAAGATTTCTATGTTTTCATACCGGAAGTCGTGGTTGTTACCGTTGCGAAAACGATAATCCCTGCCTTCCACACCATAGCTTTTGATGCCGTATCGTGAAGTGATGGTGATCTGCATACCGTAATCTGCCACGAAAAAATGGTTTTTTCGACGCATGATCTTATGGGAGGAATAAAAGAAAAGATCATCGATATCAAAAATCAACCGTTCATGGGGGGACAGATAATAGTAAAAAAAGCGGGGGCGGACGTAGATGGGGGTGGAGAAATAGATCCCGTTGTCCCGAAAATTAAGAATACACACCCACTTTTCAAAGGAAAGAGGAGAAGTGTGGGTATAGGAATCGATTGTCAAAAGCGCCTCCCGGGTCAGCGCAATGGCCTGAAGATAGGCCTCATGAGCCGTCTCCGGATCAGAAAAGCTGCCCAGACTGATATGCTTGCTTCGATAGGTAAAGGAGGCACGGAAGTAGGCTGTGCCGTCTTTTTTTTTCGCCTTGAATACACCGGGCAGTTTCATAGGATCCTCCGCTTTTATGTACATTCGCTCATACCCTATTGTAGCATCATATGAAAAAAATAGAAATATTTTTTCCGGCTTCTGTATAAAATAGTAAGGAGTATAACAGATACGGACAACCGGAGGTTATTTATGTATAAAAAACATGCTACGATCCTGATACTGCTGAACCTCGTGATGATCGCCGCATTTCTGGATATTCGGGAAGATGCACTTTTTGGAACCCGGGTCAGGGAGGCTTTTACACTGGCCACAGAGGACAACGGCCAGGTGCTTCAGGCAATCAACTATACGGGAATCACCCAGGAGGCCGTTTCCCGTCAGCGTATCCTGGATATGAACCTGCTGACAAGAGAGGAATTTGTATCCGTTTCTCAGACAGATTATGAGAACCTGCTGCGGATCGTGGAAGCGGAGGCCGGCGGAGAAGATAAAAACGGTAAGATTCTGGTGGCCAACGTGGTGCTGAACAGAGTCAGAAGCGATAAGTTTCCGGATACCATTACGGAAGTGATTTTTCAGTCGGAAAACGGGACAAGCCAGTTTTCCCCCATCAGTGACGGGAGATTCTATACCGTTACCGTCAGTGAGGAAACTAAAAAAGCGGTGGATGAGGCTCTGCTGGGAAAGGATCTGTCTCAGGGGGCATTGTATTTTGTAGCCAGAAAATATGTCAGCGATGAAAAAATGAGTTGGTTTGATACGAAACTGACCAGATTATTTGAATACGGCGGTCATGAGTTTTTTTCCTGAATGTTGAAGTTGAAAAAAAGTTATGTTAGAATAAGAACCGATAGTGAGAACCTTGAAAGCACTGTCAGACCGGCGGAGAAAAGAGGAATGATAAATGGAGACATTATACAAAAGCACACGGGGAACGGAAAGTAAAATAACGGCTTCAAAAGCCATTGTTCAGGGTCTTTCGTCCGATGGTGGACTGTTTGTTCCGGAGCGGATTCCCACCTTTGACAAGCCCCTGTCAGAGTGGATGGAGCTTGATTACAGACAGCTTGCCTATGAGGTTATGAAGCTGTTTTTTACGGATTTTTCCGAAAAAGAACTGAGGCAATGCATCGACAGAGCTTATGATGATAAGTTTGACGAGAAGGAGATTGTTTCAATCAGGGAGGCAGACGGTGCATTCTACCTGGAGCTGTTCCATGGTGCAACCATCGCCTTTAAGGATATGGCACTATCCCTTTTGCCCCATCTGATGACTGTGGGCGCCGCAAAAAACGGAATCAAAAATCGGATCATCATTTTGGCCGCAACCTCCGGAGATACGGGAAAGGCTGCGCTGGCCGGATTTGCGGAGGTGGAAGGGACAGGCATTGTGGTATTCTATCCTAAGGACGGTGTCAGTCCTGTGCAGGAGCTTCAGATGGTGACCCAGAAGGGGGCCAATACACATGTGGCGGGTATCCTTGGGAATTTTGATGATGCGCAGGCCGGTGTGAAGCAGATTTTTGCGGATAAGGAGCTTGCCGATCGACTGGATCAGTCAGGCTTTCAGCTGTCTTCGGCCAATTCCATTAATATCGGGCGTCTTATACCACAGATCTGCTATTATGTATATACATACCTAAAACTGCAAAAAGAGGGTATCATCCGGCAGGGAGAAGAGATCAACGTGGTGGTGCCAACGGGTAATTTCGGCAATATTCTGGCTGCCTACTATGCCAAGCAGATGGGATTGCCCATTGCCCGGCTGATCTGTGCTTCCAATGATAACAAGGTGCTCTACGACTTCTTTGAAACGGGATGCTATGACAGGAACAGAGACTTCATTCTGACCAATTCTCCCTCCATGGACATTTTAATTTCCAGTAATCTGGAGCGTCTGATCTACCATATTTGCGGGGAAGATGCGAAGCAGAATGCTGCCTTCATGGAATCCTTACGGAAAAACGGTAAATACGAAATCACGTCCGAAATGCGGGAGCATCTTGCGGATTTTACCGCCGGATATGCCACGGAGAAAGAGACCATGGAGCGCATCCGGACTGTCTATGAAAAAACAGGATATGTGCTGGATACTCATACGGCAGTGGCATCCGCTGTTTATGAAAAATACAGAGCATCCTCCGGGGATGAGAGAAAAACAGTGATCGCAGCCACCGCAAGTCCTTTTAAGTTCGGGCGCAGTGTCATGAGCGCCATAGACGAAGGGTATAAGGACCTGTCTGACTTTGAGCTTGTGGATGCGCTGGCGGATAAAGCAGGTATTCCCGTACCGGCAGCGGTGGAGGAGCTTCGAAGTGCTCCGATCCTGCATCGAAACGTTTGTAAAAAGGAAAACATGCAGGAGGAGATTTTGGAGTTTTTGCGAAAATTATAAGGAGATGACCCATGCAGATCGTAGACTATATTGTATTGGGATGCGGAATTTATCTGATCTTTAAGGCATATATGATGAAAAAGGAAGGGGAGATTCCGGAAGGTGTACTGATCGGCAGACAGCAGCAGATTTCCAAAAACGCGGATGTGGCGGGATTTATCCGGGCCATGTATGGGAAGACCGTGGTACTGGGACTTGCTGCCATGCTGGCAGGTATCCTTCCCATGATAGCCAGAGGAATACACGGAGTATCCCTTTGGGCCTTTCTTTCCAATGCTGCATTTTTTGTGATCCTTGTCATCTATGCGGTACTGCTTCGAAAGGCTCAGAGGGAGTATTTAGAGAGATAAAAGGGATATGAGATGTCCTGCCGTTATGGCAGGGCATTTTTTATAAAAATAATAGAATTGTGGTTATAACAACGTAAAAGAGAAAATAAACCTGATATGATAGGAAGCAGGACAAGGGAGAAAATCATTGCAGTATTATTTGAAAATTCGTTAAAAAGCTCCCTATGTTAAAGTGTGTAAGGAGGAAAAGAGAATGAATTATCCGATGTTTTGTTATCAGTGTCAGGAAACTGCCGGTTGTACCGGCTGCACCAAAGCAGGTGTTTGTGGAAAGACCGCTGATGTGGCAGGAATGCAGGATCTTCTGGTCTATGTGACCAAGGGACTCGCTGCCGTTGCTACCCGGCTTCGTGCCGAGGGTAAGGGGGTTTCGCCCGGTATTAACCATATGATCACCCTTAACCTGTTCGTCACCATTACGAATGCCAATTTCGATGAATGTGCAATCAATGCCCGCATCCGTGCCACCCTGGATCAGACAAGGGATTTGCTTCCCGTAGTGGAGAACGTGGATGCTCTGCCGGAAGCCAGCCGGTGGTATGAGACAGATGAGGACATGTGGAAAGCCAAGGCGGCACAGGTAGGCGTTCTGTCCACTGCTGATGAGGATATCCGCAGTCTGAGAGAGCTGCTTACGTATGGACTGAAAGGTCTGTCTGCCTACTGTAAGCACGCAAATGCTCTGCTGCAGGACGACGCTGATGTGGATGCCTTCCTGCAGCGTGCTCTGGCCGCAACATTGGATGACAGTCTCTCAGTAAGTGACCTGATCGATCTCACCCTGGAGGCCGGCAAATACGGTGTCAGCGGTATGGCACTGCTGGATGGAGCAAACACCGCCGCTTACGGAAATCCTGAGATTACAAAAGTCAACATCGGTGTCGGCACACGTCCCGGTATTCTGATTTCCGGCCATGATCTGCGGGATATGGAAATGCTCCTTCAGCAGACAGAAGGCACCGGTGTGGACGTCTATACTCACTCTGAAATGCTGCCGGCTCATTATTATCCTG
>JAFQLB010000058.1 GCA_017396675.1 Lachnospiraceae bacterium
CATGAAGGTGCTGATGGAGAATGAATATCACAGTATCTCATTTCCGTTGATCAGTGCAGGTATATTCGGCGGATCATTGGAAAATCCCGTAGCGGAGTCGACAAAACAGTGTCTGAGAGCATATCGAAAGTTTATCGCTGATTATCCCGATTATGAGATAGATGTAAAACTGTGTGCATTTACGGTCTCGGAGATGCAGGAGGCAATGAAGGAATATGAGACTATGGCTACTGAAGTTGAAGAAAATTGAGGAGAGTTGGTGTAACGAAAGGATGCCCTTGTCGGTAAGACAGGGGTGTTTTCTTTTGGATGGGGGAGGTGCCACCCAAACTACTACCCAATCAATCGAGGATGTTATTTCTGTTGTATTTTTTACATCATTTTGAATACAATATTGTAAAGCATGTAAATAACAAATGCTTTACAATTTTCCGGAGTAGTGATAAGATTAAGTTACAGGAGGAAGTGATAATTATGGCGCAAACAATGATTAATTTTCGTATGGACACAGAATTGAAAAAGAGCATGGAGGAAACCTGTAAAGATTTGGGATTGAGCATGACCACCGCATTTACTATATTTGCAAAAAAGATGACAAGGGAAAAAAGGATTCCCTTTGAGGTATCCGTAGATCCATTCTATTCGGAAAGCAATATGGTACCTTTGCAAAAGAGAATTGAGGAGATTGAGGCAGGGAAGGCGGTTCTTGCTGAGCACGAATTGATTGAGGATTAATGCGTGAAGAAACTTTGGGATGAACGGGCTTGGGAAGAATACCTAGAATGGCAAACTTTGGACAGGAAAACCCTAAAGCGGATTAATATGCTGATTAAGGACATACAAAGGAATTGCTATGAGGGTATTGGGAAGCCGGAGCCGTTAAAAAACGATCTGAGTGGGTGGTGGAGCAGGCGGATTGATGAAGTGAATCGTATCGTGTACCGGGAGAAGGATGGCGCAGTTATCATTGCGTCATGCAAGGGGCATTATGAGGATTGATTATGGATGAAATAATGATTAGTCCCGATTTTACGGTGAAAGATATTCATCGTGTACGAGAGAAAAATTATTATATTACAAAAGATATGGATCCGCAGGAGAGGCGGGATTATTACAATCGTCGTGGTATGGAAATCCATCGGCAGATTCAGGAAAGAAAATTGCAGAAGGCATAAAAGGACAGCACTGACGGGGAATTGTTGTGGATTCTTTGGAGGTGCTTTTTGGATAGACAGGATTGTTTTTACATGAGATAATTTGGAAGATGGACAACCACTGTCCACACCACATACTATAATAACACTATCCCTCTTCCTCAAACGCAAGGAATTTATAGGGAGCCGCTTCCGGAACGGCGGCAATATCAAACAGCGTACCCAGCGACAGTACTCTCGGAATATTGGGCGCCTCCGGTAGTATGTGGTTTTTAAGCCAATCTGGCGATATTTTACAGTGTAAATGTCTTTCATGGGCGATTCCTCCAATGACATATATGTTACATATATGTCATCGAATCACGACAGAAACTGACATGAACGATAAAATATATTATTATATTTGACAGATAGTATTTTGTGCCTTGCAGCATATAACTATACTTTCGGAGGAAACGATGGACAATACAACAGCGAAATCAGACCGGCTTTTGCAGATATACTCCAGGTTGGTGAATGGGGAAGTTTTGAAGAAAAAAGCATGGAAGATAAATCAGTAAGGGAGAGTGCGCAGACAATTATTTATTCGCTGGAGTTTTAAAGAGTATGTGTGTTTATGTGAGATAATATAGGAGAAACAGACATTGAAAAAAGATCTTGTTTGTGATACACTTATCCGGCTATGACAGGCTCTTTTTATCCTATTAGGAAACTGCTGAAATTAGAATTGTTCCATGAGAGCCATGGGGCGTGGATCTTGTCCTTGGCTTGTTACCGTTACGAAAATACATCATTTTGAGGAGAATATATATTATGAAACTAGGTATCGTAGGCCTTCCCAACGTGGGCAAAAGCACATTGTTTAATTCCCTGACCAAGGCCGGGGCGGAATCCGCCAATTACCCCTTTTGCACCATAGATCCCAACATCGGTATCGTTATGGTACCGGACCATCGGCTGAAGCTGCTGGGAGATATGTATAACTCCAAAAAGGTGACGCCTGCAGTCATAGAGTTTGTGGATATTGCAGGTCTGGTAAAGGGTGCCTCCAAGGGGGAGGGATTGGGCAATCAGTTTCTGAGTAATATCCGGGAGGTGGACGCTATTGTCCACGTAGTGCGTTGTTTTGAGGATTCCAATATCATTCATGTGGACGGCAGCATCGATCCGCTGAGGGATATAGAGACCATAGAATTGGAATTGATTTTTTCCGATCTGGAGATCCTGGAGCGAAGGATCTTAAAGACCGGTAAGGCTGCTAAGATGGATAAATCTCTGGGCAAAGAGGTGGAGCTTCTTGCAAATCTGAAGGAGCTTTTGGAAGACGGCAAGCTGGCCAGACTCTACGAATGTAAAGACGAGGAAGAGCAGGCGTTATTTGCCTCTCTCAACCTTCTGACGGCAAAGCCCGTTATCTATGCCGCCAATGTGGGTGAGGAGGAGCTTGCCGAGGACGGAAGGGATAACAAAGGAGTTCGGGCGGTTAGGGAATATGCGGACAAAACCGGCAGCGAGGTTTTTGTGATCTGTGCGCAGATCGAGCAGGAGCTTTCGGAGCTGGAAGAGGAGGAAAAGGCTGTCTTTCTGGAGGATCTGGGTCTTGCGGAATCCGGATTGGAGAAGCTGATCCGGGCAAGCTATCATCTCCTTGGTCTGATCAGCTACCTGACGGCGGGAGAGGATGAGACGCGAGCCTGGACCATCAGGGCAGGCACGAAGGCGCCCCAGGCGGCGGGTAAGATACATTCCGATTTTGAGAGGGGATTTATCAAGGCGGAGGTTGTAAATTACAAAGATCTGCTTGAGCAGGGCTCCCTGGCTGCAGCCAGAGAAAAGGGGCTGGTAGGTATGGAAGGGAAGGACTATGTTGTAAAGGACGGCGATGTGATTTTGTTTCGATTCAACGTATAAAGAGGAGCAAAAGATATGGGGATCACATTTGGAACGGGTGGGTTTCGTGCTGTTATCGGAGATGGATTTACGAAATATAATATTCAGCGTCTGTCAAAGGCACTCTGCCTGAAAATGAAGCAGGAGGGCGTGGCGGACAAGGGTATTGTAATGGGATATGACAGAAGATTTCTGTCCAAGGAAGCTATGCATTGGGCTGCCATGGTGTTTGCTGCGGAGGGGATCAGGGCAGAGCTGGTCCGTAAATCCGTACCCACGCCTCTTGTGATGTATTATGTGATGCGCCATGGTTACTCCTATGGAATGATGATCACAGCCAGCCACAATCCGGCTATTTATAACGGGATCAAATTGTTTACATACGGCGGAAGAGATGCGGATGAAGAACAGACAAAGGATCTGGAGCAGTATATCCGCCAGCTGGAAGAAACGTCTGTGAAGGAAATGGAGTATGAGCAGGGGCTTGAGAGCGGTCTGATCAGGGAAATCTATCCGCTGAACGAATACCTTGACAGTATTATCGGTGCGGTGGATATGGAGCAGATCCGTAATTATGGTTTTCGGATTGCCCTGGATCCCATGTACGGTGTCAGCGAAACCTCCCTGAAAACAATCCTGATGACGGCCAGATGCGAGGTGGAGACGATCCATGATCGCCATGACACGCTGTTTGGAGGAAAGCTTCCGGCACCTACGGCAGATACCCTGCGGACCCTGCAGCATTATGTGCTGGACAGAAGCTGTGATCTTGGCATTGCCACAGATGGGGATGCGGATCGGATCGGTGTCATTGATGATCGGGGGAATTTCCTCCATCCCAACGATATTCTGGTGCTGTTGTATTACTACCTGTTAAAATACAGGGGGTGGAGGGGACCTGCCGTGAGAAATGTCTGTACCACCCATCTTCTGGACAGGGTTGCGGAGCGGTTCGGGGAGTACTGCTATGAGGTACCCGTGGGATTCAAGCACATTTCTGCCAAAATGGCGGAAACAGACGCCATCATCGGAGGGGAATCCTCCGGCGGCATGACGGTACGGGGACATATCAAAGGAAAGGACGGCATTTACGCTTCTGCTTTGCTGGTAGAGATGGTGGCGGTTGTCGGTAAGCGGCTGTCAGAAATTATGGAGGAAATCCGTGAGGAATACGGTACTGCAGCACTGGAGGAAAGAAGCTATCGGTTTGGCAGGCAGAAGAAGGAGGAGATTTACCGTCTGTTATTGGAGGAGAGGAGGCTGCCTTCCCTTCCTTATGAAGTACAACGTGTCTCGTATCTGGACGGACTAAAGATTTACTGTAAAAACGGTGGCTGGATTTCCGTTCGGTTTTCCGGAACGGAGCCGCTGCTGCGTATTTTCTGTGAGATGCCAAAGGCAAAAGAGGCTGCTTCATTTTGCAGACTGTTTGAGGAATTTTTGGAGCTGTAGCTTTTTGTATGATTTTAAATAAATGAGGCACAGAAGTGTTTGGAAGCCCTTCTGTGCTTCTTTTTTATGCAAAAAAATCAAAAAAATGCTTGCCAACCACCCTGTTTCCATGTAAAATGGACTAAAAGTGGTGAAAAGTGGAGCTAAGTGGTAGTAAGTGGGTGATTGATACATATGTTTATGGGTGAGTACAATCATACAATCGATACCAAGGGCAGGCTGATTATCCCTTCCAAATTTCGGTAATTGCTGGGTGACGATTTCGTGGTGACAAAGGGATTGGATGGCTGTCTGTTTGTGTACGATAACACGGAATGGGCCGCTTTTGAAGAGAAGCTGAAGGCTCTGCCCATCACCAACAAGGACGCCAGACAGTTCGTCCGCTTTTTCCTGGCAGGAGCAGCTGCGGTGGAAGTGGACAAGCAGGGCCGTATTCTCGTACCGGGTGTATTGAGAGAGTTTGCCGGACTGCAGAAGGATGTGGTTTTGATCGGCGTTGCCAGCCGGGTGGAGATTTGGAGTAAGGAGCGCTGGGAAGGAGCCGCATCGTATGAGGATATGGAACAGATCGCAGAGCATATGGCGGAATTGGGACTTGGTATATAAGAAAGCAAGGAGACATTCATGGAATTCAGACACAGTTCGGTATTGCTTTGGAAAACCATAGAGAGCCTTAACATACATCCTGACGGGATTTATGTAGACGGTACTCTGGGTGGAGGAGGACATTCGTTTCAAATCCTGCAGCGCCTTCAGACAGGCAGGCTGATCGGGATAGACCGGGATGAAGCGGCGATTGCGGCCGCTACCAAGCGACTGAGGATTTTTGAGGAAAAAATTACTGTTGTCAGAGACAATTTCTGTCATATAAAGCCGATTCTGAAGGAACTTGGAATCGGAGGAGTCAACGGAATCGTACTGGATCTGGGAGTTTCTTCCTATCAGCTGGACACACCGGAGAGAGGATTCTCCTATCAGCATGATGCAAAGCTGGATATGCGCATGGACAGACGTCAGGAGTTGACGGCGGGAGATATCGTAAATACCTATCCGGAAGCGGAGTTGTTTCGAATCATCCGGGAGTACGGAGAAGACAGATTTGCACAGAATATTGCCAAGCATATCGTAAGAGCCAGACAGGAGGCTGCCATTACAACAACATTTCAGTTAAATGAGATCATAAAGGCTGCAATCCCGGCCAAGGTGCGGGCTACCGGAGGACATCCTTCCAAACGCACCTTTCAGGCGATACGAATCGAATGCAACAGGGAACTGGAGATCTTGAAAGAGGCAGTGGAGGATATGATCGATGTGCTGCTTCCGGGCGGAAGGCTATGCATCATCACCTTCCATTCTCTGGAAGACAGGATCGTAAAGACGGTCTTTCGTCAGCGGGAAAACCCTTGTGTCTGCCCTCCGGATTTTCCAACCTGTGTTTGCGGAAAGGTTTCCGTCGGCAAGGTGATTACAAAAAAGCCCATTCTGCCGGAGGAAAGAGAGATGGAGGAGAATCCGCGATCCAAAAGTGCAAAGCTTAGAATTTTTGAAAAAAGAGGGTAGAAAAACAAAAGATAAAGGGTTCCCTATCGGAACAAATACTGATAAAATGGGGGAGTAGATTGTCATGGCGCGAAGCAGGAGACAAACTACATATGAGAAGGAAGCATATATTCAGGGGAATGCGGTGCGTAAGCTGCAGCCTTCCCGAGTGCTGCAGGAGCCTCCGAAGAAGCTGAGCCACAGAACCAGAAAAAACAGAGACAAGGCTTTGTATATGAATCTGGGATATGTGTTGTTTCTGGTGGTGGCGCTGGCTGTTGCCGGTATGATCCTGCTGGGGTATATCAGGATTGAATCCGAGATCACTCTCAGTGTCAGAAACATTTCATCTTTGGAGAGCGAGCTGAACAATTTAAAGCTCTCCAACGATGAGGCGTATCACAGGATTGTCAGCAGCATTGATCTGGAGGAGATCAAGAGAGTTGCCATAGAAGAGCTTGGAATGCGTTATGCAGGGGAGGGGCAGATCATCAATGTTACCGGAGAGGGCAGTGATTATATGCGCCAGCTGTCCGATATCGGAGAGTAAGAAGCAGGTGTGGATTTGAGCGAACGCAGAGAAATGAAGCAAAAGCAAGGCGGCAATCCGCTGCGCGGAAAATTTACAATGAAAATGCAAAAGAAGCTGGTGGTATTGTTTTTTCTGATACTGCTGGCTTTCTTGGGATTAGGAGCCAGACTGGCATATATTGCCACCCGGAAAGGGGATGAGTATACCAAGCAGGTACTCAGTCAGCAGCGCTATGAGAGTACTTCCATCCCCTACAAGAGAGGTGATATTCTGGATGCCAAAGGAACCACTTTGGCAGCCAGTGAAAAGGTATATAATCTGATTGTGGATTGTTATGCCATACTGGAAGAGGAAGCTTACATGGAGGCTACCCTGACGGCATTGAAGCAATGCTTTCCCGGTCTGGATACTTCTGCCTTGAGGACCTATATCACGGAAAATCCTTCCCGTCGGTATTATGTGGCAGCTAAGCAGCTTTCGTATGAGGAAATCAGTGATTTTGTACTTATTCAGAATGATACACAGGAAAATCCCGATGTAAAAGGCATCTGGTTTGAGGAGGAATACAGAAGAGTTTATCCCGGGGGAAGTCTTGCCAGCGATATACTGGGCTTCACCATCAAGGATGATGTGAGCAGCGGCTTTAAAGGAAACTATGGTCTGGAAGCCTTCTACAACGATATTTTAAACGGTACCAACGGAAGAGAGTACGGATATCTGAATGACAATTCGGATTTGGAGCGAACCACCATTGCCGCCATAGACGGTTACAATCTGGTGACTACCATTGATGCCAATATTCAGGGCATTGTGGAACGCAATCTGGAACAGTTCAATGAGACATATACCAACGCTTATCGGGACGGAAAGGGGGCCATGGGGGCGGGCTGCATCATTATGGATGTGGATTCCGGTGAGATATTGGCCATGGCGGATGCCATGAATTATGATCTGAATGATCCCAGCAGCATGGACAGCCTGATCGGAAACGTACTTCTTACGGCAGAGGGCAAGGTGTCGGAAGAGAAAACGGTGATCACCGAGGAAAATGCCAAGGAACTGCTGGAGGATACGGAGGTTTTATATGCCAATCTAAATTCCCAGTGGAAGAATTTTTGCATCACCAATACCTACGAGCCGGGCTCTACGGCCAAGCCCTTTACCATGGCGGCAGGACTGGAAAGCGGCACCTTGACCGGGGATGAATGGTATACCTGCAACGGATTGCTGGAGGTGGCGGATTATAAGATTCGATGCTCCCATGCCGAGTCCGGAGGCTGCGGTACACTGTCAATGCAGCAGGCATTGGAGCAATCCTGCAATGTGTGTCTGATGCTGATGGGGGAACAGATCGGTAAAACCCGGTTCCTGGAATATCAGGAGCGGTTCCATTTCGGCCTTAAGACCAACATTGATCTTGCGGGAGAATCCAGAACCCAGTCCCTTGTATTCAACGAGGATACCATGGGAGTGACGGAGCTTGCAACTTCCACCTTCGGACAAGGCTATAATACCACCATGATTCAGATGATATCAGCTTTTTGTTCTCTGATTAACGGCGGCTATTATTATGAACCGCATATGGTCAGCAGAATCACCACCGGAGACGGAGCCCTTGTTCAGAACATTGAGCCCAGGGTACTCAAGCAGACGGTTTCGGAAAGCACTTCTCAAATGATTCGTCAGTATTGTCTGGGTGTGGTGGAGAACGGTACGGGAAGAACGGCGCGTCCCGCAGGCTACCGTATCGGAGGCAAGACGGGAACGGCGGAAATGGCCGGCAGAAACAAGATTGATTACGTGGTCTCCTTTATGGGCTATGCACCGGCGGAGGATCCCGAGATAGCCATTTACGTAGTTGTTGACCGCCCCAATGCAGGGGAGCAGGATGATGCCAAATTTGCAACCAGACTGGTAAGAAGCATACTCACGGAAGTGCTGCCGTATATGAATATTTTTATGACTGAGGAGCTTTCTTTGACAGAACAGGAGGAATTGGCGGAAAACGGTATTTATCCAAGCGTATCGGGAAATGATATAGGAGAAGAAGAGACAGAGACGGAAGGTGCGGAAGAGGGAGCACAGGAAGGAGAGACGGAAGGCGTCTCCGAAAATACGATCACGAATGCCAACGGAGGAGATATCACTTCCTCCGTTGCACCGGAGGGAGATGAGGGGGAGACGGCGCCCATGACGGGAACGCTGTTGGATCCTGATACGGGAGAAGCACTGCATCCCGATACGGAAGAATCTCCATAAACCGGGAATAACCTCATAAATCGGATAATAAATTATAGGGATATCGTTTTATGAGGTTATTTTATGCTGAGAAATAAAGTCAGCCATCGCAGGAAGATCCTTGTATTGGCACTGTGCTGTCAGATGGTCTTGATCCTGCTGATGGGAAGACTTTCCTGGCTGATGCTTTACAGAGCCGAATATTATGCGGTAAAGGCGGAAGAGCTGCATGTACGGGAGCGTAGTATCAAGGCCAAGCGGGGACAGATTCTGGACAGAAACGGTCAGGTTCTGGCAGACAACCGGACGGTCTGTACTGTTTCCGTCATTCATAATCAGCTGCAGGATAAGGAACAGGTGATCCGGGTACTGTGTGAGGAGCTGGGACTGTCCAGAGAATATATCGAGGCGAGGGTCAACAAGGTGTCCTCCATCGAAAAAATCAGGGGCAATGTGGAAAAAGAGACGGGAGACCGGATCCGCGGCTACAATCTTCCCGGCGTAAAGGTGGATGAGGATTATAAAAGATACTACCCTTACGGAGAACTTGCTTCCAAGGTGTTGGGCTTTACCGGTGCCGACAATCAGGGGATTATCGGTCTGGAGGTCAAATATGAAGAATATTTGCAGGGAAAACCGGGAACCATTCTTACAACGACAGACGCCAGAGGTCTGGAGGTGGAGAAGGAAGGAGAAAAAAGGGTGGAGCCGGAGAGCGGCAATCACCTTGTGACCAGTCTGGACTTAAATATCCAGCAGTATGCCACCCAGCTTGCAAAGCAGGTGATGGAAACGAAGCAGGCGGACAGAGTGGCAATTTTTGTTATGAATCCGCAAAACGGGGAAATCTACGCTTCCGTGGATGTGCCGGAATTTGATTTAAATGATCCCTACGCTCTGCCGGAGGGTGTGACGGCGGGAAGTGAAGAGGAGAAGCAGGAATTATTAAACGGAAAATGGAGAAATGCCTGTATCAATGATACCTATGAACCGGGCTCCACGTTTAAGATCATCACTACGGCAGCGGCTCTGGAAGAGGGACTTGTGCATGTGGATGAAATGTTTTCCTGTCCCGGCTTTATCATAGTGGAGGATCGTAAAATACGCTGCCATAAGACCGGCGGTCACGGGGGAGAAACCTTTACACAGGGAATCATGAATTCCTGCAATCCCGTCTTTATTTCTCTGGGTCTGCGGCTGGGCGTGGAACGCTACTACGACTACTTTCAAAAATTCGGATTGATGGAAAAAACAGGAATCGATCTGCCGGGAGAAGCCGGAACCATTATGCATAAGAAGGAAAATATGGGTCCTGTGGAGCTGGCTACCGTGGCCTTTGGTCAATCCTTTCAGATCAGTCCCGTTCAGCTGGCCGTGACGGCAGCTTCTCTGGTCAACGGGGGGATCCGGGTCACACCGCACCTTGGGGTGAAAACGGTGGACGGGGAAGGAAACGTGATTAAGACCTTTGGGTACGAAACGAAAAAAGATGTTGTTTCTGAGGAAACCAGTGCTGTGCTGCGGGAATTGCTGGAAAAGGTGGTTTCGGAGGGAACAGGGAAAAACGGATATGTGGAAGGGTTTCGGATCGGAGGCAAGACGGCCACCAGTCAGACACTGCCCAGGGGAAGCGGCAAGTATATCGCCTCTTTTCTCGGCTTTGCGCCTGCCGATGATCCTCAGGTTATGGCATTGGCAGTTGTCTACAGCCCCAAAGGAGTCTATTACGGAGGGCAGGTGGCGGCTCCTGTGGTGCGGCAGCTTTTTGAGAATATTCTTCCGTATTTGCAGGGAATGTGATATAACTGAAAGAAGCGGTGGTATATAAGGGTAGCAGATATATCAGATATATCATATATGTTCAGAAAGAAGGAAAAAAGCATGAATGATACAGTGGTGTTGCCGGTATTGGTTTCTTTTGCCATCAGTGCATTGCTGGGACCGGTTATTATTCCATATTTGAGAAGACTGAAGGTGGGACAGACACAGCGGGAGGACGGACCGAAGAGTCATCTGAAGAAAAACGGCACCCCTACGATGGGCGGCGTGATCATCCTGGGAAGTGTGGTGATTACATCCCTGCTTTATGTGAAAGAGTATCCCGAGATTCTGCCCATCCTGTTTCTCACGCTGGGCTTCGGTCTGATCGGATTCATCGATGACTACATCAAGGTAGTATTAAAGCGTTCCATGGGACTTCGGGCGTGGCAAAAGATGGCGCTGCAGATCGTTGTAACGTTTGTATTTGCCTATTTTCTGCTGCATCAGGCGCAAGTCAGTCTGTTAATGAAGATTCCTTTTCTGGAGGGAAAATATCTGGATCTTGGAATCCTGAATGTTCCGTTCCTGTTTTTCGTGGTAATCGGCACGGTCAACGGTACAAATTTTACGGACGGTCTGGATGGCCTGGCCAGCAGTGTCACGGTGATGGTGGCAACCTTCTTTTCCGTAGTGGCAGTTGGTACCGGCAGTGATATATGGCCGGTTACCTGTGCCGTAGTGGGGGCATTGCTGGGATTTTTGCTGTTTAATGTCTATCCTGCCAGTGTGTTTATGGGGGATACGGGATCTCTGGCACTGGGAGGCTTTGTGGCAGCCTCCGCCTATATGCTGCAAATGCCTGTGTTTATTGCAATTGTCGGGTTTATTTATCTTCTGGAAGTGGTATCTGTTATGCTGCAGGTTTCCTATTTTAAGCTGACCGGCGGCAAGCGGTTTTTCAAAATGGCACCGATTCATCACCATTTTGAGCTGTCCGGATGGTCGGAAACGAAAGTGGTGGCTGTATTTTCCATAGTTACAGCACTTCTGTGCCTGATCGCATTGATGGGGATTTAGGAGTTTTGAAAGGGAAAGAAGTATGAACTGGAATCAAAAAAAGGTATTGGTGGTGGGAGGCGGAATCAGCGGAATCGGAGCGGCTCGTCTGCTGGAGCAAAAGGGTGCTCTTCCCATATTGTACGATGAGAATGAAGGGATTGACAGGAATGCTGTTTCGGAAAAGCTGGGTGCCTCTTCCATCACACAGATTCTCGCGGGAGAGCTGCCGGAAGAGCAGGCAAAACAGACGGAGCTGGTGGTCTTAAGCCCCGGTGTACCGGTGGATACACCTTTTGCGGAAGGCTTTCGAAGCAGAGGGATCCCTGTGATAGGAGAAATAGAACTGGCCTGGCTGTGTGGAAAAGGGCAGGTGCTGGCAGTTACCGGAACCAACGGAAAAACCACTACGACTGCGTTGCTTGGAAGGATTATGAAGGAATATTTTCGCAGTGTCTTTGTGGTGGGGAATATCGGAACACCTTATACCCGGGAAGTGGAGCATATGGAAGAGGATTCCGTAACCGTGGCGGAGATCAGCAGTTTTCAGCTGGAGACCATACATAGCTTTCACCCCAGAATCTCTGCCATATTAAATATTACACCGGATCATTTGAATCGCCACCACACCATGGAGAGGTATGTGTCGGTAAAAGAATCCATTACCCGCAATCAGGGACCGGAGGATGTCTGCGTGCTGAATTACATGGATACTCATACAAGGGCGTTTGCTTCACGATGTCCGGCAAGGGTGGTCTTTTTTTCATCGGGAACTAAGCCGGAAGAAGGATATTTTCTGGAGGGCAGGGAGATTTTCCATCGGGAAAAGGGAGAGACGAAGCGGCTTATCGGAATGGATGAGATCCGGCTTTTGGGGGTACATAATGCGGAAAATGTTATGGCCGCCATTGCCATGGCCGCCGCGTACGGCGTACCCATGGAGCGGATCCTGTCGGCGGTTCGGCAGTTTCAGGCAGTGGAGCACAGGATTGAATACGTGGCAACGAAAGCCGGAGTGGCGTATTACAATGACTCTAAGGGAACCAACCCGGATGCTGCCATCAAGGCCATTCAGGCAATGGAGCGTCCCACCGTTCTGATCGGAGGGGGGTACGATAAGAACAGCGAATACGATGCATGGATCGAAAGCTTTGACGGAAAAGTAAGATATCTGGTATTATTGGGTCAGACCAAAGAAAAGATTGCTGCCTGTGCAAGGCGCAAAGGGTTTACCCACATTCTGATGGCAGAAAATCTGGAAGAAGCGGTTACGGTAAGTGCCGGAGTGGCCCGTCCCGGAGATGCGGTGCTGTTGTCCCCTGCCTGTGCCAGTTGGGGAATGTTCCCCAATTATGAAGCGCGGGGCAATCTGTTTAAGGAATGTGTAAACCGGTTGAAGGATTAAATGAAGTGCAGAAAGGCTAGATCGTATTGTGAGAGGGAAGCAAAGAAATTTGAGATTTCAGAAGAAAAATGAATATTTCTTTGACTACAGTTTGTTATTTATTGTGTTGTTTCTTCTGGGATTCGGACTGATTATGATTTATTCTGCCAGCTCCTATGAGGCTTCCATGTCCTCCCTGACGAACAACGACCCTATGTACTATCTGAAAAAACAGGCGGTGGCTTCGGTGCTGGGACTGATCGCCATGTTTGTGGTATCCAGGATTCCCTACCATTTTTGGGAGCGTTTCGCAATCCTTTCCTACCTTGTGTCGGCGGTGCTCCTGCTGCTTGTGCTGACGCCTTTGGGATATGAGGCAAATGGTGCCAGACGCTGGCTGCGTCTGGGATTTTCCATTCAGCCGGCGGAGATCGCCAAGCTTGCGATGATCCTGTTTTTGGCCAGTATGATTTGTCACATGGGAAAAACGATGCGAACGGGCAAGGGATTTTGGACGATCCTGTGTATCCCACTGCCCATCTGCCTGATGGTGTGGAAGATTACGGATAATATGAGTTCCGCCATTATCATTTTGGGAATTGCCGTACTGATGCTGTTTGTGGCCAGCCCGGATTACAAGCGGTTTCTTGTACTGGGAGGCATTGGCGGGGCAGCCGTTGCGGTTTTTGTCTTTGCCCTGACGCAGATGGAAAGTCTGCAGAATCTGGGCTTCAGAAGTGCCAGAATCCTGGCTTGGCTGGATCCGGAAAGCGATCCTTTGGACAAAGGATTTCAGCCCCTGCAGTCTCTTTATGCCATCGGCTCCGGCGGGATTTTCGGTAAAGGCTTAGGACAGAGCATTCAGAAGCTGGAGTTCCTTCCGGAATCCCACAATGACATGATCTTCTCCATTATATGTGAAGAGCTTGGATTGTTCGGCGGAATTTCCATCATCATGATGTTTGTTCTGCTGATCTGGAGATTTATGATCATTGCCAACAACGCAGCGGATCTGTTCGGTGCTCTGTTGGTGGTAGGCGTCATGGGACATATTGCCATTCAGGTGATTTTAAATATTGCGGTAGTGACCAATACCATACCGAACACGGGTATTTCCCTTCCTTTTATCAGCTACGGGGGATCCTCGGTCATGTTTCTGATGATCGAAATCGGTCTTGTACTGAGTGTGGCCAGAGGGATACGACTTCAGGAAAAACTATAATTATTTGCAGGAAAAGATACTTTGGGAGGCGGGTCTGCATATAATAGAACAGGAATCGTTGTAAGAGACAAGGGGGAGACGGTTGAGTTCTATTATCGTACAGGGAAGAACGTCACTGAAGGGAAGCGTAAAAATACAGGGTTCAAAGAATGCGGTATTGCCCATGATGGCTGCCGCAATTTTGATTGACGGAGTCTGCAGACTGGATAACTGTCCGCATATTTCCGATGTGGAGGATATGGCCGGTCTGCTGCGCCAGGCAGGATGTGTGGTGACCCGGGAGGACAATGCATTGATCATTGATGCCACCCGAATAAAAGAAGATGTAAGATTTGATGAATCGGTAGCGAGAATCCGATCTTCCGTCATTTTGTTGGGCGCCATGCTGGGAAGATGCGGCCGGGCGGATCTGTGTTATCCGGGAGGCTGTATCATCGGGAGAAGACCCGTGGATTTCCATACAATGGCCCTGGAACGACTGGGAGTGACATTTTCGGAGTGTTCCGGGCGTTTGTGTGCCGAGGCGTCAAAGCTGCAGGGTAATTCTGTTTATTTTCCCTTTCCCAGTGTAGGGGCGACACAGAATGCTTTGTTGGCAGCGGTGAGAGCCCATGGAGTTACCAGACTGGTGGGATGTGCGAGAGAACCTGAGATTACCGCTCTTTGCCTGTTTTTAAAGAGAGCAGGTGCGAAAATAGGAGGCGTCGGCACCGGAGAGCTTACCATCGAAGGAGGAGACAGTCTGAAGGGAATCCGGTATGACGTGGAAGCAGACAGAATTGTGGCGGGCACGTATTTGCTGGCAGTGGCAGGAGCCGGCGGAGAAGCTTTTTTAAAAAAAGCACCGGTATCCCAGATGAACAGTGTGATGGAGGTCTGTCGGCAGATGGGAGCATCGGTAGAGGCAGAAGAGGAAGGGATCCATATCCGTGCAAAGCATTCGCCCCGCCCTGTGTCAATGCTGGAGACACAGGTGTATCCGGGATTTCCAACGGATCTTCAGTCTCCGGTGATGACGGTCTTGACGAAAGCCGGAGGACCCAGCAGACTGAGGGAAACCATATTTACCAATCGCTTTCATACGGCGGGAGAGCTGCGCAAAATGGGGGCCCGGATTCACTGCAGCCAAAGGGATGCATGGATACGGGGAAATGACAGGCTCACCGGAGCTTTGGTGGAAGCCAGGGAGCTTCGCGGAGGTGCTGCCCTTGTGATGGCAGGAATTATGGCAGAGGGCAGAACCTGTATTACAGGCTGTCGCTACATTGCCAGAGGATATGAAAACATTGTCAGGGATTTTAGATGTCTGGGCGCCGTCATAGAAGAACGTCCGGGGAAAGCAGATCATCTGTGAGAAATGAGAAAGAAACGAAGATTCGGAGACGGGAAAAACAGTGAATACGGAAAAAAATCTCTCTTTACAGGCTCTTTAGGGGAATCTTTTCCCCCAAGATCCGGCAGGGTACGCCTGCTGGCGGCAGCGGTTCTGCTGACGGCAGCAGTGTGTGCCGTACTGGTGGTGATAAGTGTGTATTCCGTAGACAATATTACGGTGGAGGGAAATCACCATTACAGCGAGGAAGAAATCGTGGATATGGTGATTCGAAATCAATGGGATAACAATTCCCTGATCCTGTCTTTGAAATATCGTGACAGGGAGATAGAGGGGATTCCCTTTGTGGAAAAAATGGAAGTGGACATACTCTCCACTGACTCCGTCAGGATCACTGTCTATGAGAAAGCATTGGCAGGTTATATTGAGTATTTGGGTCAGTATGTGTATTTTGACAAGGATGGGATTGTGGTGGAGAGCTCTCACGTGAGAACCGTCGGAATTCCGGAGATCACGGGACTGGAGTTTTCTCATGTGGTATTGTATGAACCGCTGCCCGTGGCGCATGCCGAGGTTTTTGGTACGATTTTGGATATGACGCAGCTTTTGACAAAGTATGAGATCAGTGCGGACAGAATTTATTTCGACAAGAATTACGAAATGACATTATATTTTGAAGATATTCGCGTAAAGCTGGGAGATACCGGTGGGATTGATCAAAAAATCTCCCGTCTGAAAGCCATTCTCCCCGAATTGGAAGGACAGAAGGGTGTTTTGCGGATGCAAAATTATGATGATACAACCAAAAATATTACCTTTGAACGGGACGAATAAGCACATTGACGCAGAAAAAGGAAAATAAAAAAAGCACATAAAAAAATAAAAAAGTTATTGCTTAATCTCTAAAATAATTATATGATAAACAATATGAGGTTGATAAGAGGTTCTCATGAATCCGTAATGAAAGGGAGGACAGACCTTTGCTGGAAATCAAGACGAACGAAGCTGAGTCTGCCGCAAAAATTGTTGTAGTCGGTGTTGGCGGCGCGGGCAATAATGCGGTTAACAGAATGATAGATGAAAAAATTGACGGAGTGGATTTTGTAGGGATCAATACGGACAAGCAGGCACTGCAGCTGTGTAAGGCGGCCCGTCTGTTACAGATTGGCGAGAAGCTGACCAAGGGTCTGGGGGCAGGTGCCAGACCGGAAATCGGCGAGAAAGCGGCAGAAGAGAGCTATGATGATATCAAAGAGGTACTGAACGGCTGTGATATGGTGTTTGTCACCTGTGGTATGGGCGGCGGTACCGGTACGGGAGCGGCTCCCGTAGTGGCCAAGATCGCAAAGGACATGGGCGTTCTGACAGTAGGCGTGGTGACCAAGCCGTTTCGTTTTGAAGCCAGAGCCCGTATGACCAATGCCGTTTCCGGTATTGAAAAGCTGAAGTCTGCGGTGGATACATTGATCGTGATCCCCAATGACAAGTTGCTGGAGATTGTGGATCGAAGGACCACCATGCCGGAAGCCCTGAAGAAAGCGGATGAGGTTCTGCAGCAGGCCGTACAGGGAATTACCGATCTGATCTATCTGCCGGCAATCATCAACCTGGATTTTGCGGATGTGCAGACCGTTATGAAGGACAAGGGTATTGCCCACATCGGCATCGGTACCGGCAAGGGAGATGACAAAGCCGCCGAGGCCATTAAGATGGCGGTGGAAAGTCCGCTTTTGGAGACCACCATAGCGGGTGCTACCGATGTCATCATCAATGTATCGGGAGATATTTCCATGTATGATGCGGATGATGCCGCATCTTACGTACAGAAGATTACCGGTGAGGATGTGAATATCATATTTGGTGCCATGTATGACGACACGCAGGTGGATACCTGCCGTGTGACAGTGATCGCCACGGGTCTTGACGATCCTCAGAAGCATGACAGCTTCAGCAAACGGATGAGTATGTCTCAGATACGTTCCGGTGTACAGCCCTCCGTAGTTCCCAAGGCTGTGACCCCCTCCGTACCTCAGACACCGACTCCAAAGCCCGTATTCCCGGGGATTCAGAAGCCTGCCGACATCAAGAGCAAGGTGGAGGAAAACAGCCTGCAGATTCCCAGTTTTCTGCAGAAGAAGTAGGAAAGCAATCAATCGAATATAACGGATATGATGGGGCCGACATACAGCTGCGTATGTCGGCTCCTGATACGTACATGGACACAGGAGTCTTATCTGTCGAAAAAAGGGAAAAAAATCTCTCTTTCTCATTTCTGAATCTGACAAAATTTATCTCCCGGTAACAGTAGAATAACAAAGACAGGAGGTGATGGTATTTATCGGATTTACCTGGATGCATACTGGTATCTTAATTTCTGGATGATCTTCTGGGTACTGGTATTATGCAGAGCCTTATTACATAGTCATGTAAAAACAGGAAAGCTGGGCATAGCCGCTTTTTTTATGTCTCTGGGGCAATGTGTCCTGCTGCTGCTGCCCTTTGGAGGCGCTTTTGTAAAGCTTTTTGTGGGCTATCCGGGACTTTCTCTGGTTGGATTGTATTATATTTTTCGGCCGCGGGACGGCATCTGTCTTGTAAAACTGTCTGCCGCCGCTTATTTTGGCGCCGTGCTGCTGGGAGGGAGCCTCATACTGTTTGAGAGATGGACGGGAAACACTTCAGGAATCTTTCTGTATCTGCCGCTTTTGGCAGGCGGTGTGGTATACGGACTGTACGTATTGCTGCGCTTGACGGAGAACTACGGCAGTCTTCCCGTGGTGGAGGCGGAGCTGGTGATTTCGGAAACGGTGGTCTTAAGAGTGTATGCCTTATGGGATTCGGGTAACGGTCTGAGGGAGCCTGTCAGCGGCAGCCCCGTATCTTTGGTGGAGAAAGAGGTGATGGAGCCCTACAGGGAGTTTTTGGCGCCGGAAACGTGCCGTGTGGTACCGTATCACAGCATCGGATGTAAAAAAGGAATTCTGCAGTCTTTTATCATAGAACGGATGAGGATTGCCAGAGAAGGTGAATGGCTGGAGATTCTCCGTCCCGTCATCGGAATTACGGAAGAAAGCATCTCTGTGGGAGGTGAGTACCGGATGATTCTGCATCCGGCATTAAAAAAGAGGAGGAACAACATATGATCCTGAATGTAACGCTGCCCGGGCATATCCGCTTTAAAATGACCGGCTGCAGATCACAGTTTATGATGATGCAGCGGGGCGATATTCATTACATAGGGGGAACGGAGGTGCTGCCTCCTCCCCTGGGTGCAAAGGAAGAAAATGAAATGATCGCGGAGCTGGTCACTGAGGAAGCCGATTTTGCCAAATCCACGCTGATTGAGCATAACCTGAGACTGGTGGTGTATATTGCCAAGAAATTTGATAATACAGGTGTGGGCGTGGAGGATCTGATCTCCATCGGAACCATCGGCCTGATCAAGTCCATCAATACGTTTAATCCGGATAAAAACATCAAGCTGGCCACCTACGCATCCCGCTGCATAGAGAATGAGATACTGATGTATCTGCGTAAGAACAGCAAGAATAAGATGGAGGTTTCCATCGATGAGCCTCTGAATGTAGACTGGGACGGAAACGAACTGCTGTTGTCCGATATTCTGGGGACGGAGGAGGATGTCATTTACCGGGATCTGGAGACGGAAGCAGAGAGAAAGCTTTTAAAGAAGGCCATGGAAAAGCTCTCCGAAAGAGAAAAAACGATCATCTGTCTGCGTTTTGGGCTGCTGGATCCCTCCGGGGAAGAAATGACGCAGAAAGAGGTGGCGGCTCATTTGGGGATTTCCCAGTCCTACATCTCCAGACTGGAGAAAAAAATCATGAAACGCCTCAAAAAAGAAATGACGAAAATATCCTGAGAAAAGAATATTATGTTCCGCTTTGGCACATCCTTTTTAGCAGAGAAAAAACTGTGTAGGAGGATCCCGGAATGGTTTGCCAAAAAGTGGAAATCTGTGGTGTGAATACGTCGAAGCTTCCACTCCTGAAACAGCAGGAGAAGGAAGCTTTGTTTGAGAAAATCAAAGAAGGAGACAAAGAGGCAAGGGAGGAATATATCAAAGGGAACCTCCGTCTTGTTTTGAGCGTGATCAAGCGGTTTGCTTCCGCCAATGAAAATGTGGATGATCTTTTTCAGATCGGATGTATTGGACTGATGAAAGCAATCGATAATTTTGATACGACCTTGAATGTGAAATTTTCCACTTATGCTGTGCCTATGATCATGGGAGAGATCCGGCGTTTTCTCAGGGACAATAACAGCATTCGTGTCAGTCGTTCCATTAAAGATACGGCCTATAAGGCCATTTATACCAGAGAGCATCTGACAAGAAAGAACCTGCGGGAGCCTACGGTGTCGGAGGTGGCAAAGGAAATCGGAATTTCCAAGGAAGAAGTGGTATATGCACTGGAAGCCATCCAGAATCCCATGAGCCTGTACGAACCGGTTTATACGGACGGCGGAGATGCGCTGTATGTGATGGATCAGATCAGTGACAAAAAGAGCAAAGAGGAAAACTGGGTGGAGCATCTTTCCCTGAGTGAAGCCATGAAGCAGTTGAATGCAAGAGAAAACGAGATTATTTCCCTGCGCTTTTTTGAAGGAAAGACACAGATGGAGGTGGCGGATATCATCGGAATATCTCAGGCACAGGTAAGCCGATTGGAAAAAAACGCGCTGCGTATGATGAAACGGTTCCTTACAGCATAGGAGCTGCATAGTATAAACAAAAAGGATGAAACGGGCGATGCATTTTTCGGAGTTCAGAAAAAAGGAAGTCATCAATATGCGGGATTGCAGAAAGCTGGGCTATGTTACGGATCTTGAATTTGATGAATGCAAAGGCTGTATCTGCAAGATCAAGGTTTCGGACCATTGGTGCTTTTGCAATCACATTCCCTTCTGGCCCTTTGAGCCGGATTATATCATTGGCTATCATGAGATCAAGCAGATAGGACCGGATGTGATCGTGGTCGATATTTGTTGAAAAAATTGACATTATCCGAAATTTCCTCTATACTGTAAGAAGCTTGAGAAAACGGGGGAGGAAGCCATGAAATGCCCATATTGCAGCCATTCCAACACGAGAGTTATTGATTCCAGACCGGCCGATGAGAACAACTCCATCCGAAGAAGAAGAGCCTGTGACATATGCGGCAAACGATTTACCACATATGAAAAGGTGGAGACGATTCCGCTGATCGTGATCAAGAAGGATGATAACAGAGAGACCTTTGATCGATCCAAGATAGAGGCCGGAGTGCTTCGGGCCTGTCATAAGCGTCCCATCAGCGCAGATCAGATCAGTGGGCTGGTGGATGCCGTGGAGACGGAGGTGTTCAACAGGGAAGAGAAGGAAATATCCAGCGAGACCATCGGCGAGCTGGTCATGAATAAGCTGAAAGGACTGGATACGGTAGCTTACGTTCGCTTTGCTTCCGTTTACAGGGAATTTAAGGATATTAATACCTTTATGGATGAACTGAAAAAGGTAATGAGCGGAAATTAGAGTGCGCTTTAGGTGATGTGTATTTGATTCGACGGTGACATATCGGTCGGCAATATGGGCCGGTATGTCACCGTCGGGTGTTCACGCCGCCGGATGCATAGAGGTATGGGAAAGGGCAGATCGAGAAAGAGGAGGAAGGAAGCGTTGGGTTTACTGGAGAGATTCTATCCCCATGAGACCGCGGACTCGGCCTATGGGATCCCTTATGGGGAATGGTATGACAAAGGCTACAGGGGCGTGATTTTTGACATTGACAATACACTGGTTCCCCACGGAGCTGACGGAACGAAGGAGAGCATTCGGCTGTACCGCAATCTGCGGCAGATCGGTTTTAAGACCATGCTGCTGTCAAACAACAAAGAGGAACGTGTAAAGAGATTTTGCAAGAAATTTCCTTCTCCTTACATATATAAGGCGGGAAAGCCACGGAAAAAGAGTTATCTTAAGGCCATGGAACAGATGGGGACCGACGGAGCCCATACGTTGTTTGTGGGAGATCAGCTCTTTACGGATATCTGGGGAGCCAGAGGTGTGGGGATGCATACGATTCTGGTGGATCCCATTCATCCCAAGGAGGAAATACAGATCGTTATTAAGCGTGTCTTTGAAAAAATTGTATTGTTTTTCTATCGTAGGAGCATAAGAAATGATCATTGACGGCAACACAAGAACCTGTGGGTTACTGGGGAATCCCGTTTCGCACACACTGTCTCCCCTGATACATAATACACTGGCTTCCCGGATGGGAGTACAGCTTGCATACGTGCCCTTTCTTGTCAAAGAGGATCTTGAGGCAGCTGTGAAGGGAGCCTATGCGCTGAATCTTTTGGGACTGAATGTAACAGTGCCGTATAAAAGCGAGGTGATCCCTCATCTTGCATCCTGTGATCCCCTGGCCCGGCAAATCGGAGCCGTCAATACACTGGTCAGGCAGGAACATGGATTTCGGGGGTATAATACGGATATTTCGGGACTGTATCGAGCAATGATCAGTGACGGAGTTTTTACAAAAGGACAGGACATCATCCTTCTGGGAGCCGGCGGTGCTGCCAGAGCGGCAGCATTTCTGTGCGCGCACTACGGAGCACATGGGGTTTATCTTATGAACCGAAGCAGACAGAAGGCACAGGCTCTGGCACAGGCAGTGAATGACTATGCAGGAAAGGAATGCGTGATTCCTCTTGGTCTGGAAGAATATGATGCACTGCCAAGGAAAAGGATGCTCTGTATCCAGGCCACCAGTGTGGGCCTGGATTCCAAGAAGGCGATTACGGAGGACAGAGGGTTCTATGAATACGTCCAGACAGGCTATGATCTTGTGTATCAGCCCTTTCGGACAAGATTTATGGAATTGACCGAGGAGGCCGGGGGCAGGGCTTTCAACGGCTTGAAAATGCTGCTGTACCAAGGGGTGGAGGCTTTTGAACTGTGGAATCACTGCAAGGTGCCAAGGGAGCTTGCAGAGGAGCTTTACGATCATCTGAAAGAGGTGATGGGAATCCATGAATAATATCATTTTAATCGGCTACATGGGGTGTGGTAAGAGCAGTCTGGGAAGACGGCTGTCAGACGCTGGGAAGGCAGAGTTTTTTGATACTGACGCATGGATTGAAGGTCTTGCGGGATGCTGTGTTTCCGAGATCTTCGCCCGTCGCGGAGAAGCCGTATTCCGACAGATGGAAACGGAGTGCCTTGTGCATCTGAAGCATCAAAAGGAAGGAAAGGTGATCGCCGTGGGTGGGGGTCTTCCTTTGCGAAAACAAAACCGTCGGCTGTTAAAGGCTTTGGGAAAGGTGATTTATCTGAAGGCGTCTCCGGAAACCGTCTGGGAGCGGATTAAGAACGATACGAAGCGCCCCCTCCTGCAGACACCGGATCCGCAGCATACGATCAGGCAAATGATGGGGGACAGAGAGGAAGCGTATCTGGCAGCGGCGGACAGAGTGATCTTAGTGGATGACAAGAGTATGGAAGAGGTAACAGGGGAGCTTCTGAAGCTTTTGGAGGAAATGGTATGAAACTATTGGTGATCAACGGACCCAATCTGAATTTTCTGGGGATTCGTGAAAAGAAAATCTACGGAACTGCCGATTATTCGGCTTTGCTTGAAATGATAGATCAAAAAGGCAGGGAGGAAGGGATAGAGATCGATGTATTTCAGAGCAATCATGAAGGTGCCATCATCGACAGGATCCAGGAAGCCTATTTCGACGGTACACAGGGGATTGTGATCAATCCCGGTGCGTATACACACTACAGCTACGCCATCAGGGATGCCTTGGCCGGTGTGGATATGCCAAAGGTGGAGATTCATATTTCGGATATTACGGCAAGAGAAGAATTCCGAAAGATATCCGTAATCAGTGAAGTTTGTCAGAAGCAGATCTATGGGCAGGGATTGCAGGGATATCTGACAGCCATCGATTTTCTTCTTGCAAAATAAAGCATTATAGTATAGAATGGTAGAGAATTGTAACGCGGACAATCGAGGAGGAATGTAATCATGATTTCAGCAGGTGATTTCAGAAATGGTATTACCCTAGAAGTGGACGGTAATGTTTTTCAGATCATTGAATTTCAGCATGTGAAGCCGGGCAAAGGTGCCGCTTTTGTAAGAACGAAGCTGAAGAATATTATTAACGGCGGTGTAGTAGAGAAGACCTTCCGTCCCACTGAGAAATTTCCGCAGGCACGCATTGATAGACAGGATATGCAGTATTTATATTCAGACGGTGAGTTGTATCATTTTATGGATCAGGAAACCTACGAGCAGATTGCTCTGAATGAGGATTCCATCGGTGATGCACTGAAGTTCGTCAAGGAAAATGATATTTGTAAGGTATGCTCATACAAGGGCAGTGTATTTGCGATAGAGCCTCCCTTGTTCGTGGAGCTGGAGGTTACCGAGACAGAACCGGGCTTTAAAGGCGATACCGCTACAGGCGCTACGAAGCCGGCAGTGGTTGAGACATCAGCCACGGTGTACGTTCCTCTGTTCGTGGAAATCGGTGATAAGATCAAGATAGATACCAGAACCGGAGAATATCTTTCCAGAGTATAATTTTCATATTCATTGATAAGCCAAGTAAGACAACAAGTCCCATGACCTGTTGTCTTTTTTGCGTTATTTTGTACAGGCATGTACAGACATGTAGCGGCATATTCCTACCCGATCAAGGGATATCATTCACTTCTTTTTCAGACAGCAGGCAGACAATGGACGTTCCATTGCACATCACAGTAACACATCAGAAAGGAATCTATTTATGACAATTGAACAATTCACGGACAA
>JAFQLB010000059.1 GCA_017396675.1 Lachnospiraceae bacterium
GTAAGCGCGGCTACTTCCCAGTGGACCGATGATATTACCGCTTCCATGTATCGAAACGATAATACCGGCGATGGCTCGAAGCTTTTATGCATTGTGGATCCGGCTCAGGAATGGTACGGCAGCGGCGAGAGTATATCTGAGGAGCAAACTCTGTTGTATACCGGTGAAGAGAGTGGAATCGCGATTCGCGTGGAGAGCATTGCAAACGGACAAGCACAGCTATGCATCTCATATTTTGGTGAGGAGCCTGCAAAGCCGGAAATATTGGAGGATCCTGCATCAGAGGAAAGTGAGTCAGAGACGGAAGGAAACTCGGAAAGCGAAGAGGATTTCCACAAGGATCCATATGAAGATTCCTACGAAGAGGAAGGCTCCTATTCAGAGGATGAGATCGGAGAAGAGGAGCTAACAGTAGAAGGAGAGACTGAGTCCGAGACGGAAAATGAGAAAACCAATGACTTATCGGAGGATGGGGCAATGAAGAAAAAGCTTCCTCCGGTTTTTCCGGTTCTGTTTATCATTTTACTTGGCTTTTTGGTTTATATCCTTTTAAAAGGTGACAAAAAAAGGAAGCATAAAAAGAGAAGAAAGGGTAAAAAATAAGGCTATCTTCCCGGAGAAGTTCAGATACGAAGGCGGAGTGGAAATCAAAAGTTTCTGCTCCGCTTTCATATTGTCAGGAGATGTCTCATAGAATGGCAGTAAGATTTTGAAGAATACGGGGCAGAGACATGCAAAGAGGTAAAAAAAGAAATTGGAGTATTGGATCAGGTAAGCAAACAGAAACGCAGCCGCCTTGGCAGGCGGCAATAAAAGGACTGGTCTTGGCGTGGGGTGTTACCCTGGTATTGCTGTTTGCCATTGCTCTGATGATTTATTGGGAATGGGTTGGAGCTGATCTGGTTGCAGTGGCGGCAAAGGGACTTATGATCATCTCCATGGCAGCAGGCGGAATCTATGTGTTTAAAAAGACAAAGGGCAGCGGGCGAATCTGGGTGCTGATCATGTTGATCGGGTATTTGGCGGTGCGGTTCCTGCTGTCGGTTATCTTGACTTTTTTATGAGATTTGTCTATACTTGGTGACATATTATCGATAAATAGGAGTACTTATGGAAAAATGGATCGTGAAGGGTGGAAAATCCCTTCCGTTTATGCAAAAATACCAGCTGCACCCGCTTATGGCGCGAATCCTGGCGGCACGGATCGAGCTGGAAAAAGTTCCATTATATATGGACCGGGAGGCGCCTCTGTTCAGCCCATGGCTGATGAGTGATATGAAGCAGGCTGTATCCATTGTACGGCAGCATCTGGAAAAGGGATCACAGATCCGAATCGTGGGAGATTACGATGTGGATGGACTGACTTCCTCTTCTATTTTATATTTAGGCCTTCAGAAATTGATCCGGCAGGTATCCGGAACAGATAAAGCGAAGCTTAGCTGTCGAATTCCGGAACGGATCGGTGAAGGGTACGGATTTAGCGTCAGCATTGCTGAAGAGGTGCTGCAAGACGGTGTCGATCTGGTGATCACCTGTGATAACGGTATACGGGAGATGGCTAGTGCTTCCTTTTTGAAACAGCATGGGATCGATATGGTGGTAACGGATCACCATGAGATCTTATTGGATGATGAAGGGAAAGAGGAACTGCCCGAGGCGGGGGCGGTGATCAATCCCCACCGACAGGGGGATCAGAGTCCTCAGTCATTGATTTGTGGTGCCTTTGTAGCACTACAGCTGATTCGGGCCTTATATGAGGTATATGATCTGACGGTGCCGCCGGTTTTATACGGCTATGGAGCCTTAGGGACTGTTTGTGATGTAATGCCCCTGGTGGAAGAAAACAGACGTTTGGTATATCAGGGATTTAAGATTTTGAATCAAATGCCTACAACCGGCATGAAAGCTTTGATGGAAGCGGGCAGTGTGAAGGAGATCAATACCTATACGGCCGGTTATGTGATCGGTCCAATGCTGAATGCAGGCGGCCGCCTTGGATCGCAGAATCGATTTTTGGAGATCATGCTGTCCAATGACGAAAAAGAATGTCAGATGCTGGCGAAGGAGTTATTTGACTTAAATCGACAGCGACAGCAAATGACAGAAGAGGGGATTGCTGCCGGAATCAGTCAGGTGGAGTCGGATCTGCCGGAGGATCTTGTCAAAGTTGTGTATCTGCCGCAGCTTCATGAAAGTATTGCAGGTCTGGTGGCAGGAAAATTGAAAGAGAAGTACCAAAGACCGGTATTTGTGCTGACAAAGGGGGAAAAAGGTCTGAAAGGCTCTGGAAGATCGATCCCTGCTTATCATATGTTTCAGGAGATGAACAAGGCTGCCGGTCATTTTAGCAAGTTTGGCGGTCATGCCATGGCGGCGGGTCTGTCCATGGATGCCGACGAGGGGAAGGAGGA
>JAFQLB010000060.1 GCA_017396675.1 Lachnospiraceae bacterium
ATCTACCGGATATTGGAAGAATACGGGGGACGGGCCGAGACCACCGGGGATATGGGGATCTCAAAGGACAATCTGGGATTGCTGCTTCAGGATACACAGTGGATCGAGAGAGAACAACAGCAGAAGGAGCTTGCGCTGATACAACGGGAAAGCGAGCGTACACAGCTATCCAGGGAAACACTTCATAGGTGGAGCGGAGAAAGGGCAGAAGCTCCTGCCCTTTCACGGGAGAACCGGGAGTATGCTGTGCAGCTGGAGCTGATTCACAAATCCAATCGTCAGGTGCTGGAGGAAGAACAAATACAGGAGCTTCTGCAGCAAAACCGCAGTATCACCCATCGGGAAATCACCGGTGAGCATGTGCTTAAGGAGAAAACCATCAATGTGCAGGAGATACAAAACCATCAGCTTCTGCAAAGGAGAAATACAGAAGACATATCGGAAATCATTGACCGGGGAATCAAAAATCAGATAGGAAATCTGTCCGATCAGATCTATCACCGTCTGGAAAAGCGCCTTTTGAATGAGAAGAGGAGACGGGGGCTCTAGAGAAAGGGGAAAGAATGAACAGTATTCTTGCAAATATCGGAAGCAGCCTTACAGGGAATATCACAAAGGCGATTCTTTTCATCAAGGATGTGAAGCCGGGGCAGACCCAATCCATAGAGGAAGTGGCAAAGGAGGCAGAAGCCCTGCAGCAAAAACTTCTGTCCGGTACGGCTGCCGCTCTGAAGGGTTCCAAACAGGGCAGCAAAAGCTTTTCCTCCGTTACAAGTGCTGCCAAGGGGGCAGACAGTCTTGCTGCCGGTTCCGGGTTTCTGGCTCTGGAGGTGCAGTTTAATCCCAACAGCCTTTATTTTGAGACGGTAGCCGGAAGAGATGTGGAATATGATGGAGGAAATCTTGGGACAAGAAGCACCAATCAGATTGTTCAGGTGAAGCATCCTGCAGCTACAACACTGAGCTTTGAACTGATCTTTGATGATTTTAATCCCCAGGATGCCTTTATGGTAGAGAATATAGGAATGACAGCGGGCAATCTCGTCACCATGGGAGGAAGTACGGTGAAGAAGGTGAGGGGAGGAAAATATTCCGTACAGCCCCAGATGGATGGACTGATCTCCCTCATGACAAGAAATGAAACGAGGCAAGTAATCTTCTTTTGGGGAAAGATGTGCTTCCCCGGAGAGCTGGTCAATGTGAACTGTCGCTATACCATGTTTAACAGAGCCGGAAACCCCATCAGAGGAGTGGTCAGACTTTCCATCCGGCAGGGGGAAAACAGCAAATACACACAAAACAGCAGGTATTGGAACGAAGCCTTTGGCAAGCTCTTCGGGAAGGGTGGGATCAACAGCACATCCAAGGCAACAGGAGGCTTTTCCAAAGCAACAAATAATAATTTTCTGAATCTGAATCTGTAAAGGGCCTGTGGAGGTCCGGTGAGGAGCATAGAGAAAAAGAATGCAGGCATTAAATATGATGAAGGATGCCGCAGCCGGAGCGCTGGGCAATATAGAGAAGGCAGTGATAGAAATCATTGATTTTCGACCGGGAGCCATATCCAGTGAAAGTGCCGTGTCTGCCCGGGGAGGAAACGGGGGACTATCCTCAAGCTTTGCTTCCATGACAGATATTATGGACACAGTCAATCAGCTGCGCAGTGATAAGCTTTCGGTGGATGCTGCCGTGGCAGGTGCCAGCCGAAAACTGTTTTACGTTCAGTTTAACCCCAATGAAATCACCCTGAGCGGAATGGGGGGAGGCGAGATGGCGAAAACAGATTTTACCAACGGAGAAAAGGGGATCGGGTACGGGCGGGTAGATGTTCGGATCACCATGGACGTAAAGCTTATTTTTGACCGGGTGAATGCAAAGGATGCCTTTATGGCAGATAAGTGGAATACCGCTCCCACAGGAATTGCCACAGGCGTGGCTCAGCTGGGACTGTCTCTGGCAGATAAGACCCGGTATTCCGTCCAACAGGAAATTGAGGGGTTTATTGCGGCGCTGCGTTCTCCCTATACGAGAAGGATCTCCTTTTGCTGGGGAGACATGTGTTATTCCGGGATTCTGCATCAGGTCTCTTCCGCCTACACGATGTTTAACGTGCAGGGTCATCCGATTCGGGGAGAGGTACACCTGTCCATCACCTGTGCGGATGAAGGTATTTCGGAAAAGAGTATGGGAAAATGGAGATTTCAGTATGAGCGAGCCTTTCAGAATCAGAACCAAAGCTATGTAAAAGCGGCACAAAAGGCGGGCAACATGGTGAATTTTAACCTATAGAATATAAAAGCATGAGGATGTAAAACGGTAAATGGCAACCTTTGACTATCATTCCCTGAAAAAAAAATACGGTAATTTCAGCAATTCCTTTGCACAGGTGGAAGCAAATCGGAAGAATCTTAAGAACAATAAGGAAGGACTGGTGATTTCCGATATTGAAGTGGAACTGACCAGCGGCTATGAAGCTTCTATTGCCACGTTTCATGTGTATAACTGCTATAATCCCACAATCAGCCGGTTTGAAACGGAGGCTTTGAAAAAGTACTTTCTGCTGGGAGTACCGGTGAAGATTGCCATGGGCTATGGGAACAGCTGCAGGGAGGTCTTCCGGGGATTTATTGCACAGATACGGTTTTTCCATGAAAAAGAGGACATTCCGGGCGTGGAAATTACCGCCATGGATGTCAAGGGAATCATGATGGCCAACAACCATTCCAAACAGCTGAAGGCCATGTATTTCTCCGATGCGGTAAATGAGATTCTTAGTAACAAGGCTTATACCACGCTGCAGACCAATGCGGTTATTGACAAATTGGATATTACCCCCACACCGGACAAGAGTGCTCTGGGAGGGACCTCCCAGCAGAGCAAGGCCAGCGACAGAACCATAGAAATGGTGTGTGAAAGCGATTACGAATTCGTAGTGAAGGCGGCGAAGAAGTATAATTTTGAATTTTTTTCTCTTGGCGGAACGGTATACTTCAGAAAGGCCAAGGATAATAAGGATATTCTGATGGAAATAGGACCGGACACAGGTTTGACGGGCTATGAGATAAGCTATGATATCACGGGACTGACGGAAACCATTGAGGTCAGGGGAATGGATGCGGGAAAGGCGCAGATGATCACAGCTTCCGGGAGACTGAATGAAAAGATATCTCAGGGAAGCAAGGCAAGAGCACTGCTGAGTAAGTCGAAGAAAACCTACATTGATCCGACAATCAGTTCCAAGAAGGAAGCAGACTATCGTCTGGAGTATCTGAAGGAAGAGATGTCCTTTCGGTATGGCAGCCTGGAAGCCAGACTGATCGGACTTCCGGAATTGATTCCGGGAAGGTTTATTCGAATGAAGGAATTGGGCAATGTGGTATCCAATACCTTCTACGTCAGTTCGGTGACCCATTCCCTGAATACGGAGGATGGGTTTGTGACCAGGATAACAGGAAAATCTTCGGGATTAAACAGCAGTACGGGAGGTAAAGGTGGCACTATTTGATATTATCGATGACATTACAGAGAAGCAGGTCATGAAGACGGAGACCGGCGACAACCGAATGCTGGGAGTGGTTCTTGGAATTGTGGTAAAGAACTATGACCGGGATATGCCGGGAAGGGTCTGTGTGGAGATTCCCACAAGAGATCAGCAGGCCAACGAATTGAAATGGGCCCGGGTAGCAATGCCCTACAGCGGCACAAAATGGGGGTATTATTATTTGCCGGAGATCGGAGATCAGGTGCTGCTTGCTTTTGAGCAGGGAAACATAGAAAAGCCGTATATCATCGGCAGCATCCCCAAGGACGCCAATCCCTTTTTAAGAGATTCCGTACATGCCAACAATATGTTTAAAAACATTACCACAAAAAACGGGAACACCATTGCCATTGAGGATAATCCCCAGGGAGAGGGGATGAAAGACAAAATCCGGATTGTCACCTCCACCGGCACCCATCGGCTGGAACTGGATAATGAGCAGAATAGAATTCTTCTGTCCGATAAGGAAGGAAAGAACAGTATGGAATTTCTGACGGACAGAGGGCATCTCACCATCAAAGCAGCCACAAACCTGACGATACAGGTAGGAGAAACGATCCGGCTGACGCTGAACGGAACCAACGGCACAGCCACACTGGAAAGCACGCGGCTGAATCTTCAGATAAAGGACAGTGTGGATGTTCAGGCCAATGCAAATGTAAAGCTCAGTGCGGGAATGATTACCCATGAAGCCAATGGCATGTTAAAAATCAACAGCAATGGGCCGGTCAGTGTACAGGGCAATCCCATCAAACTGGGATAAAGGAGGAACAAAATGGCGGACAGAGCTTTTTTAGGGAAAGGAATGAAGTTCCCGCCCCAAGTCAACCTTGCCACAGGAAGATTTGTGGTCTCTTCCGAAGAGGAAAGTGTGAAGGAATCCATTTATTTGATTTTGATGACACAAAAGACGGAGCGGTTTATCAGGCCGGAGTTTGGGTGCAATCTGATGGACTACGCGTTTATGGATATAAATCTTACTTCCGTGAGCATGCTGGAAAGAAATCTGACAGATGAGATTCTCTTACAGGAACCCAGGGTTTCCGATGTGGAGATAATGACGGATGCCGATACGAAGCCGGGATGCCTGATCGTGAATATCAGCTATACGATAATCGGCAGCAATGTCAGGGACAACCTGGTATTTCCGTTTTATCTTGATGCCGTAACCGAAGATGAGGGAGAGGAAGAGCAATATGGACAATATGGGCAACATGGGGCCGAAGAGTATGAAGGATACGAACAGCCGGAGGAACAGGCAGACGTATTGGGATGATGAAAAGTTAAAATATCGGTCTGCAGAGGAAATCGAGCAGCGGATCGGTCATCTGGCCGGACTGTATGTCCCGGAATGGAATTATGATCCTAAGGATCCGGACATCGGCGCCACCATAGGCAAACTGTTTGCGAAACAAATGGAAGGGAATATTTTCCGGTTTTATCAGGTAATGGATAAATACCGTACAGCATTTATCAATATGCTGGGAATTTCCCTGCTGCCCTCCAGACCGGCAAAGAGCGTGGTAGTGATCCGACTGGCGGAGAATACGATTCCCGGGCTGGAATTGTACCGGGGCACCAAATTCCTGGCACAGTCCGAGGAGGAGGGACAGCAGATCGTATTTGAAAGCCGACATAATGTCTATCTGACCAATTCCTCTATTGAAGCCATCTTTATGACAGAGGGGGATACCGGTAAGATCGTCCCCGTTTTGGGAAAGATAAAGCCGGTTTCCTATCTGCCGGAAAGGGAAGAGGAAGAAGAAGAAGAGGGTGGGGAGCTGATCCGGGAGTCTGTCCTGACCGAAGAACCCGTCTATCCTCCTTTTGAACTGTTTGGAGGAAAAAGGGAGGGAATCGGGCAAAATGTACTGCTTTTCTACCATGATAGAAATACAGACATTGCCAATACAGATGTTTATTTGAAAATTGAGGGAAACAGGCATCTGGTAAGGCAGATCAGGGAAGGCAAATTTGAATTGTGCTATTATACCGGGGAAGGGCTATGTCCGGTGGAAGAAGTAACCCTTCTGGAGGATGGGGAAACCTTTCTGATCAAGAGAGAGCAGGAAACAGAGGCAGTGGCTTTGGAGGATGGGGAATACGATCTTCTGGTGCTGGGTACAAAGGAGAGTATCCCGGAGAATTACGGTATCCGAAGGATCTGTATCTCTGAGGAGGGAAGGCCGGTAGAGGCCCGGAGCGTGAATAACGGAACCACGGATCTTGCGGTAGAGGGATTTGAGCCTTTTGGAGATACCCTGGCTCTTTATCAGGAATGCTACATCGGGCACAACGGATATTTTTCCAGGCCGGGAGCCCTGGTGACCCTGCAGTTTGATTTGTCCTTCGGGGAGAACAGGATCAGTACAGTCCTTTCTCAGGAGGATGACAGTCTGAGGGTGATCAAGAGAAAACCGCGTTCCGTGTACGTGGAGGTGGCTGCTCAGGTATACCCGGAGGAAATATCGCTGGAATACTTTAACGGTATCGGATGGAAAAGACTTCCCCTCCGGGGAGAATACAGGGGGATCTTTGCGGCAGGAAAGGCGGGAAGATATGAGATTTCTTTCCTTTGTCCCGACGATTGGCAGGAAAGCGGGGCAGGGGCGTATAACGGAAGAAGCATCCGAATACAGCTGCTGAAGGCAACCAACTGCTACTTAAGACCTGCCAGCCATTTTTATCCGAAAATAGAGAACCTGAGGATCTCTTTTAGTTACGAAAACAGATTTAACGATGCGAGACGTCTGGTTTGTGTGGCCGGAACGAAAATGAAGGATGTAACCTCAGTCATGAAAACAGGGGAGGTCTTCTCTGTTTTTACAAAAGGAGAGTATTCCACAGATGCGCTTTACATAGGACTCAACAAAAAAATAGAATCGGGACCGGTCAGTCTCTTTTTTCATCTGGAAAAGGAGATCCCCTTCACCGGGATAAAGTATCAATATGAATACAGCGCCATGCATGGGTTTAAGCAGCTGAAAGTCATAGATGATACGATGCACCTGACACATTCGGGAATTGTTCTGTTTATGCCGCCTCCCGATATGAAGCAAATGGTTTTGGAGGGGCAGAGCAGGTATTGGATCAGAATCACACCGATTTACGGAGAAGAAACAAGAACCAACGCACAGCTCCCTACGGTGAGGCAAATCCTCACCAATGCGGTACAGGTGGAAAATGTGGAAACAAGGGAGGAAGAGGAATTCTTTCTGGAGGAAGTAACGCCCAATATGGTGGTTGCACTGGGGGTGACAGATATACTGGATCTGGATGTATGGGTCAATGAGCGGGGACAGTTGTCCCTATATCAGATGCAGCAGATGGAAAAAGAAGACCCCGAAAATATTCGACTGGAGTACGACTCCATGGGAGAAATTGCAAATTGCTTCATTCGATGGAAAGAAGTGGAGTACCTTGAGCAGTGCCCGTCCAAGCGGGTATATCTGCTGGATCGGTTAAACGGTACGCTTCAGTTTGGAGACGGGATTCAAACGGCGCTTCCCAGAGTTTTGGATGATGTATCCCTGAGAGTGCGTATCCGGTGCTGCAGCGGAAGGGCAGGCAATGTGGAGACCCATCAGATCACCGATTCGGTGGAGAATCTGATGTTTGTAACTTCCATTACCAATCCTGTGCGGGGGTACGGGGGCAGCAATATGGAAAGCATCGAGAATGCCCTAAAGAGAGGATCCAATCTCTTGCGAAGCCGCAAAAGAATGGTTTCTACCAATGATTATATCAGTGAGATTATCAGTTATTCCGATACCATTGATAAGGTAAAATGTATTACGGGTATGACCCGGGAAAAGGAAAAAGAAGAGGCTGCGATCAATTTTGTGCTGCTGCTGAAGGATTTTGAGGAAGGAAATCATTCGTTCCATGAAATTGCGGAGGATGTGAAGAAAAGTCTTCTGGAAAACTGTGAGTTGACCATATCCGAGAAGGATCTTCATATTGTGGAGCCTGTCTTTGTAGATATCAACGTATCGGCCTGGGTGGAAACGTATCAGGCAGATGTGGGATTTGAGATTCAGAATCTGCTGACAGACTGTCTGAAAGAGTATCTGAATCCTCTCACCTCAGCCGCAGGCAGGGGCTGGGAAATCGGTACACTGCCCAAGAAAAGCCAGATTGCCATGAAGATCAACTCTCTGCACAGTGAATCGGTGATCCGTAAAATTGCGGTGACTGCCGTATATGCGGATCATTCCGGCAGACATGAGGTGGATCTGGAAGAGCTTTCCCTGACTCCCTTCATGATTTGCCGCAGCGGAGAACATCGGATCCATGTGACCTATGCCTAAGAGAATCTCAAGGAGTAAACTATGATAAATATTCGAAGTCTGGATGACAGAACGTTTGAAGAGCTGATGAGTGAAGCGTTGGCACAGATTCCGCTGTATACATCGGAATGGACGAATTTCAATGCATCGGATCCGGGCATCACTGTTTTGGAAAACCTGACGGCGTTTGAGATCCTTCAGCAAAATCGCATTGATCAGATCACGCCGGCCATCCGGTATAAGCTCTTAAAGCTGGTGGGCTTCCGGGAAGAAAAAGGAAGATGTGCAAGAGTGCTGCTTTCTCCCGAGAATCTGAAGCAGGCCGTGGAAATATACGGGAACCAGAAATTTTATCTGGGGGATCTGTGTTTTGAAACTAATAAGGCATTGCAGCTGATGCCCCGGAAAATAAAGAAGATTTTCAGTATCTGTGGGAAAAACAGGGAAAAAAAGGAATTTTCTTTTTTGGCGGACAGAGAGGTATCCATTCCTACCTATGTATTCGGACAGAGCCCGGCTTGCGGAGATGCCGTTTATTTTCTTACCGACGGCCTTGGAGAAGCAGAGGAAGAGCTTATCTTTTATTTTACGGTGGCAGACAGATACAACAGGAATCCCTTTGAGCAGAAAGGAAAGGTCCGCTTCGCACAGCTGAAATGGGAATGCTACTGCGACGGAGGCTTCCGGGAAATGAAGGTGAAAGACGGTACAGGCTGTTTTTTGGTGAGCGGAGAGGTGCGGATGCGGATTCCTGCCCCGGTGTCAGTGTATTCTGCTAACGGAGAGGAAGGATATGTGATTCGGGCCACGTTGACAAAAGCCGAGTATGATATACGGCCGAAATTGATTTCTGTGGATGGATTTTTGTTTGAGGCCTGGCAGAAGGAAACCATGTCTGCCTGCTATACCTATCAGAAAATGTCTTCCGTTACGGTACGCAGCGATCTTGTGGACAGCGGATATTTTACGGTTTTCTGTAAGGAGGAAAAAGGCGCCTCCTATCGAAGGTATGAACCGGCCACCATCTCAGATGGCGAGGGCAGATATTATGACGTGGTACAGACAGAGCCGGGAAAGCTGCAAATTTCCTTTAACCGTAAAAAATACCGGTTTGGTCCCGAGAAGCTGAAGGCTCCCATTAAGGTTCTGCTGTACAGTGAGCAGGTCATGAGACAGTATTCTCTGGGGGAGGTTCTGGGGTATGACAGGCAGAGTATTACGCTGCCCCTTCAGAACATTGTACCGGAAACCTTTTGTATCCTGGCTGTGCGAACCAATGAAGAGGGAGAGGAAATCTGTGATTTCGTCCGTCCGGGATATCAGGATAAGGATGCATTGGTCTATCATCTCTATGAGAAAGAGGGAAGAATCGAAATAGAAAGTGCCGGATTGTTTATCGGTGCCAGACTTTATATGGGTACCTGCAGTGTGACGGCAGGGCCGGAAGGAAACATCCGAAAGGGAAGCCGCTTGCGTACAAAGGAGCCGGCAGACGTCACATTTTACAATCCGGAAGCAGGAACAGAGGGCAGATTCAGAGAGAGCCTAAAGGAGCTGGAAGAGAGATTTCTTAAGGATCTTCAGAAGCCATATACGGCAGTGACCGCTTCCGACTATGAAAAGCTGGTGATGCAGACGCCGGAGCTTTGTATCCATAAGGTAAAGGCTTACATGAGTGAAAGCGGGAACGTGGTAAGGATTGCGGTGAAGCCCGGAACGGATGAGCGGTTTCCGCGGCTTTCCGATATTTATCGGAAGACCATCAAAGACTACCTGGAGGATAAACGGCTTCTCACAACGAAGATCGAGATTATGAGTCCGCAGTATGTTCCCATTGATGTTCACGGCACGATTTATGTCAAGAGTCAGTATGAGCACGGCCGCAGGGATATTGAGGAAGCGATCCACAGAACACTGGACTATCTGGATTCGGAGAAGAATTTTGGTGATAGAATAAAGTTCGATGATCTGTTCCATGAAATTCAGATGCTGGACTGTGTGGAATTCATCTATGATCTGCGGATGAATCCCCAGAAGCCCGGATTGGCAAGGGTGGAAGAGTTGGATATTCTGCCTGCCGAGGATTGTCTTTGCTACGTGGGCAGACTCTATCTGGAAATCGGAACACATAGAAAATAAGAGGAAAGAAGCATGGCTGGAATTTGTTATTCCGTACACAGAAATCGAATACAGGAAGGATACCATCCCGGATTTGTTATGCGGGAGGATGAAACGCTGACATCCCTTGCAAGTGAGCCGGTACACTACCTTTATCTGAAAGCAATTGATGCATCCCGGGAGGATGCCACTTGGGGAAGGCTTAGCTTTGAAGGCCGGTTTGAGGAGAATATGGTGTGCTTCGTCTATGTGACGGCCATGAATGAAGCCTTCTTCTTCAGGGAGAATGAGCCCAGGAAAATAGAGGATTTTCTGTGTGATGCAAAGGAATCGGCGGACATTAAAAAACGATTTATGGAAAAGGTTTCTGCCAAACGCCTGGTGAACCGGGAGGAGATTTTGCTCTATGAGCTGAAAGGAAGATATCTGTACCTGTTCATCGAGGTTCTGGGAGAAGGAGAGTGCACCATTAAGAATCTTCGGATCGAACAGGAGGGGGATAATTTTATGCAAACCTTTCCGGAGGTTTATCGGGAAAGGAACAGCTTCTTCCACCGCTTTCTGTCGGTGTTCTCTACCATATACAATGAATTTGATGAGCGTATCGATGCGCTTTCCGGGCTCCTGGATATCGATAGCTGTCCCAAAGAATTGCTGCCGGTTTATGCCGGATGGATGGGAGTGGATGTGAAGGAAGATTTTTTCACAGAAGAGATACTCAGGCAACTGGTCAGCCATATTTATGAACTGAACCGGCTCAAGGGAACGAAAGCGGTGCTGGAAAGATTGACAGAGATCATTCTGGGAGAGAAGGCTCTGATCCTTGAAAAGAATGCCATGGAGGAGTATATAGAGGCAAAGGAATGGAAAAATTTTGAACGACTGTACGGCAGCAGTACATTTGATGTGACCATCCTGACCCATCAGGTGCTGAATGAGACGTTAAAAAACCAGCTGATGTATGTGCTGAATCAATACAAGCCCATACGCAGCAATCTGTATGTGGTGCAATTACAAAAAACAGGGATGCTGGACGCTTATTCCTATCTGGATATGAATGCGCGAATTCCGGAAAAGGGCAAGGCAAGTCTGGATGACAAGGCCACCATGGACAGTGTGATGATGCTGCAGTGAGATAGAATGTAAGCTGTGTAAAACAGCGGAATGAGAGGGAAAAAATGAACATTACGGAAATCAGGGAAAACGACACCATCAAACTGGTGATTGAAGGAAGAATTGACACCATCAACAGCACCAAGCTGCAGACGGCGATCCTGCAATCCTTTCAGAAGGGGAAAAATCTGGTGCTGGATTTTGAGCGTACGGACTATATTACCAGTGCCGGACTGAGAGCCTTGTTGATCGGGCAGAAAACGGCTGCGTCCAAGGGCGGAAGCATGAAGCTTGTTCATGTCAGCCAGATGGTGATGAAGGTATTTGAGATGTCGGGCTTTGCCAAAATTCTGACGATCCAATAAGGCGGGTCATGAGAATAGAATTTAAGAACGTTTCAAAGACCTATGAGGATACACAGATAACTGTCTTTGACCATTTGAATCTGCAGATCGATAAGGGAGAACTGATCCTTCTGACAGGAAAAAGCGGAAGCGGTAAGAGTACCCTGATCAAGCTGCTGCTGATGGAGACCAGACCCAGTGAGGGGAGCATTCTGGTGGGGCAGCATCGCCTGGAGAATATGACGGACCGGCAGATTCCTCATTACAGGAGAAAGCTGGGCGTGGTTTTCCAGGAAGGTTATCTGATCGGATCCAAAAGCGTATATGAAAACGTGGCCTTGGCACGGCAGGTGACCGGAAGCAGCGGAAAGGACATCCGCAAAGCCATTTCTTCCATGTTTTCCTTTTTGGGAATCGGGGCTCTGTATAAGCGGTATCCCGGAGAGCTGTCCGGAGGAGAAAAGCAAAAGGTATGTCTGGCCAGGGCATTGATGAACTATCCTGCGCTGCTGCTTGCAGATGAACCCGTGGGCAATCTCTCCGCCGGAGAGTCGGAGGAGATCATGGGGATGTTTGAGCTGATCTGCAGGCAGGGAACCACCGTAGTGATAGCAACCCATAACAAAGAAAGTGCAAAAGGGATCAACTATAGAGAAATTGCGCTATAGAATTTTTGTATCAGTGAGGTAAAGTATGCAGGAGCTTAAGATAGAAGCGAAAGAGGATAATTTGTATTTGGTAATGGAAGCATTGGAGGAGTATATACGGGGGCAGTGCTCGGATGACGTAAGGGATCAGCTTTTAATCTGTGTGGACGAGCTGTTTATCAACATTGCACATTACGCCTATGAAGGAGAAGTGGGAGAGGCCATTATTCAAATGGAGATCCGGGAGGAGCCAAAACGTCTGAAGGTGGTATTCCTGGATCGGGGAATCCCCTACAATCCTTTGGAGAAGGAAGATCCGGATATTACCCTTTCGGCCGAAGATCGTAAGATCGGCGGACTGGGGATTTTTATGGTAAAGGACTTCACGGATTATCAGGAATACGAATATGTAGACGGATACAATAAATTTACCATTGAAAAACTGCTGTTTTAAAGGAGGACGCTGCCATGTCTGAGGGCCATTTGTCAAATACCCAGAAATCCCTGCTTCTATGCGCGGGACTGAGCTACATCGTTGTGATTGTCAGCTTTTTCTTTGATGCTGACTGGCTTACGCTGCTGTTTTTTATGATACATAGCGCATCCCTGCTCTATTTTACCTTCCTGTCCTCCGGTGAGTCGGATATTGTATTTGCGCAGGGAGAGATAGAGGGATTGACAGAACGACTGAAGCTTGTGGAAGCGGATCGCGATGCGCTGTCCGACAAGCTGGAGGAAGCCGGGGGAAGGCTTCGGATCATGGAGGAGGAACTGACCCGTTGCAGAGAGCAGCTTGCGGATGTCTGTGAGGAAGGAGAGGAGAAAGTCTCTGATCCCAACCTGCCTTTATCCGATCCCCTTCTGCCGTCACTGGAGGAGGACTATTCTCCGGGCGAGGCCATGGATCTGATCAGGGTGGCAGAGGAAACGGTGGAGGAGCTTTCCGGCTTTGCCGGTGCGGCCGGTCTCAAGGTTCAGATATCTGCAGTGACCGCTCCCCTTTACATCAAGGCCAGTCCCGGCAGGATCCGGGTTTTATTCCGCAACATCATTGACAATTCCATCAAGTATATGAAACGGGCAGGCCTTTTGGTGATTACTATTTCCACAGTGGGAGACGATATCTTTATTGTGTTAAAGGATAACGGAAAGGGACTGCCCCGGGAGGAAACACCTCACATTTTTGAACTGAATTATCAGGGCTCCAACCGGATCAGCGGAAACGGACTGGGCCTGACGCAGGCGAAGGCTATCGTAGAGGCCTACGGTGGAACCATCTATGCCAAGAGTACACCGGACAACGGAATGGGAATCTACATCCAGATCCCGATGGATTAGATAACAGGAGGACAGGGCATGAACAAGAAACAGGTAGCATTGGTAATTACTCTGATATTTTATATTGCTGTGGGCACCGTTGCAGCAGCGGGACTGTTTTTCCTGGGAAGCACGGGGAAGGTGGAAACCGCCTATTCTCCTTCTGCCGTTGAACAGGCGGAGAAGGAAGACGCTTTGACGGCGGAGGAGGAAGAAGAGGCGGAGGTGCCGGTGGAAGAGGAGCCGGAGATCCTCTATTACAAATTCGTAACCATCAACAGGTCCTCTCCCCTCAATGTTCGTGAAAGAGGAAATATGGAAAGCCCTGTGGTGGGGAAATTGCAGCCGGGAACGGAAGGCTATGTGATGGAAAAGGGAGAGAACTGGAGCCGGATCAAAACAGAGCATCTGGAGGGCTATGCATCCAACGAATATCTTGCCTTTGAGGAGATCCCCGGACAGGAGCACCCCTATTATGAGGAGATAGACAAATAAGAGTACAGGGAAAGGATGGATGGGAGCGTGCGGGTAACAGAGAAGCTGATCCTGGAAAATCAGAGGAAACGCAGGATGGGGAGGCCGGATGAGGAGGAGGAGACGCTGACTTATCTAAGCAGAC
>JAFQLB010000061.1 GCA_017396675.1 Lachnospiraceae bacterium
AGCTCTGGAGATATTCCCGGAACATCGCCAGCATTTCCTCCCGTACTCCCTGATTGCCATTATCAAGCATATTGTGGTGGTATTGGCACCCTACGGCTCCATTCTGCGGGATCCCGAGGCCATTGCGGGAGCGGGGTATGTAGTGCATCACGCTTAAGATCTGGGCATCCAGCCACGTGATATTTTCCATCCGGTATCCTTTTCTGCAGAAGATACACTGCATACAGTCACGGAAATAGATCTCTTTTCTGGATTTCTCACTAAATTCCCGGGCTCTTGCCTGTTTTGACTTCTTGGCCATGTTTATCCCCTCGCTAAGATTTTGATGATCTGCTCCGCGCGCCACTTAATGTCCTCTGCGGCTGTTATCATGCTGCCCCAGCGTTCCTCCTGCACCAGCACCTGCAGTCTGTTTATCGTATTGGTCATTCCCGCCTTATATCCGGCAATCATTCTTATGTTCTCTTCCAGGCCTGCTGCCGGCTCTTCAAAATCGGCTTCCGATTTAGGATTCACGGGCTTTTCTGCCTCTTCCAGAGGTGTCTTTTCCACGATCTCCGAGTCTTTTGTGACATTTTCGATCACTTCCTCTTCAGAATCATCCGAAATCGGCTCCGCATTTAAGCTTTTCGGGTTTTCCGGCTGATATTCAGGGTGGTTCATGATGCTGTCCTGTCCGGGAAGCGGCTCTTCGGCCTCGGTTTTGGGTTCAGGTCGTGCGGGTACCGCCTTCTTAGGCTCCGGTTTCTTGGCCTTCTGCACCTTAGTCTCCTTCTTGGGAGGCTCCTTTTTAGGCTGTGCAGTCGGTTGCACCGGTGCAATTTTCTTCTTTTCCGGGAATTCCTCGCCGTACACTGCCTCCCAAGCGGCTTCTGCGTCCGGGCCTGCTGCCGTAAGGTGTTCTATACAGCCCAATACCTCCTCCCAGACGTACTCTTCTTTCTCACCGGTGCGCATGCTGGTGATCGTTACGGGCTTGTCCTTGTCTTTTACAGAAAACAGGAATCTTCCCACGCCACTGATCCTGATACTGTAAATCTTCTCCCAATCAGGTGCCAGAATCTCGTAGATATCACTTACATTTCCGCGGGTCGCTCCGTGCAGCTTTACATAAAGCTTCGGTTCGTCCTTGCCCAGCTGGTGAAGTATCTTGTAGAGATTACTGTCCATTGTCTTCTGTTCAGGATCCTCTCCTTCCATCAGGACTTCCAGGGCTGTTATTTTGCTCTCTTCGTCATATTCTTCTTTCAGGGCCTGGATCTCAGTCTTTGAAAACTGCGGCGTCAGCTCCTCATTGATCTCATCCGGCAACTGCAGCATAATCGTAAGCTTAGCATGGCCAAATCCTCTGAATTGTTCTTTCAGGCGGTCAGAATAGCCTCCCTCCGAGAATCTGTCATTGATGCTCATGAATCTGGATACTTGGGATTTGTCGATGTTATATTCTGCCTGGGCAAACTCGTACACATTGGCGTATCCGGATTCCCGCAGCACGTCCGTGTCCTTGGCCACTTTTAAGAGATACCCTATCTTTACAAATCCTTCCGTAGTCTTGCGGAGCTCTGTGTCCAGCTCCTGTTTATATTGCTGATAATTTGCATATGTAGCTAATTCCATTAGATCGCCTCCATCAGATCTTCCATGAGTCCGTTCAGGACCCTGGTATTATTCTTTTCCTTCAGTTCCTCAATATTCTTCTGTCTAAGTACCGCGCTCTTCTTGGCATATTCGTGATCTTCTTTGCTCATGCGCTTCCGGATCTCTTTCTGCCAAGTCCTCAAGAACGGTTTTATCTTTTCAATCTCAGGTTCCTCATCGAAGGCACCTCTGTGCTGGCGGATGGTACCTCCTGGCTCCACCTCAATGGTGTAGAACGGCGTTTCCACCGAGGACTGCTGCCGCAGGAAGCAGATATAAGTCTCCCGACTCACAATGCGGTCAAAATATCTCTCCGTGTTTCCTACGCAGTGATGCAGTGCCATTCCCTCTGCAGTAATCTCCATGAAGTTCCTGGGCACCAGAATCTTGTATGTATCGTCCTCATATTCATACTTTTCTGTAATCTCCCTTAAGATATCCTCATATCCCGGGTATTTCTGCCGCATCTGTTCCGCCTGACGCTTGGCAGCTTCTTTATCACGCTGTGCCTGCAGTTCTGCCTGGCGTATTCTGCATTCCTCTACAGCCTCATCGTGCCGGCGTTTCAATTCCCTGGGACGATATACCATCTCATCGTCCATATGCTTTCCCAGCGTAGCTGCCATGCTCAGGTAATCCTCGTATTGGTTCAATACAGATGTGGCTTTCATTTTCCGATAACTTTCAGCCTGCTGCCTTTTGATGTAATTCATCAGCTGTTCCGGAGTCAGGTATTGTGAAGCTTTACTGTCCTGATATTCCCTGGCACTGATGTCGTTCTTGTCATACCAGCCCAGGCACTCTGCAGATATCCGTTTCCCGGCCCCGTCTGCCCACTGCATCCAGGACAACATCTTTCTCCCGCCGTTCTCATTGCGCAGCCTATTGATCAGCTGCTTGTCCCGGACCTGCAGAACCTCTGCAATGTCTTCTCCACCCGTCCTGAGCGAGCTTCCCAGATATCCGCCCCAAGGAGATATCATGTCGGTCTCTTCCTTCAGGAGTCGGAAGAACCGCCCTTTCAACAAATACTCTGCTATCCCGACCCAGTATCTGTTTGATTCTATCAGCAGGCCGTTATAATTCGCCTCTGCTCCTGCTTCGGCCAGCATGGGCAAGACATCCATCCAAATATCGTATGCGGTACCCTGAAGTCCCGCTCTGATACCTTCCCGGTCAGGGTATAAAAAGCTGGTCTTCCACCGTCAGTTGCGTATATTTCCTCCCGTCCAGCCGTTCCATCCGTCCTCGTAATAGATTTTGCATGCGTGCCTCTGGTTCCGCAGCATCATTAAGCGGATGATTTCTTCCAGGTAGACCTTTCTTTCATTGGCCCATTCGACAGTCACGACAAAATGTCTCTGCACTCCCTGCTTTTCGTTCACGTTCTGGATCATCGTCAGGCGCCCGGTCACAGACACCTGGGCTTTTCTCTTCATAACAGTCACTGTCGCGCCGCACAGCGGGCATTTAATGCTGTCCTTATCCTTGATTTTTGCCCCTGTGGCCTTCTCAGAGAACTTCCCCTGGCAGGCGGTGCAATGGCAGGTCTTTTTTGACTTGTCATAGAAAGCATAT
>JAFQLB010000062.1 GCA_017396675.1 Lachnospiraceae bacterium
CATAAATACAGTTCATTACCGTAGCCAGCATACCGATCTGATCCGCCTTCGTACGATCTATGTTCTCACTGGTTCTGCCGCGCCAGAAGTTGCCGCCCCCGATCACGATTCCTATCTCAAGTCCCTGCTGCCGCAATGCCCTGACCTGAAGTGCCACCTTGCGGACCGTTGCTTCATCAAAGCCGGTTCCCTTCTCTCCGGCCAACGCCTCTCCGCTCAATTTCAATAAAATCCGTTTCATGCCGTTCTCCCTACTTGGTTATACTCCGCCTTTTTTCAGCTCATCAAAGAAGGATACGGGATTCACATCTGCATAACACTGAGAACACATACCCTCTATTACGGCACCGTTGTTGATCTGTACGGATTTGGATTTGATGTTGCCCATAACGATGGCGGAAGCATCCAGAATAACGGGACCCTTCACGTCGATATCCCCTTTTACCGCACCTGCAATGACTGCGCTGGTTGCAAAGATATCTCCGATAATAACGGTAGACTGACCGATCTTCACGCTACCCATGCTTCGAATCTCTCCCGTAATCTTGGCGCTCTCCGCATAAATTTCGGAAGCCTCGGAATTGCCCTCGATGATACCTGTTACATTCAGTTTGCCCATAACACTGATATTTCCGTGGACGGAACCCACCAGATCCAAAGAGCCCTGTGAGGTAATATCACCGTTGATGCTCATGCCGCCCGTAATGTTGGACACCTCATCGTCAAAGGATTTATTGAAAATTGCATTCATATCCAGTTTTCTCTCGTGGGTACGCACTTCCTTTTCTTTTTCCTTTGCCTGATCGGCTTCTTCCTTTTCCCTCAGTATGGCCTCCAGCTCTGCCAGATCATCCTCTGCCTGTTTGGGATCAATGATCACCTTCTGCTCTGCCGCTGCCGCTGTCACTGTCTGGTTCTCCATAGCTTCTTCCGCTCCCAGTTCATTTACCGCCTGAGATAAATCTTCCTTTAAGTCCTGAAAAAAACCCATTTTTAACTCCTCCGCCTAATTTATCGTTGATGTAACATGCTGAATCGGAACCGTTCCCTCCTGAATCGGCAACAGCTCGGTATTCCCCAGCTCCAGAATACCTTCTATGATAAAGGGCAACGCCTCTACCGTACTTCGTTTGGTGGATGTGTCATGCAGTAAGATCATGGGACGCTCCTGCTTGCGGATCCCCTCCATGCAGTTTTCGTAAATCTCTGTGGAAGAAACGTCGGAAGCATCCGCATCACCGCCGGAAACATTCCAATCGTAGTAAACGATCCCTTCCTCATTCAACCAGTTTATCAGCTCCTGCAGCCGACTTCTGCTGATGTCCACGCTGCTGCCTCCCGGAAAGCGACTGATGGAAACCTCCTGTCCCGTGACTTCACGCAGATACTCTCTTAAACGGTTCAGATCAGCCTGAAAATCCGGCAGAGAACGGTAGATCTCCTGATATTTATGGCTGTACGTGTGCAATCCAAGAGAATGTCCTTCCTCCACAATCCGTCGATAGGTATCCTCCATCCGATCCGCATTCTCTCCCGTGACAAAAAAGGTTGCCTTTACCTCATATGCCGCCAGAATATCCAGAATCTGATCCGTATAAATACCGGGGCCGTCGTCAAAGGTAAGATACACCTCTCTGACCTCTCCCTTCTCCTCTTTCGCTTCTCCTTCCGGATCGCTCCGGGTGGTCGTACTGTCTTTTTCTCCGGACGAATCCGAAGGTGCCGCAGTTTCACGGGTCGCTGTTTCCGACACCAATGCCTGTCCGGAAACAAGCCTGTCTTCCAAGCTCTTTATCCTGTCCTCCAGACGTCTCACCTGCAAAATCAACACAATGTGAAAAACCAGAGGAAGCATAAGCAGTACAAAAGCGGCTATCATCACTATTCTTTTCATGCGCTGAATCCGCCTTCTCTGTGCCCAGTTAGACATACCCTTCATCCTCTGAATGCTTTTATGCAAAAACTCCTGTCGCCCGAAGCACATCCGAATTCCTGCTGACATGGTATAGTATACATGACAAGACGATTTTTGGCAATATCTGAATCCAACTTGGACTTTCTGGATTTATCGCCTACTACTTTTCAAATGCCCGTTAGCGACCATGCACGTGAACTCACTCTTAGGAGCTCGTAAATATAATCATCGCAGTAGAATACAAACAGCTATCATAAGAA
>JAFQLB010000063.1 GCA_017396675.1 Lachnospiraceae bacterium
TCTGGATATCTTCCACCAGATCCATACATTCTCTGGGGAAGAGTTTGATCTTATCCTCTGTGGATTTGTTAGAACCCAGCAGTCCGTATTTGGCATTGTATCCGCTGCCGTTCAGGGGAGTGGTAAGAATATCGTCCATACCGCAGACGGCCTTGGCTCCGGCTTCCCTCAAGAGGCGCTTTGTTCTCTTACGGGTATGGATATCGCAGGTCAGAATACAGTCTGCATACTCCAGAATGGCCTTGGCCTGATTGGCAAAGATGATCTCTACATCTGCTCCAGCCTCTTTGATAATATCGGAATAATATTCCACATAATCCACACCGGTAAACTCGTGTTTATTTTCTCCAAACAGCTCTCTGTATTTTGCAAGGGTGAGAACATCCGTATAAGGATTGATGCCGGCATCATCCAGCTGATCGTAGGTTAAAAGAGCATTTCCTACTTCGTCGCTGGGATAACTCAACATTAAAACAACCTTCTTGGCACCCATGGCAATGCCTTTCAGACAGATGGAAAAGCGATTGCGGGAAAGAATGGGAAAAATAACACCGATGGTTCCACCGCCCAATTTGGCTCTCACATCATCGGCAATATCCTCCACGGTTGCGTAATTTCCCTGTGCACGGGCTACGATAGATTCGGTAAGAGCGATCACATCTCTGTCCCGCAGAGAAAATCCGTCGCTTTCTGCGGCTTCCATTACACTGGTAACAGCAATGTCAACCAGATTGTCTCCTTCCCGGATGATGGGACAACGAATACCTCTTGATACAGTACCAACTTTTCTTTCCATATGCTTCACACCCTCTTTACTTGAAATATAGTATACTTTGTGTAATGTCGGCCAATCGTATTTTGCATAAAAATGTAAATCCACAAAAAATACATAAACATTATACATACAAGTATATGAAGATGCAAGAAAAATATAACGCCACGAAAAAAAGAATTGATTTCTAAAAATGCATTGATTATAATGAGGAAGTGCTAAATGACGGCGACAGGCTGCGGGATGCGGAGAGTTCGCATGCATTATTATTTATTATATCCAGGAGGTATCAGACATGGACACAAATAAACGACCGGACCAGATGGAACGTATTACGACACCGGCGCTGGCAGAGCAGTTTATTCAGGAGCAGATTGCTGCTGTCCGGACGCAGGTGGGAGATAAGAAGGTGCTGCTTGCCCTGTCGGGAGGTGTGGACAGCTCGGTGGTTGCGGCACTGTTGATCAAAGCCATCGGCAAACAACTGGTGTGCGTGCATGTAAACCACGGACTTATGAGGAAAGGCGAGAGCGAAGCCGTTGTCCGGGTATTTCGCGGTCAGTTGGACGCCAATCTGATTTATATTGATGCTACGGATCGTTTTCTGGACAAGCTGGTGGATGTAGAGGAGCCGGAGACGAAGAGAAAGATCATAGGCGAGGAATTTATTCGTGTCTTTGAAGAAGAGGCCAGGAAGCTGAAGGATATCTCTTTCCTTGCACAGGGTACCATATACCCGGATATTCTGGAAAGTGACGGTGTCAAGGCGCACCATAATGTGGGCGGACTTCCGGAAGATATGAGGTTTGAAGGCCTGGTGGAGCCAGTGAAGCTGCTGTTTAAGGATGAGGTACGTGTGGTTGGCAAAGCACTGGGGCTGCCGGCAGAAATGGTGGACAGACAGCCCTTCCCCGGACCGGGACTGGGTGTGCGCTGTACAGGAGCCATCACGAGAGACCGTTTGCATGCGTTGCGGGAGGCAGACGCCATTTTGCGGGAGGAATTTGACAAGGAGGGTCTTACCTCCAAGGTATGGCAGTTCTTTACAGTGGTGCCTGATTTCAGATCTACCGGTGTGAGAGACGGAAAGAGAGTGTTTGACTGGCCGGTAATCATCCGTGCGGTGAACACGGTGGATGCCATGACGGCTACGGTGCCGGAATTGGAGTGGAGGATTTTAAGGAAGATCACGGATCGTATTCTGGCAGAAGTACCGGGAGTATGCCGTGTGCTGTATGACCTGAGTCCAAAGGGACCCGCCACCATTGAGTGGGAATGACCCACGGAATCCGAAAAAGCCTTGATATATAAGGGTTTTTCGCCTCTCCAAAGTCGTCCCGCGGACAAATTGAGGACACTAGCTTTTTTGCTAGAATAATATCAA
>JAFQLB010000064.1 GCA_017396675.1 Lachnospiraceae bacterium
TAAGCGCCGCAATCGCATCTTCCTTTTTCAGTTTAAAGGGAAGTACATAATGAGGCTTCAACATTCCGGTGAACTGTCCCGGTACCACCGTGGGGTTGCCGCAATAGGGACAGGATGTAGCTGCTGTCGTCTCATCGCAGATGAGCTCCGCAGTGCAGGAAGGACAGTTGTACATCCGCATACCATCCGCATCTGTGCCCCAGTCATCGTTCATGCCGGACATATCCCAGCCTTCCCCACTGCCGGACTGTGCCTGTTCCCGCTTTTCATCTGCCGCTTCCATAGCCCGGGCTGCCTTGGCGTCTTTTTCTGCATACAGCGCTTCGATCTCCTCTACCGGAAAGGAAGAGCCGCAGTATTCACATTCCAGCTTTCCGGTGCTGCCGTCAAACTGCAGCGGGCCGGTACAAGCCGGACATTGATAATTCGTTACCTGTGCTGGCATACACATTCCTCCGTTTCTTAGTCTTAGTAGGGCTCAAATACTGTCGGCAACTCCTCTCCTTCCTCCATCAGAGGCAGGAAATAAGTGTCGTAATAGTCGGGCGGGTAAGTAGAATCATCTTCATTCCACTCATACCCCCACTTGGTCAGCACCACTCCGTACTCACAGTATTCGCCCTCGTCATCCGTATAAGAACCTTCGATAATCAGCATATGATCCACGCCGGCATACTCCGGGTCAATGGACCAGTCACCCTGACCCACTTCTCCATACCAAAAATAATTCCCGTCATCCGCCACGGACACCGCTGTACCATAAGGCCCATCCCCTCCATCCGGGTCAATCTCTACCAGTACTTCGGCCAGACAATCATCCTCATAGCTGTTATAATCCTCGTCCCAGATGCTGATCCGATGGCCTCCTTGTGTCGGTTCAAGCATCATACAGCAGTCAAAGGCCTCATTGATATAATCCGCATAGTAACCATCCCCGTCAAAAATCATCCACCAGCCATACCACTGGCCTTCCCACCAGTCCATTTCCTGCGAATCTGCCGTATCGGCAGCTTTAGAGGAACTGTCGGAGGCTTTCAGTCCGCTGCTGCGTTCCACGGTTTCCCCTAAGGACGCTGCCTCTTCCTTATCTCCGCCGCAGGCGGCAAGGGTAAATACCATCACAAGCGTCAAAAAGAATGCTATGTATTTGCGATATTTCATTTCCATTCACCTCCTGACAATTACTGATTGGTTTCTTCCTTAAGCAATGCATCACAAGCGGGGCAGTGTCCCTCGTCATCAGGAAGTACCGTGGAATCACAATAAGGGCAAATCTCTTTTTTTGACGCCTCTGTAATCGTTCCCGCCGCTCTCTGCATTTCCTGCATCTGTGCAACCAGTTTCATAGCAGCCGGATCTCCCCTAAAGGACCGAAGAGAAAAGGCGCTCAGGCTGATTCCGGCATACTGATTCCACTTTTCATTTACCATACCGGTCAGAACCTGTGTGAGCTTTGTCTGATTTGGCTTTTCCGCCTCTGCAGGTATCATTCCCTCCGGATATACCTGTTGGAATGCTTTCATGATGCACAATTTCATTGTGTCATCCAGCAATTCCTGCGGAGCCTGCCCTCCGGTTCTCTCTTCAAAGTATTTCTGATCAGTCACTTGGTAGCTGTAGGCAGCCTCATACTGAAACTCCACATCCATGTTAATCGAACCATCCACAATCCGACAGATAAGACTATCCTGCATTGTCAACATAAAAGGCCTCCTTTCTGGTGTCTGGGCTTTATCCGTTCACCGCTCCTCCACAGAACTCACAGCACCCGGAAGCATCCGGTGTGGTGGTGGCGCCGCAGTAAGGACAGGTTACAGCAGCCTTGGGCGCAGCGGCAGCAATCACCTGCTCACGAGCCTCCTGGCGAATCTGAAGCAGCGCTTCCCTGATTTCCTCTCCCATCTCTCTGTAGCGGCGATAATCCATATCGTTCTCCGGATTAAATCTATTGTTTGCAAGACTCCCCAGCACCTGGCCAAGCACCGCCGCTCCGCTGTTGCGGCCCGCGTTGTTGAAACGGTTCATACCGGAGCCGCCTGCGCGAACGCCGCCCATGCGCATTGCACCGCTGCGGTCTTCTACTTCAACACGGGAACTGTTAAGCTTAAAGGTAATATCATCAAAGTAAGGATTACGCACCTGGATGATAATTTTGAAATCATAGTAGTATTTGTAGCGAGGCGGATTATAGCTGATTTCCTCACCGTCCTTGCCCTCTCTCATAATCTCCTCTTCGTCCTCATCAATGTCCAGATTACATCCTGTCACATCCGAAAAGGCCAGCACATCGGGATTGGCTTCCTGAAGATTCCTTGCACCGGTTACCATAAACAGACCTGCATCCTCATCCAACAGTACCTTCGTATTCTCACCCAAGGTACGGGTCACACGGAAGGCTGCCACCTTTTCCTTGTTGGCTTCACGATACTCCAGCTGCTCCTTGATCTGCTCTACCGTAGAGTGCCTGCGGTCGTCAAACCAGGGGGAAAGCTTCTTGGCACACTCCTTACACAGATTTCCGTCCTCCAGCTTGCGATTACCCAAAAGACCAATCTCGCCGCCACAGATGTCACATTCCTTTTTGTCAAACAGTTTTCCAAACAGACCCATTTTGTCTACCTCCTTCATTTGTAATGTTTTTCTTTTCCCACATTTTCCACATGTGTTTACTCTTCTAATACACCGCCACTTCTTCCAACACCGCCTCTCCCTCCTCCTGAAGATAACCGGCACAGGTCCGACACATATCCAGATCGTCGCAGATCAGGAAACAGTGATTGCAGACCAGACGCTTGCAGAGCGGACAGAGATTAAAGTGATGGACTGCTTCGTTTACTGCGTCTTCAAAAGCTCTTGCGTGCTCCCTTTCGTACAAAGCCTGTGCTATGATATGCTTTGCCTCCGTGAGAGGCTTTGCCCTTGCCTTGGAGAAACGAATGGGTGTACTCTTCCAGACTGATCCACATTCTGTGCAGGTGACAGAGAAAATGAAATTCTCTTCATCCGAACGATCCGTAAGATATTCCCGAAGAAACTGTTTCATCACAGACACCTCCCTTTCTTTACTTGTTTCTGCAAAAATATATAATAAACATACTGAATACTCTGGTATTCAATCTATTACCCAATTGAGTATTTTCCGCTCCCTTCTGTCCACGAAATCAAAAATACTCAATTTGAGTAGTTGGAATTGCACAGTTTTTTACAGCTCTTTTTGTGCGATTTCACAACAAAAAAGCGACCAACTTTTTATGTTGATCGCGTTTGGCTTGGTCGTCCGGTTTTCCGGATCTGTTTTATTTCTTCTCATCAATTTCTGATTGTTGATATAGCCGCTCCTGCTCTTCCCGAACCATTTTCGTAACCCAGGATCCTTCCGCAGCCTCTTGCACTTCCAATTGGTTTTCCCCGATCACGGATTCGTCGGCAAAGTGATCAAAGGCTTCCTGCTTCTTTGAAAGGATCTCCAGCATCCTCTCGTCTATGGTCTCATCTGCCAGAAGTCTGTGAACCAGCACATCTCTGGTTTGTCCCATTCTGTAAGCCCTGGAAACCGCCTGATTCTCAATGGCGGGAGTGAGCTGAGGCTCGCAGAAAACGATGACACTGGCCGCCTGTATGTTCAGTCCCGTTCCGCCCGCCTGCACCTGGCTTACCAAAACGGCACCCGATTCCGCCTGATTGAATTCATCCACGATCTCCTGCCTGCGGGCAGGGCTGATATCACCGGAGATGGTTTCCAGACACCTGTCTCCCAAAAGGGCATGCACCTTCTCAAGGGTGTTCCGGAAAAAGGAGAACACAATAATCTTTCTGCCCTGTTCCTTCGCGTCATTGCAAATTTCCAGGAGCCGCATGGCTTTTGAGGAGTCCTCCGGCTTCTCCATCTGCCAGGATACCTGTCGGATGGCCATAAGATTACCGCTGGCCACCGCCTCCCGGTACATGGATTGCTCTGCGCTGCTCAGCACGCACCACTGTTCTTTTTCAATCAGATCGGGCAGCTCCTTGAGCACATCTGCCCGGACACGGCGCAGATAAACAGGCGCCAGCTCTTGGCGGAACTGTTCTGCCGTGGAGATGTTTTTCACCTCCTCCAGCTGCTGTGCAATCGTCGGCTGAAGGCAGCTGACAAGGAAACACATCTCATCCACATTGTTGACCAGGGGTGTTCCGGACATATATAAAACACCCTCTGTCTTATCCAGAAGTCTTCGCATCGCCACCGTCCTCTGGGCCTGCGGATTCTTTACATAATGTGCCTCATCCACCACCAGCATATCAAAGGTAAAACGCTCGGGAAGTGCAAAATTACTGATGGATTCGTAAGTGGTCACTGCCACATCACCGTTGGACCTCCAGGTTAGCAATGCTTCCTCATCTCCGCCGTGGATCTTGGTAACCTCCAGCTGTGAATGCTTTTCAATTTCGCGACACCAGTTGATCAGAACACTTGCCGGACAGACAACCATAAAATGGTGCTTTCCGGCCGCTTTCAGAGCCGCCATAACGGCAATAGCCTGAATGGTTTTTCCAAGTCCCATTTCATCACCTAAAAGCGTCCTTTGCTGATGAATGGCGTACTTCACACCAAAGGTCTGATAGCTTCGCAGCGTAGCCTTCATATATTTCAGATCCAGAGCCTGCGCCTCAATGTCGTTGAGCAGCTCCGGAGAAAGATCGGATTGCTGCGCTTCTTCCATATTTAACTGTTTACAATAGGTTTCCAGCGCAGAGTAATAAGCTGCAGCATTTTCCCGGAAGTGAGCGCGGCGCTCCGTGATATCCGCAGTTTCGGTGGATACATAAAGGTGGTAGGGACTGCCTGCCCCAAATCTTTCCTCCATCAGCTGTTCCAGTTCATAGACAGCCTTGGATGCACTGTCTCGTTTTCCTTTGGAGGCAAACATCCATTTCAGACCTGATGTAGCAGTTTTGGCTGCACGGGTCTTATCCAAAAGAAGGGAGTGATTCTCTTTGTAAAGCTGCTTCATGGAGGTCCGAAGCGATTCATGAAGCACCAAAACAAATAATGCCGAAATCAGCACATCGTCCGCTTCACAGGGTTCGTCTGCCTGAATTCTGAGTGACAGTTTCTCTTTTGTATTGGCTACTATTTTTTCTGTGGTTTCCCATATTTTCTTTGCTCCCTGAGCGCCAATGCCGTCAAGTGCCTCGATCCTTGTCCTGGACATCTTTGACAATTGAAACAGATTGTCGATACCTGCATTTCTCAAATAAGAAACACGTATGCCTTGTTTGCCCTGAGACAGCATTTCAATGTCCATAGCTTCCAGCGCCGCCTTGAGCTTTTCTGTGTAAAATGTATCGGCGGCTCTTCGCACAGCAGCGATCTCACCCCTCTGTGCGTCAATGGACTCTCTTAATCTTTTGTCAATTTCATGTGCACGATCAATCAGATTTTTGCTCTCCCGGTGATCCGGTTTTGTCTGCATAGCTACACCTCCTGCATCATACCTCTGGCCAACAACTCTTAGATCCGTTCCAGTCTTCCGGCGTGTGAGAAACCGATAGGATACTCATTTACTTTCGATGACAATACGTAGGAGCCATCACTTTGCTTTTGCCAGATGGTTTCTGTGCCGTCCTTTTCGTCGGAATCGTACTCACCTGCGATAAAGCCGGCTACATCAGAATAAAAGTACTCGATATAGTTATGCTTCCGTATCTTAGCACCTTCGTATGCACAGATGTAAAAGACCTCATCCTCCCAATCCTCGTTGGGCAGGTAATACTGATACCCCGTCTTTGTTTCCTCAAATACCAGATCCTGCTGCGGGTCAAAGTGCCGATCGGATACCGTCATCTCACCGGTCAGGTCGTCGCGTTCCTCCTCCCGGCAGCATAATCTGTCAGATACTCATGGCTGGAATAAGTAATGTTTTGAATAAACGCCGAACATTCGGTTATTGTTGCACCCGGCATATTTTCCTCCAGCCACGCCTCCATCATTTCAGTGCCCTTTTCAGTGATCCGGTCCGCATCCTCCTGCTCATAATGCGTATAATGATGCTCAACCATGTTCTGCAGAAGGTTACAGCCCGTAAGACAGGTGACTGCGGTCAACAAAAGTACGCATAAGACCGGACCTTCTTTCATATGGAACCTTTTCATTTGAAACCTCCTCGACCTTTGCAGCCTCCACTTTGGTAATTATCTAGGACTTATACTCCGAAAAAGGAATCAGCTCTATCTGCTGTATCTTGCCGCTCAATTCTTCTCCCAGCTGCCGGAATTCATCCTCCGAAGAAAGTCTTGTGGAAGCCCCCAGCTCCATCTCTCCGAAAGTGTTGTGATAAAATCCGATTTCCTCAAAGGTCTCATCCGTTTCATGGGAGAAATAATACTCCTGACAAAGAAACGTCCTGCCGTCGGGAGAGAGTGTGTAGTGGGCAAAAATAGTGTAAATGGCACCTCCGGATCCCTCATAGAAGAATTCATTCCCTCCCATCCAGCTGTATCTGCTCCTGTGATAGCTCTCCAGAATACACCGGGGCTCCCCATCCGTACAGGTAAACATGGTATAAATCTTATTCCTGTATACCGCATCCCCAATGACAAGCTCCGGAATCCCGTCTCCGCTGAAATCTTCTATGGCATACCCCACAACGGAAAAGTTGTCGTCCTCCCGATTGCTGCGGATAGCTTCCCCCACTCCGCCTTCTCCTTCCACCGTGACGCTTCCATCACCATCACTCGCAATCAACGCATAAAACTCCTCCAGCACCTTGCCGTATATTTGCTCATAGTCTGTTTCTGCAGGCATTTCTATATCTGCTTTACTGCCTTGATTTGACGATGTCTCTATCTTGGTTTCCTGATTCTCTTGTCCCTCTGGCTCCTCTATTTCCGCTGCGATTGTGTCAAGCCCTAATTCTTCGCCCCCAGTGACTTCTTCCCTCTTTCCGCAGCCGGAAATAAATATGACGCCCATCAGCAGCAGACACAATGCATTCTTGCCGTATCTTACTTTCATTCCGTCTCCTTTTCCCGAAAGATTTCATCCAGACGCCCGCAACGCCGGAACAGCTCCAGATAGAGCATCACCTCTTCCCGGGAACTGACTCCCAGCTTCCTGTAGATGTTCAGATTATGCTTACGTACCGTGTGAATACTGATAAAAGCCAGCTCTGCCACCTCTGCCACTTCCCGACCCTCTGCGTAATACTTGATGATATTTCGCTCTGTGGTGGTAAGCTCCCCGGCACGCCCGGCAAAGGCATTGAACAATTCCTCAATATCAGCCGGAAGGGAGGCTGTTCCCCCACTCTGTCCCTTGGTCCGAAGAAATGCCACCAAGGTATCGATCTCCGAGATGCCTGTATGTCCCACTTCCGTTTCCGTATCTGAATTCAGTGCATCAAGGCTTTGGGTAATGGGACGTACAAAACGCCTGGATAAACATACGGCAAGCAGTATGGTAGCTACCAAAAACATCGTGGAAGCAGCAATCCATCGGAGCCTGTCACTGTCCCGCACCGTCCGGTAGGTGTCCTCAGGAAACAACGTCACAGCATACATACTGCTCCCATCGACAACCTCCATATCCAGCTTTGTGTGCATACCAAGAAAAGTTCCGTCTTCGCCGGTATACCTGTGACACAACCTGCCCTCTTCCACAGTCAGCGTGTCAACGGCGGTGAGATTGGCACCTCCCTGTCCTCCTGTCAGACCCTGAGAGAGCAGCAGCCTGTCCTCCTCCATGGGGGCTATCACTGTCATCATGTTTCCAAATTCACTTTCCTGGGCCGGGTAGGACAGCTGCATATACAGCTCCCCCAGCTCCACGCCGCAGATTCCGCGATAACTGCCATCGCTTCCCGGAATCGGAACCACCAGCAAAAGTATATTCTCCCAGGTATCCGTAAGTCTGACCCGCGGCGTCCAAAAAACACTCTCTGTCAGCTTTTTGGCTTCCTGCTCCAGTGCTTGCGTATATCCTATCATAAGCGAGGTGTCAAATTCCATTTTCCAGCGATTGTGAAGCTCTACCTGATTCATCCGCGCTATATCGGCAATGCCGCGAAACAGCACAACATCCTGATGAACGGCGTTCTTTGCATTCAGATTGGCAAAGCGCAGATAAAGTCCCGCCCGTGATGCTTCCGCACCTTCTGCCTCCGTGTTGATGGTGGCATCCATTACAAGATAAACACCGTTACAGGGACTGGATCTGAGCGCTGTGTTCAGCTTGGGATAAAAGGCCTCCTCCAGCTCCTTCAGGCTCTGTGCGTCATTGTTCAGCTCAGCGGTTGGCTTAGCATAAAGCAGTGTATCAAGGCCGTCTGAAACCTGCTCTGAAAGATCGATCCCCCTTGCCGTCAACAGATTGATCTGTTCTTTCAGAGTGGCAGCTACGTTTTTATGATGTACACTCAGTACCTGATGAAGCCTTTCCCCGGTTCCGGAAAAAACACCCATGGCACTCAACACCACCAGCAACGCAGCAAAAACAGCAAGCAGCATGGAAATCCAATATAGCAGCAGCTTGTGCTGCATTGCCACACTCTGCTTTCTTACATTCCGTGTCAAAGACAGCATTTCCGGTATTTTATTTCTCACTTCCCGCCTCATCTGCCTTCCTTTTCCTTCTGCGTATCATCTTCTCATCATCTCCGTAAACTGCTTCAGATTTTCCTCTGCCAGCCGATCCAAAAGCATGGGATCTTCCCCTTCCGCTTCCTGATAAGCATTTCTTCCGCTAATCAGCTGCCGCCTGACATGCTCCTCAAAGGCCGTCTCTGTCTCCAGATAGGTCTCAAGCTGGGGAGCAGAATAAAATTCGTACTCTGCCTGTGTCTCCAAATATGCTTTATAAAGCTCCACATACTTCTGTTCCGTTAAGCTCTCAATGCTGTCGGGGAGGTACCGGTCAAAGGCTTCCTGTACAACCGGCATATAGCCTGCCTGCACCACAAACTCCGTGTTGCACCGGGGCTCGGTCAGCCATTTCAAAAAGGTAATCGCCGCCTCTTCCCGCTCCGGCGTGGACTTCACGGTACACATGCCGGCTCCCCGCTGCATGACTGTCCTAGAACCATTCTCAAACACCGGACAGGGCATGGCGATCAGCTCCACATATTCCGTGGTATTGTCAGAATGAATCACCTCATTGGAAAAATACAGCACACTGGCCGAAGATGCCACACTTACGATACTCTCTCCGGTACGCAGGGGCTCTGTGGCATAGCCCCCCTGCAGCCAGAGGCCTCCGGAAAGAGCCGCCTTGGCATAGGGGTTCCAGATTTGTTCAAAGACGGGACCAAAGGCCGGTTCTTCCCCGTCAAAAAATGCCTCTCCCAAAGACTCCACTCCTACCTGAAAATAATTAAAATGAAAATCGTGAACAAAGAATGCCTTGCCATCTCCCGGCACATCAGGCGTCTGATCATCTGTCCACTGCGCATACCTGCAGGCCGTCTCATACAATCCTTCCCAGGTTTTAAGATCGGAAAGCTTTGCACCGGTGTCCTTGGCAAACCGGTCAAAGGCAGTCTTGTTTACAAACAAAAGCTCTGTGGATTTGGCCACAGGCAAGGATACCAGGCGACCGTTTACCGTACCGTCCTCCAAAAATGCCGGTACAAAGGCAGAAAGCTCTTCCTCGCTAAAATAATCACCGTAATCCACCAAAATACTTTCATCCGGCATAGCCAGCACGGTTTTGGGATAGGCCACAAAAATATCCGGAAGCTCCGGCGCACCGGGATCCCCGGCGGCGGCAGCCAGTATATCCTTATGTATGTTGTTGTTATTGGATACCATGGTCACCTGTACCTGAATCCCTTCCTCCTTCCCCACAGTTGCGTTAAACGTATCGATCATATCATTTAACGGGGAATCCGTCTGGGCACCGTACACATGCCAAATGGTAACGGTAGTGGGCTGCTCCTGTTCTCTGCTTCCACACCCCCCACAGACTGCACAAGCCATAAACAACAAAAACGATGCCAATCCCGAAACAAGCCTTCTTTTGCGTCTCATCGATTCTTTTTCTCCTTACCTGTCAAGCATTTTCTTTGTATCTTTTGCATAGGATCCGTCTCAGAGATTCTGCAAAAGTGCTTTCTTACGATCAAGCATTTCCTCGATTCTTTCCATATAAGCAGTGATATCCTTTACGTTCTCGCTGCGCTCAATCCGTCCGTCAGGGTAAATCCGTTTGCTGATGGCACCGGCGCCTACGGCCAGAATATTCTGTTTCTCTTCCATCATCAGGATATTATACAGTCCCTCTCTGCCCTCACAGGCAAAGCCCACGTTCTCCAGATTGCCGGTCATATTTTTCTGCCGATACAGATAGTATGGCTCCATCCCCATGCAGGCTGCCCCTTCGGAGGCGATGGCCATGGCCTCCTCGGGATCCTGCAGCGTCTGCACACCGCGCCCTTCTGTGGCAAGATACAGACCGGAGCCCCTCTTGACAGCCAGTGAATGGACAGTCAGATTCTCCGGTGACAGTTCCCTGATCTTCCCAAGGGTGGCTGCCACATCCTCTGTCGTCTCCCCCGGCAGTCCCAGGATCATATCCATATTGATATTGTCAAAGCCTGCTGCTCTCGCCATATGAAAGGCTTCTGTGACCTGTGCTGCCGTATGCCTTCTGCCGATTCGCTGCAGCGTTTCCTCCTTCATGGTCTGGGGATTGATGGAGATGCGGCTTACACCGTTCTCCTTCAATGCGGTCAGCTTCTCTCTCGTGATACTGTCGGCTCGTCCTGCCTCCACGGTAATCTCCTGCACCTTCCCCGTATCAAAGTATCGGTAGAGCATGGCAAACAGCCTTTTTAACTGCTCCGGCGTCAATGTGGTGGGAGTGCCTCCCCCTACATAGACCGTATCCAGGGGTCTGTCCCCGAACAGCTCTCCAAGGAACCGCATTTCCCGTTCCATGGCACACAAATAATCCTCTACCTGCTTCTCCCAGCGTGCGATTGGGTAAGAGGTAAAGGAACAATACAAACAGGTCGTGGGACAGAAGGGAATCCCCAGATAAAGACTATATCCTTCCTTGGTATGCAGTCCGGAAAGTATCTTTTGCTCTTTTTTTGCGATCCGGAGGCTGAGTTCTGCCTTTTTTTGACTGGCCAGGTAGGTTTCCTGCATTTGTCGGCAAACCTCATCCTCGGAAACTCCTTCCTCCAGAAGCGTCAGCGCCAGTCTGGTGGGGCGGATTCCGGTCAAAGCTCCCCAGGGAAGTGTCCGCCCGGTAAGCTTCGAAAGCTGATGATAGAGTCTCTGTTTCAGCTTGTTTTTTACAAGTAGTCTGTCTTCTCCCGGCAGCAGGCTCACTTTTTCTTCCAGACTTTCCTCTCCCGCTGCCAGACGGATGCAGATCTCTTCCGGTAAAAATTCCACATGTCCCCGAAGCATCCCTTCCGAGGATATGTGCTCCCGGCTGCCCTCTGTAAACACCTTCACCTCCTGTCCCGGGTAAAAGGCCTTTACGAGAGAATGAATGTCGTATTCAAATTCCTGCCGGTTCACTGTAATCACGATCATATGTTCAACTCTCAAAGGTATTCCGCCCTTGGCCAAATACCTTATGCGCAGTAAGGATTGTAGCGCTTCTCCTCTCCTATGGTGGTACTGTCTCCGTGTCCAGGATATACCTTTGTTTCCTCCGGAAGGCACATCAGCTTTTCCTTCAGGGAACGGTAAAGCGTCCCTCCGCTTCCCGTAGGCAAATCCGTCCTTCCCACAGAGCCCTGAAACAGTGTATCTCCGCTGATCAACACCTGCTCTTCTTCAAAATAAAAGCAGCAGCTCCCCTTCGTATGACCCGGAGTTGCCACCAGGCGAAAGGTCATACCTGCCAATGTTACCTCCTCATCCTCCTTCAGATAGACGTCCGCTTTCATGGTAAAGCTTCTTCCCACCTCCCGGGATACATTCAGACGGTCACTCTCCAGCACCTCCCGTTCCTCCTCAAAGGCGTATACGGGAGCTCCCGAGAGCTCCTTCAGCTTCTGACAGCCCAAAATATGGTCAAAATGCCCATGGGTCAGCAAGACAGCGGCCACCCTCAATCCCTGAGAGGTAATCCTCTCGTAGATATAATCTCCGCGATCTGCCGGATCCACCACCAGCACTTCCTTGCTGTCCTGCAGGTGCAGGTAATATGTGTTGGTCTGTGTCATCCCCAACACCAGACTTGCAATTTTCATGATATCCTCCCTGACTCTCTTCCCCTATTCCTTCCGTAAGAAAGCTTAACCCGTAGTACGTTCAATATCGATCACGCTCTCAATATTACGAATTCGGTCGATGATACGGTTCAGCTCTTCTCTTCCCGATATCTCAAAGGAGGTGGACATGGTGACCACATCCTGCTTGTTGATCCTGGTGTGCAGAGACAGGATATCGATATCCTTCTCCGTTAAGGCCTTTGAAATATCCGCCAGCAGTCCATGCCGGTTTTGACAGTAAATATTGATGTCCGCTACGTATTTTTCATTGGGGTCTCTTTCCTGATCCTGTTGCCAGTCCGCCTCTATCAACCGGTCTCTGTCAAATTCCGGCAGATGGATGATATTAACACAGTCTGTCCTATGAATGGAAACTCCCCGGCCTCTGGTTACAAAGCCAATGATCTCATCTCCCGGTACCGGAGAACAGCACTTGGAAAAACGCACCGCCACATCATCGATGCCCCTGACCACGATGCTCCCCTGGTGCTTGATGTGGGTGCTGCGTTTTCTGCCGTTTTCGGCAATGGTGGAAAGAACCTCCTCATTGGTCATGGTACGCTTATGATCCTGCTCATAAAGCTCTACCATCTTATTTAAGATCTGCCCTTCCTTCAGACCGCCGTGTCCTACCGCGGCCAGCACCGCATCCCAGTTTTTAAAGCCGTATTTTTTCATGATGCCTTCCATGTATTCCGGCTTCATGATATCCAGAGTGTTGATGGATTTGGCCTTGCAGTAGGCAGCCAGCATCTCCTTTCCCCGGATAATATTATCTTCTTTAAATTCCGCTTTGAACCATTGATTGATCTTACTCTTGGCCTGGGTACTTCTGACAATTCCCAGCCAATCCCGGCTGGGACCCTTGGAGTTCTGCGAGGTGACGATCTCTATCCGATCACCGTTTCTGATCTTATAATCGATATTCACCAATTTGCCGTTTACTCTGGCGCCCACCATTTTATTGCCTACCGCCGAATGGATATGATAGGCAAAATCAATGGGTGTACTGCCGGCCGGAAGGGTCTTTACCTCACCGGTAGGCGTAAAGCAATAGACGCTGTCGGAAAACAGATCCAGATCACTTTTTAAAAGATTCAGAAACTCCTGATTGTCGGACAGATCCTTCTGCCACTCCAGGATCTGACGAAGCCAGGTCAGCTTCTCCTCCTCCTGTGCCTCCACCTTTTTACCGTCTGCATTTTCCTTGTACTTCCAGTGGGCAGCGATCCCGTACTCTGCCGCTTTGTGCATTTCATGAGTTCGTATCTGTATCTCGAAGGGCTGCCCGGTGGTGCCGATCAGAGTTGTGTGCAGGGATTGGTACATATTGGGCTTTGGCATGGCAATATAGTCCTTGAACCGCCCGGGAATGGGCTTATACATCTCATGAATGGCTCCCAGCACAGCATAGCAATCCTTGATATCCTTGACGATCACGCGGATGGCAAAGAGATCATAGATCTGATCCAGTGTCTTGTCCTGATTTTTCATCTTTCTGTAAATACTGAAAAAGTGCTTGATCCGCCCGTCAATGCTGGCTTTGATCCCCGCATCCCTGATATGCTTTCCAACCTCTTCAACAATGCTCTCAATATAGGCTTCCCGCACGCTCTTACGCAGTGCGATCTTCTCTACCAGATCGTAATACACCTCCGGCTCCAGATATTTTAAGGAAAGATCGTCCAGCTCCACCTTCAGCTTGGAGATGCCTAGCCTCTGAGCGATAGGGCAGTAAATATCCAGTGTCTCTCTGGCGATCCTGGTCTGCTTTTCCGCAGGCATGTACTTCAGCGTACGCATATTATGCAGGCGGTCTGCCAGCTTGATCAGGATCACCCGGATATCCTTTGCCATGGCCAGAAACATCTTCCGCAGATTCTCAGCCTGCAGCTCCAGCTGATCTGCCGTACGGTCTCCCGTGGCAGCCGTCATCTGCAGCCTCTGCAGCTTGGTCACACCGTCCACCAGCAAAGCCACATCACTTCCGAAGGTGTCCTCAATCTCCTGCTCCTCCATAATGGTATCCTCGATCACATCATGAAGCAATCCCGCAACGATGGTTTCCTTATCCATTTCCAGGTCGGCAAGAATAATCCCCACACACAGCGGATGAATGATGTAGGGCTCTCCGGACTTTCTCCTCTGCTGTTCATGAGCCGCCTCCGCCACCCGAAAGGCTTTCTCGATCAGAGTGATATCATCCGACGGATGATACCTGCGGACACGCGCGATCAGATCCTGATACAGCTGCTCCGGAGACAGATACTCCGTGATCCCCTCAATACGTCCGTCATCCAATATAAAATTCGTGGTTTTTTTGTTCTCTGTCCGATTCCCTTCCAATGTCTTCACCACACCTTCGCAATACCGTAAATCTATCACTTGAAAAAATTAAAATAAGCAAATTGAGCAAATATATTGACAATTATATATTTTATTTTTTATGAAGTCAATAACCCCTTCTCCGGAACTAAAGTTCCGAAGAAGGGGTTTCTTACATCCGATCTTACTGTGGGGCGTATCTTACATCATTCCGCCCATGCCGCCGCCTGCAGGCATCGGAGGCGTATCTTCTTTGATGTTTGCCACGACAGACTCTGTTGTGAGCAATGTTGCAGCCACGCTGGTGGCGTTCTGAAGCGCACTTCTCGTTACCTTTACGGGATCCAGAATACCTGCGGATACCATATCCACATAGGCCTCCTTCAATACGTCAAAGCCCGTACCTGCGTTGCTTTCCTTTACTTTGTTGATTACAACGCTGCCCTCCATACCGGCATTGGCAACGATATGATAGAGAGGAGACTCCAGTGCCTTCAGTACTACCTGAGCACCCGTCTTTTCATCTCCCTCCAGAGTCTCTGCCAGCTTGGCGACTTCTTTGGAGGCATGAATGTAAGCGGAACCGCCACCTGCAATGATACCTTCCTCTACGGCTGCTCTGGTAGCTGCCAAAGCATCTTCCATTCTCAGCTTGGCCTCCTTCATTTCCGTTTCGGTAGCGGCGCCCACGCGGATTACGGCTACGCCGCCGGCCAGCTTGGCAAGTCTCTCCTGCAGCTTTTCTCTGTCAAAATCAGAGGTAGTTTCTTCGATCTGCTTCTTGATCTGAGAAATTCTCGCCTGAATTGCCTGTGTATCTCCTGCGCCCTCTACGATCACCGTATTTTCTTTCTGAACCTTTACGGATTTTGCGCGTCCCAGCTGTGCCATGGTAGCTTCCTTCAGATCCAGACCCAGTTCGTCGGAAATCACCTGTCCGCCTGTCAGGATAGCGATATCCTCCAGCATAGCCTTTCTTCTGTCACCGTATCCGGGAGCCTTCACTGCCGCTACATTGAAGGTACCGCGCAGCTTGTTCACGATCAGAGTGGTAAGAGCCTCACCTTCTACATCCTCAGCGATGATCAGGAGTTTGGCACCGGACTGTACGATCTGCTCCAGAATGGGCAGGATCTCCTGAATATTTGCCAGCTTCTTATCCGTGATCAGGATATAGGGATCATCCAGTACGGCTTCCATCTTATCCATATCGGTAGCCATGTAAGCGGAAATATATCCTCTGTCAAACTGCATACCCTCTACCAGATCCAGCTCTGTCAGCATGGTCTTGGATTCTTCGATGGTGATAACACCGTCATTGGATACCTTTTCCATGGCATCTGCAACCATCTCGCCCACAGATTCATCACCGGCGGAAATGGCAGCCACTCTTGCAATATGCTCCTTGCCGTTGATAGGGGAACTCATCTTGGCAATGGCTTCTACCGCACAGTCGGTTGCTTTCTTCATACCCTTTCTCAAAATGATGGGATTGGCGCCTGCTGCCAGATTCTTAATACCCTCCTGAACCATTGCCTGTGCCAGTACCGTAGCCGTGGTGGTTCCGTCTCCGGCTACGTCGTTGGTCTTGGTAGCCACTTCCTTCACCAGCTGTGCACCCATGTTTTCAAAAGCATCTTCCAGCTCAATCTCTTTCGCAATGGTCACACCGTCGTTGGTGATGAGAGGCGCACCGAAGGATTTGTCCAGAACAACGTTTCTTCCTTTGGGTCCCAAAGTAACTCTGACTGTATTGGTAAGCTTATTGACACCGGCTTCCAGTGCCGCACGCGCTTCTGCGCCATATTTGATCTCTTTTGCCATAATGATTAACCTCCTGCTATAATAATGGTTTATTATTTCTTGATTTCCCTTGATTTCTTACGGAGCATTACTGAACAACTGCCAGAATATCAGACTGCTTTACGATAATATACTCCTGCTCTTCCAGCTTTACTTCCGTGCCTGCATATTTGGAATAGATGACCTGATCCCCGGCTTTGACTTCCATTTTGATCTCCTTGCCGTCAACCATACCGCCGGGGCCCACTGCAATAACCTCTGCCTGCTGCGGCTTTTCTTTGCTCTGGCCGGGAAGTACGATACCGGACTTGGTGGTTTCTTCAGCTTCCAGCTGCTTTAATACGACTCTGTCGCCCAATGGTACTAATTTCATATTCTGCCTCCTGTTTTATCAATAATTATATTTTTACTGTTGTTAGCACTCATCTTAGTCGAGTGCTAACTTCTTTGACTATATTATGATTTTCCTTTTTCTTATGCAAACAAGTTTAGACTCTATAATCTCTTGTTTTCTTGATATATCTCTATTTTTCTTAACTATTCACATTTTTTTGTCGTTTATTTGATTTAATTTTTTTTTTAGAATTAAAGAGAATTGTCCGTAAGGGGAGGTGCGAAAAGAAACCTTTCTCTCAAAAGAAGTAGATCCATGACGTATATCTGTCCGGTTTTCCAAACGTCCGAATACATTGCCTGTTGACCGGGAAAATGCTTGGGTCTGCAGGGCATTGGCGGATACACATTACGGATCTACTTCTTTTGAGAGAAAGGTTTCTTTTCGCAATTCCTTTGTAAAGAGGTGGTACCTTCTCTGCAGCAAGGGAACAGAAGATAAAAAAGATCAATAGAATGGATGCCTCTGTGAGAGATGTCAAGGGTAAAAAGACTTTAAGTAGAACAAAGCTGACGTTGGTATGAGCTTGCATCGGATACAGGGGAAGCGACTCAGCTCTTGCCGTACA
>JAFQLB010000065.1 GCA_017396675.1 Lachnospiraceae bacterium
TAATTCCGTTCACACTGCTGTCTTCGGAACCGTTGGCATGGATCCTTAAAAACACATCCGCCTGCGCATCATTGGCAACCGCCGCCCTTTCACTGTTACTGATATCCACATCATGCTCCGTGCGCACCATACGCACCTCATAGCCCCTCTCTTCCAAAAGCGTCTGCAGCTTGAGGGCAACCGACAGATTCAGCTCATACTCCTTCAGTCCGCTGGCCACTCCCTGTGTGCCGGAGGAAACCTTCGCTTTCATCTCCAAGGCTCCCGGTCCCACCGGTTCTTTTTCATAATTTCCCTGTAACTGATGCCCCGCATCAATCACCACCAGAAGGGGATCCGCTTCCTTCTCTGTTTCTTTCTCCGTATCCGTTTCCCCTTGGCCGCCTTCCCGTTCCGTGGAAGCGCTGTCTTTTGTATCTAAAATCTGCTTACCCAGCATCGCCCAGGTCTCCCTGTGTCTGTGCCAGATTCCGGGAAATTCTTCTATTGTCAGAGGACAGGGTCTCTTTCCGCTTTCAATGGTGACACTGGGACGATCCAGCTTCAGCTGTATCCAGTCCCCAAAGCCCCCCATATTCACGCTATTGTCATTTGCGGTATTGACGGGATCGTACTTGATCCTGCTGTCCAGGAAATTGGCCAGCTCCAGAGAGGCCTTGGAATTCTCCAAAGAATTGCCTCTCACATCGTAGTAAATGATCTGTCCCCGGGAATGATAATTGAGAAAACAGGCATAGTCTCTCTCCAGAGCAAGCTTTTCCAGCGCTTTGCTTTCCGGCTCCGAAACCGGCGTCTTTCCTTTGAAGCCGCTGTAGGAAGGCTGCTCCTTCAGCTGCATCTCACTCCAACCGGCATCAAAATTATTGTTCAGATCCACCCCTGCTGCGTTGGCTTTCCAGATGGACTGATACTCCTCAAAGGTAATCCGTCTTTCACCGCTTTCGCCATCCCGCAGCGGGGAAGCTGCCACCCAGTTCCCGTCACCGTTGCCATCGATCTCATATCGTAACCGCTCCCTGTCCCTCTCATAGCATTCATAAATTCCCTGTTTCAGGGCATCGCTGTTTAAGGCTTCCGCTCCTCTCTGACTGATGGTTACGCCGTCGGGATTGGCCATGGGAACAACATGAAATGCGGTATGCTCAAAAATATCTCTGTACACCGTCCCGTCATACATTCCTTCATCGTAAAACACAGCATAGTATTCCAGCATCCTCATAACAAGTCGGCTGTTCATATCTTCTCTGCCGTGAATGGAGGCCTGCGCCAGGATATGCCTTGGAGCATCCGGATTGCCCAAAGTCACTTCAAAAATGTCTCTTCCGTCCAGACTGGTGCCGATCACCCGGCTCCTGAGACGATCGGGGAAGCGGCTGCAGAGCGTCTGTATGTCCTCTGCCATGCTGTCATATGTATATACACCTTCCGTCTCCACCACTGTCAGCAAGTCTTCCATCGGTTCATACTCCACCGAAACACAGTCGTCCGCCGGTACGTATCCTTCCTGCCCACTTCCTCTTGTTACCACCCTGTAATACGTCGCCCCGGCTTCCTCCTCTGATTCACCGTACCATTTTACGTAGGTTCCTGCAGGCAGATGGGCAACCACGTCCTCCCCCGATCCCGGTGACATTCTAAGTGCCAGACTGTCAGGAGGCGCACATACCAGCAGCACATAAGGCTCATGGGAATCCGCCCTGTCCTGCCGCGGTGCAAACACAATGCCCGCAATTACCGCCTCCTCCGGAGGTAAATAGTCTGATGTGTGACTCCCCAGGCCAGCGGCCTTCCATGCCTGTTCAAAGGTAATCTCCTTCGTATTGCTGAGTACGATATAAGTGGTATCTCCCATGGACTGATACAGCCTGCCGGAAATCTCCAGCCGGTACTGATACACATGCTCCGTCGTCCGCCAGCTTCCGTCACTCATCTGATCATGCGAGATCAGAATGACTTCCTCACCCTGAGAAAACCTTCCCTCCGTCTCCTCCCAAGGCGTTGCCGAAAATGTCTGAACCGCATAAGGTTCCTGCTCCGGTCCAACAAGATAGCGAAGGATGAAAAAAAGCACAGCAATAAAAATTGCCGTCAAAGCCGATGCCAACATCATATGTATATATTTTGATACCCTTCTGTTTTTCCTCCTTCGCATCCTCACTCCCATTTCACCCATTTTGCTTTATTCAAACTATACGATCTGTTTTTTCATTTTAGCACCGGCAAATGGGTTTGCCAAGACAAAATAAACGCCCCTCTAAAGGGATGTGAGAAAAGAAACCTTTTCCCAAAAGTTATATCTATAACATGCATCTGCCCAGGTTTTCAAACATCTGAATACATTGCCTGTTTGCCGGGAAAATGCTCGGGTCTGCAGGGCATTGACGTATGCAGGCAACTTACCTTCTCTACTGCAGGAGAAGAAAAGATAAAAGGTCAACAGAATGGATGTCTCTGTGAGAGATGCCAAGAGTAAAAAGATTTTAAGTAGAACAAAGATGCTGTTGGTATGAGCTTTTATCGGATACAGGGGAGCTAATCAGCTCTTGCCGTACATGGAGGTACGGCAAAGGTGCGTCAGACAAGGATGTCTGTA